>JAIYAA010000134.1 GCA_027489295.1 Sphingomonadales bacterium | reverse complement strand
TATTCCGAGCGCCAGATCTTCGAAGGCGCGGCCAGCCGCCTCGCCCGCGAGCTGGCGGCGATGGAAGAGATCGACGAGCCGGCGGCGCTGGAGAAGATCCTGGACATCCTGCGCAAGGCCGCAGCGATCCACAACAAGGACAAGGTTCCCGCCTGAGGCGCGGATCCGGACCGGACGCAAGAGGGGGCGGAACCTTGGGTTCACGCCCCCTTTTCGTTGCGCATCGATTGTGTATTATGGGCGCAACACACGATCGGGAGACCCGCCATGCGTTCGCTGCTTATCCTTGCCCTGCTGCCCGTCGCCACCGCCTGTCACGCGAGTTGGGACGATGCCAAGGGCACCAAGATCGAACCGAGCGGCGCCGGCACCAGCCGCACGTTCGCAGCGAGCGGCTTTACCGGCGTGGCTTTGAAGGGCTCGGACGATATCGACGTTCGGACCGGGGGCGCCTTTTCGGTGCGGGCGGAGGGGGATCCTGCCGTGCTCGATCAGCTCGAGATCCGGCTGGACGGCAAGACGCTCAACGTCGGGCGCCGCAAGCGCGCCGGCGTGATGTGGGACAAGGGTAATGCTGCCAAGATCCACATCGTCATGCCGCGGCTGAGCGATGGCGCCGTCGCAGGGTCGGGCACGATGCGGATCGATCGCGTCGAGGGCAAGTTCGACGGCGCGGTTGCAGGATCGGGCGATCTCGACATCGCCGCGATGGCCGCCAGCGAGGCGTCGCTGTCGATCGCAGGCTCGGGCAACATCGCGGTGGCCGGTAGGGCGGACAAGATGGACGTGTCGATCGCAGGCTCGGGCGATCTGCGCGGGCAGCAGTTCACCGCCAAGGGCGCCGACATCTCCATCGCGGGTTCCGGCAGCGTGCGCGCGAACGTGGCGGGGCCTGCCTCGGTCTCGATCCTGGGATCGGGCGACGTCGAACTGCGCGGCGGGGCACAGTGCAAGGTCAGCAAGATGGGCTCTGGCACCGCAACCTGTTCGTGAAGTCTGCGCCCCGATAGTCGGTGTTCCACAGGATTTTCGTGCAACCGGGTGTGAACGCCCAATAATGGCGGCCGGCCGGTTGCCGAAACAATCCCGTTGATATTAGGAACGTCACAGCGTTTTACGTTCGAACATGTCGGGGGGAAGTATGAAGCACACTGCGCTGGCGCCGCTGGCCGTCCTTTTGCTGGCAAGCGCCTGCAGTGGTGGGGGCGGGGGTGGATCGAGCGGCGGCGGCGTGGTGGTCGTCGCACCCACCCCGACGCCGACACCCACTCCGACGCCGACGCCGACGCCCACTCCTACCCCCACGCCGGTTCCGACGCCGACGCCCAGCCCGACCGCGCTGCTTCCGCCGACCCCGCTCGCGGCGGATGAGAACTGGTCGACGCTGCAGCGCGATCCCGGCCACACCGGATATGTTCGCGCAAGCTTCGCAACGGCAAGCTTCGCCGATGCCTGGACGATCGGCGCGGCAGGTGCGCCGAGCGAGGTCGCCGCACGTGCCGGCAGCGTGTTCTTCAACGTCGTGAAGTCAGATCGGCACGTCTATACCTATGCCGTCTCGACCACGACCGGCGCGACGCAGTGGGGCTTCGACGTCGGAACGAGCGGCTACGCGCCCGATCGGCGCCCGTACGGCCCGGCCTATGCAAACGGCCGGGTCATGTCGATGCCGTACAACATGACTTCCGGTTCTGTGCCGATGCAGATCATCAATGCGGCGACCGGCGGCTATGTAAGCACGGTCACCTATGACGCGCAGTTCAGCGACGGCAGCGTTCCGACGCCGGTCGGCGACGAACTGTTTTTCAGCTCGGGCTATTACGGCAACGTCGTGTTCGGCGCGAACGTGGTGACGGGCGATCGCCTGTGGCGCGCCGAGATCGGCGGCCAATATGGCGGCTATGTGATGGACGGCGAGAGCGTCGCAGTCGATCAATATTATGTCTATTATTTCCAGGCGGGTTCGCTCGTGGTGCTGAAGCGGAACGGCACGCTGGCCAAAGCCATCCAGAACCCGTTCTTCACCCGCACCGGGATCAGCTATTCTGGCAGCTATGTCGGTGCGCCCATGCTGGACAGCAACGGGCATATCTTCACCTTCACGGACAATCGTCAGCGTGGAGATGCGTTGCCGATCGCGGCCTATTCGCTGTTTGCGGACAAGCCGCTGTGGCGCACCGGCTACAGCTATATCGGCGATCCCGCCGTGCGCGCGGACCGGCTGTATGCAGCGCGCTCGGCAAGCACGATCGTCGATCTGATCGACACGTCGACGGGCCTGGTCGCCGGGTCGATCGACGTGGGCGGCACCGGCAACCTGACGAGCAACGTCGTGGTATCGGACGGCCACCTGTTCGTGTCGAACGGCGCGACCACCTACGCGGTCGATCTGACCAAGAGCAACTACCCGGTCGTCTGGAAGACCACCTATGGCGGCTCGCTGGCGATCACGCCGGAGGGCTATCTGATCATCTCGACGACCACCGGCCTGCACGGTGTGAAGCTAAAATAAGGCCTGCCGGCCGCCGCGCCCGGGACTGCGAGCCCGGGCGTGCGCCGGTCAGGCGGCCAGCGGAAAGCGCAGCAGCTTGTGTGCCGTCGCCACCAGCGCCTCGGCTCCGGGCCCCACCGCGCGCACGATTTCGGGATGGCCCGCGTCCAGGCCTCCGGTAAGTGCCCCGAAGGCCGGCAAGATCAGCTTGGTGCCGGTCGCGACGAAGCAGCGCCGCGCGACATGACGCCCGCGCACGGTCAGCCGCAATTTGGGGTGGAAATGGCCGGACATTTCCGGTCGCGCCTCATCGGCTTCGGCCTCATGGCGCAGCACCAGCCCGTCCACCTCCGCTTCCTCGTGCACCGTGCCGCCGCAATGATCGACCAGCACCGCATCATGGTTGCCGGTGATCCAGTGCCAGGCGAGGCTGCCGGTGAGCCCGGTGAGCATCGCGCGCGCCTGGGCGGGCAGGCGCTCGCAGCCTTCCACGTCGTGGAAGCTGTCTCCCAGGCACCAGAGCTCGGTGGGGCCGAGGCGCTCGACGATCGTCGTCAGCGCCGAAAGCGTCGCGATCGTGTCGTACGGCGGCAGCATCTGGCCGCTGAGCGCGAACCAGCTCGCCTTCTCGAAATGCAGGTCGGCGACGAGCAATGCGCGCCGCGCCGGCCAGTAGAGCGCGCCCTCGGGCAGCACGCGAAACTCATGGCCGGCGAACGAAAGGGGAACCATCGGCGTCCTATCCCCCGTCCATTCGCCGGCGTCAACGCCCCTCAGGCGGCGACCGTCTCAGCCTTGCCGCGGACTGTCTCGCCCAGCGCGCCCAGAATGCGCACCCAAGACCGGATGCCTTTGTGGAAGCTCTTGAGCTCGTACTTCTCGTTGGGCGAGTGGATATTGTCATCGGGCAGCGCGAAGCCAACCATCACGCTGTCCATGCCGAGGATGGAACGGATCGAATTGACGACGGGGATCGAGCCGCCGCAGCCGAGCAGCGCCGAGGTGCCCCATTCGGCGTCGAGCGCATTCTGTGTCGCCGCCAGCGGTCCGCTGTCGCTCGCCAGGCTGATCGCGAAGCTGCCGGGGCCGCGGGTGACGAACTCGGCCGAGCAATCCTCGGGCAGGCGGCGGCGCACATGCGCCTGGAACGCCTCCCAAACCTGGTCGGGATCCTGGGTACCCACGAGGCGGAAGCTCACCTTGGCATGGGCTTCGGCCGGGATTACCGTCTTGAATCCCTCGCCGGTATAGCCGCCCCACATCCCGTTGATCTCGGCGGTCGGGCGCGACCAGAACTGTTCGAGCACGGTCTTGCCCGTTTCGCCCGCCGGCACGCGCAGGCCGATCTCGCCAAGGAATTCGGCCGCATCGAATCCGAGCTTGTTCCAGCTCTCCAGCACCACAGGGTCGGTATCCGGCACGCCGTCGTAAAAGCCGTCGAGCGTCACGCGGCCCTCCGCATCCTTCATCTCGCCCAGGATCGCGGCAAGCAGCTGCAGCGGATTTCGTGCGGCGCCGCCATAAAGGCCCGAATGCAGATCGCGCGACGGCCCGCGGACGGTGACCTGGCCCGCCGCCATGCCGCGCAGGCCGATGGTGATGCCGGGCGTGTCGCGATCCCACATCAGCGTATCGCAGATCAGTGCGAAGTCTGCCTTCAGTTCCTCGGCATGGGCGTGGAGGAAAGGCTCCAGGCTGGTCGAGCCGGACTCTTCCTCGCCTTCGAACAGGATGGTGACGCGGCAGGGCAGGCGACCTTCGGCCTCCTTCCAGGCGCGGCATGCCTCGACGAAGGTCCGCAGCTGGCCCTTGTCGTCGGAAGCGCCGCGACCGACGATCGTCTTCGATCCGTCGGCACGCGTGTCGATCCACGGATCGAACGGATCGCGAGTCCACAGCGCGATCGGGTCGACCGGCTGCACGTCGTAATGGCCGTAGAACAGCACATGCGGGCCGTCCCCATCGTGATGCGCCACCACCATCGGGTGGCCCGGCGTATCGGCGACGCGCGCGGCGAAGCCGAGCTCGGCCAACTCGGCGGCCAGCTGCTCGGCGGCGCGGCGGCAGTCCGCGGCATAGGCCGGATCGGTGGAGATGGACGGTACGCGCATCAGCGCGGCGAGGCGATCGATGCTGGCATCGAGCTGGGCATCGGCAAGGGCAAGAACGGAGTCGGTCATGCCGTCTCAGCTATGTCGCGCAGGGCAGGGTCGCAAGCCCGGCAACGGGGCGGGTGTCGGTTTCCCCGACATGTGTTGCAAACTGTTTCCGAGAGTCCCGGATCGGTCACAAAACAAGGTTAACGCCTTGTTTCCGCCGAGAAATGGCGGGTTCAGGGGGGACCATCATGCTTCGAAAGACCGTACTCGGCCTCGCGCTTTCCTGTGCCGCGATCCTGCCCGCACAGGCCCAGCTCGTCCTGCTCGCGCAGGGGCGGCTGACCGGCAGCAAGGCGGGCGCCGGCAAGGACCTGTCGGGCCTCAGCTACAAGCTGGAGAACGGCCTGCCGGCGGATATTCTGGGCGGCATCGGGTCCGGCCTCACCCATGCCGGCGGCAACGTGTTCCTGGCGGTGCCGGATCGCGGCCCCAACGCGACCGCGTACAATAGCGCGGTGGATGACACGACCTCGTATATCAGCCGGTTCCAGACGCTGACGATGACCCTGGCGGCGAACCCGAGCGCCGGCCTGCCGTTCACGCTGACTCCGCAGCTGGCCAGGACGACGCTGCTCTACAGCCCGACCGCCCTGCAATATGGCAGCGGTGCCGGCCTGGGCAGCAAGGCGGATGGCACGCCGCTCGGCTCGGGCGCACCCGTCGTCAACCGCGCGGGGCAATATTACTTCAGCGGCCGGTCGGACAATTTTGCCGCCGGTTCCTCGGGCAATCCGGTCGATGCGCGGTTCGATCCCGAGGCGATCCGCGTCTCGAACGACGGCAAGAGCGTGTTCATCTCCGACGAATACGGCCCCTATGTCCGCCAGTTCGACCGTGCGACCGGGGCGCTGGTCAAGACCTTCACGCTGCCGACGAACCTCTATGCCACCAATCTGTCGCCCAAGGGCGATACGGAGATCGCCGGCAACACGATCGGCCGTGTCGCCAACAAGGGTATGGAAGGCCTGGCGATCACGCCCGACGGCAAGACGCTGGTCGGGATCATGCAGGCCGCACTCGAGCAGGATGCCGACAAGGCGGGCAAGCTGGTGCGCATCGTCACCATCGACATCGCGACCGGCACCACGCACGAATATGGCTACAAGCTCACCAACGGCTCGGGCGTGAGCGAGATCGTGGCGATCAACGACCATCAGTTCCTGGTCGACGAGCGCGACGGCAAGGGTCTGGGCGACGGCAGCGTCGCCAAGGTGAAGCAGCTGTTCCTGATCGATCTGAACGGCGCGGTGGACATCACCAATCTCAGCGGCAAGGCGGCGCTGGACAAGGCAATCGCCAAGTCCGCATCGCCGTTCCTGGATCTGGTGAACGAGCTGGCGAAGCAGGGCGTTGCCGGGGCCAACGTGCCCGCCAAGATCGAAGGCGTCAGCTTCGGCCAGGACGTGGCCTATAACGGCGCCACCTACCACACGCTGTACATCGCCAACGACAACGACTTCGTTCCGGCGACGGCGGGCGCGAACCAATTCTATGTCTTCGGGTTCCAGGACAAGGATCTGCCGGGCTTTGTCGCCCAGTCGGTCTCGGCGGCCGCCGTGCCCGAGCCGGGCGTCTGGGCAATGCTGCTCGCCGGCGTCGGCGCGATCGGCGGCATGGTGCGGCGGCGCCGCCGCGCTGCGTCGCTCGCCTGATGCCGCGCGGCCGCGGCGGGACCGGTCGGGTTCCGCCACGGCCGGGGCTTGCCGCTGTTCCGGCGCTCTGAGATAGTCGCGCGCGGGGAAGGGACCGCGTGACAAGCACAGAAATCGGGTCGGGCGCGCGTTACGGCGCGTTCATCAGCTACAACCATGCCGATCGCAATCGCGCGCGCTGGCTGCACCGCGCGCTGGAGCGATATCGCATCCCGGCCAAGCTGGTCGGTCGCCCCGCGCTGCAGGGCACCGTGCCGCGCAGGCTGGGCCGCATCTTCCGCGACATCGACGAACTGCCCGCCGCGCGCGACCTGAGCGCGGAGGTGCGCGCGGCGATCGCGGACTCCGCGTGCCTGATCGTCGTCTGCTCGCCGGCGGGCGCCGCCTCGCACTGGGTGGCGCGCGAGATCGCGCTGTTCCGCGAACTGCACCCCGATCGGCCGGTGCTGGCGGCGCTGTTCGAGGGCGAGCCGGCGGACGCGATGCCCGCATTGCTGCTGCGCGGCGTGGACGGCGTCGAGGCCGAGCCGCTGGCTGCCGACTTTCGCGAGGGGCGCGACGGCAAGCGGCTGGCGCTGCTCAAGCTGGTGGCCGGGGCGGTGGGCGTGCCGCTCGATGCGCTGGTGCAGCGGGATGCGCAGGCGCGCGTGCGTCGCGTGACGACGATCACGCTCGTCGCGGCGGCGCTGCTGATAGTGATGGCGGGATTGACGATCCTGGCCGTCCGGGCCCGCGGGGAGGCGGAACTGCGGCGCGCCCAGGCCGAGGGGCTGGTGGAGTTCATGCTGACCGATCTGCGGGGGCGGCTGAAAGAGGTTGGCCGGCTCGACGTGCTTCGCCAGGCCAACGAACGCGCGCTCGCTTATTATGGCGAACAGGACCTGGCGCAGCTGCCGCCGGACGTGCTCGCCCGCCGCGCCCGTGCGATCATGACGATCGGCGAGGACGCCCTGGCGGCCAAGGATACGCCCCGCGCCCGCGCGGCCTTCGTGCAGGCCAATCGGATCACGCGGGCGCTGATCGATCGCCAGCCCGATCAGTTTGACGTGGTCTTCGCGCATGCCCAGGGCGAATTCTATCTGGGCCTGCTGCACTTCAAGGCGGGCGAGCTGACTGCGACCGAGCCGCATTTCGAGGCCTATGCCGCCTTGGCAAATCGGCTGAAAACGCTGAACCCTGCCGATCCGCGCAGCGCGGAAGAAGTCTCCTATGCGACGGGGAACCTCTGCGCGCTGCGGCTGGAGCAGAAACGGGCCGTGCAGGCGGTGGCGCTGTGTGGCGACGCGCTACGCGCCGCCCAGGCGCTGGCGCGGCGCGAGCCGAAGGCGGAACAACGCTGGCGAGAGGTCGCCAATCGCCAGGGATGGCTGGCGGACGCGCAATTCGAAGTGTCGAATCTGGAGGCGGCGCTGGACCTGCGGCGCCAGCAGGTCGCGTTGATCGAGCGCCTGCTGGCGCCGGATCCGCAGAATGCCCGCAACCGTCGCATGCTCGTCTGGGCGGAGCGCGCCCTTGCCAAGATGGAGATGAACCATGGCGATCTCCCCTCAGCGATCGGCCATATGCGCGCGGCCATTGCCGACCTCCGCAAAATGACGGAGTTGGATACCGAAAATCAAGAACTCGCGACTATATTGACGGAGATGAAGGCCGAACTAGGCGTAATGGAAGGAAGAAATAGATGATTGGTCAATATCCGCTGTCGATATTCCCGCCTTCCTACATTCGTTTGGTCAAGCGATACCAGATATTTGCTAGCAGTACGGGCGGATATCCGCTGGGGAATCTGAAGTTTCATATCCTTGGATATGAGGATGTCGACCAGTTCGGCAACGGTAAGGAAGTGACGTCGGAAGACGACTTCACCAAGATCGTCCGCGACTTCGTGGTGGCGCCGCCAAATATCGAGCCCGGCCTTGCGGGCCCGACGACGCCGCCGCCGACGCCGCTCGATATCGTGGTACGCGAGCCCTGTTGCGTCATTTTCAAGCTGATCGGGGACTTCTGGGAATATACCCCCAACAGCTTGTACGTCAGCACCAAGCACGAATATCCCGATGGCAAGTATCGCCGCGCCTTCCCGCTGCTGGATGACGCCGGCCGGATCACCGCGGTTGGCTTCTTCGTCGAATATGTCACCAACCCACAGCACCGGAAGACGTGCGAGGGGCTCAATCTCTACGTCGATTTCTTGCAAGGAGACATGCGCATGCCGACGATCATCGATCCCGAGGTGGAGAACCAGGGCACGCACGGTTCGCCAAAGCCGCAGGAGCCGCAGCCTCAGGAACCAAAGTCCGAAGGCTGAGGCTGTCCTCGTATCCATGATGGGAGTATGTCGGGTCGGATGGCGTCAACCGTGCTTGCGATAACTGCCCAGGCGCGTGCCGGTGCGCTCGATCGGGCCTGGCAGATGTTCCGCGACGCGGGGTTCGACCGCGTTGCGGACGACCCGGCGGTGCTGAGCCTGAAGGGGCGTCTCCTCAAGGATGAGGCGCTGCTGTTCACCGGCGCGGCGCGGCGCGATCATGCCCGTGCCGCCGCCGCCGCCTATGCCGCGGCGGCGCAACTCGCCCCCGCGCCCTATCCGCTGATCAACGCCGCCACGCTGGCGCTGATTGCCGGCGACGTGGCCGGCAGCCGCAGCCTCGCCGCCGACGTCCAGGAACTGCTGCACGCCGGAGTACCCGAAGAAACCCCCTATTGGCTGGCGGCGACCGAAGCCGAAGCGCTGCTGCTGGCCGGCGACATGAGCGGAGCGGAGGCGGCGCTCGCCCGCGCGATCGCTTCCGCACCGCATGCGTGGGAGGACCATGCCTCCACCCTGCGCCAGTTCGGCGTGATCCTGGCCGAGCAGGGCGGCGCCACCGCGTGGCTGGATGCCTATCGCCCGCCACGCAGCCTCCATTTCGCCGGGCACATGCGGCTGCCGGCGGAAGAGGCGGCGCTGGCAGCGGCGATCGATGCGCTGCTCGCGCAGGAGCGGATCGGCTTCGGCTATGGCGCGCTGGCCGCTGGCGCGGACCTGCTGATCGCCGAGCGGCTGATCGCGCGCGGCGCCGACCTGCACGTCGTGCTGCCCGGCAGCGTCGCCGCGTTCGTCGCGCGATCGGTGCGCCCGCACGGGGCCATCTGGGTCCAGCGGTTCGAGGCGGCACTGGCAGAGGCTGCCAGTATCCAGGAGATGGGGGAGGCGAGCAGCGCGGCGTTCATGCCGTCGGTGCGGCTCGCCGATCTCGTGGCGATGGGGCAGGCGACGATGCGGGCCGCGCTGCTTCAGTCCGAGGCGGTGCAACTGCTGCTCGGGCCCGGCTCGCTCGATGCGATCGGCCAGAGCGCGCATGCCGGCACGCTGTGGCACAAGGCCGGACGGCGCCAGCATCTGTTGCCGCTGCACGTGCCGGCCAGCGCCGCTTCCCCGGAGCCGAGCCCGCTCCGCGTTCTCGCCGTTCTCGCCGTCGATCTGATGTCGAGCGACGGCGAAGCCTATGCAGCGCTGGCGCACGATCTCGGGGGCAGGCTGGCCGGGGTGACGGCGGCATTCGCCGGATGCCCGCCGCTTGCGGCGCGGTGGTCCGGGCAGCGATTGCTGTTGGCGTTCGATCGTCCCGGGGTGGCGTGGAACACCGCGCGCGGCGTCGCTGCCGCGCTCGCCAGCACCGGCCCGCTGCGCCAGGCGCTGCATATCGGCCTCGCCATGCCGGTGGAGGACCCGGTGACGGGCGGCCCGGTGCTGCTGGGCGGCGCGTTCGATGTTGCCGAGCGGCTGCTGGCGGTGACCCCGCCGGGGGCGATGTTCGCCAGCGAGGCGTTCGCGGCCAGCCTCGCCGCGTGTGAGGCGGACGCAGGCCGAGCGGAACTGATGGGCGAGGTCGCGCTTGCCGATCAGGCGCCGGTCACGCTCTACGCATTGAAACCGCAGCTCATACGATGAGCGCCTCGAGCCGGGCTGGGGCGACGATCTCCAGCCCGTCGTCGTGGCGGCACACGATCCCGCGCCGTTCCAGCGCGGATACCGCCCGCGATACGGTCTCGCGCGCGGTCTGCACGCGCAGCGCGAGGTCCGACAGCACCGGCAGCGGCCGGATCCAGCGCCCATCACCGGCCTGCGCCATGCGCAGCAGCTCGGCATGGACGCGTCCCGTGGCGGATAGCGTCAGCCGTGCCGAGACCAGCTGGGTCAGCGCGCCGAACTGCCGCACCATCGTGCGTGCCAGCACGACGCCGACACAGGCATGGCGTTCGGCCAGCGCATAGAAGTCGGCGGTGGCGAAGCTGGCGATCAGGCTGGGCGTGGCGACGGTCACCTCGGCCGCCTGCTCGCGACTGGGATCAACGCCGCCGAAGATGTCGCCGGGGTGATGCTCGGCGACCTGCAGCACCCGCCCGTCCAGCGTGACCATCGCCGCGCGGGCATGGCCTTCGAGCAGCACGAGGATGCGCCCGCATCGCTCGCCCTGGCGGACGAGCGCGGGGCCGGGCGCGTGCCACCGTACCGATGCCGCGGCCGTCAGCTCCGCCGCAACCGCCTCGCTGCATGCGAAGAGGCAGGCGAACCGCGTCGCCAGATCGATGTCAGATAGTGCCCCCACGGCCCAGATAGTCGCTGCCCACGCTTTCCGGACACCATGTTGGTTGCAGCGCAACGTGGCAAGCCCGATCCGGTGGCGAACGGCTGATTAAGGACGATTTCCGCGCGGGCGACGCGAAAACCTCAGACCGGCTGGAGATCGATCGCGAAAAGCGCGCCGCCGCCTTCCGCATCGGCGGCATGGATCGGGGCACCCATCGCGCCGGCAAAGCCCTTGGCGATGGCCAGGCCAAGACCGCTTCCGCCGGCCCGATCGCTGCCCGTGCCGCGCGCGAATGTCTCGAAGATGCTGGCCTGCTCACCGGGCGGCAGGCCCGGGCCGTGGTCGCGCACTGCCAGCCGCACGCCGTCCGGACGGCGCTGTCCCCATATCTCGATCGCGCCCTCGCCGCCGTGCACGGCGGCGTTGGACAGCAGGTTGAGCAGGATGTGGTGGAGCAGACGCGGGTCGGCGCGGACCAGCGGCAGGTCCGGCGGCACGCGCAGCACCAGTACGCGTCCCGCAAGCACGTCGCGCAGGTCGTGCACGGCGGCGGCGGCAGCATCGGTCAGGTCGATCGGCTCGAGGTTGAGCGCCACCGCGCCGGAATCGATTCGCACCATGTCGACCAGATTGTCGAGGAAGCGGCGCAGGCGGGACACTTCGGCACGCGCGATGGCGGTTGCGGGCTCCGCCGGATGGGCCGCCGCCAGCGCATCCACCGCCGCTGCAACCGAGGTAAGCGGGGTGCGCAGATCATGGCCGATCGACGAAAGCAGTGCCGCGCGCAACCGGTCGCGCTCGCGCAGCACCGAGACTTCGCGCACGTCCTGCTCCAGCCGCAGCCGCTCGTGCGCCAGCGCCGCCTGGCCCAGCAGGGTGGAAAGCAGCAGCGCGCGATCCGCCGTGATCGGCTCACGGCCATCCACGGCGGCAAGACCGATCACCGCCAGCACGCCCATGCTGGTGCGCAAGGGGTGGAACTGCCAGTCGGCGGCGATCAGGGTGCCGGTGCCGATGCCGCCGGCCTCGCCGCTGCTCCACGCCCATTCGGCAGCGGCATGGTCCACCGCGCCAAGCGGCGGGGCGTCTTCCGGGCAGCTCGCAATACGCTCCAGCGCGCCCTCACGTCGGACGAGAAGCACCACCGATACACCCAGAAGCTGCGCGATTTCCTCGCATACCACGCGGCTGGTGGCGTCGGGATCGGAGGCGCGGGCAAGCGCCTGGCCGAAGGCCGCGACGGCGGCATTCTCCTGCGCGCTGCGCGTCCCCAAGGTCGCCCGCGCCCGCAGGCGCGCCGTGAGGTTCGCGGTGAACAGCGCAATGGCCTCCAGCACGCAAAAGGTCAGTACGCTCTGGGGATCGCCGATGGTGAAGGTGTAGAGCGGCGGCAGGAAGAAGAAGTTATAGGCAAGGCCCGCCATCGCCGCGGTGGCGATGCCGGGGCCGAAGCCATGGCGGAAGGCAATCACGATCACCGGCAGCAGGAACAGCAAATCGGTGCCGCCGGCGCCGATCAGCGGCAACGTCACCCTTCCCAGCGCCACGGTCAGCGCGACGGCGAATGCGCCGACGAGATGCTCCTGCCAGCGCCCGAGCGCCGGCAGCGGACTGCGCTGGCGTGCGCGCGTGCGATCCTCGGTGGCCGGAAGGACATGGACCGCCAAGCCCTCGGCCGAGCGCAGCATCGATTCGACCACCGATCCGTGGCGCAACTCGAACCACCAGCTGCGGCGCGAGCGGCCGATCACCAGCTGCGTCGCGCGCATGCCGGTGAGGTGCGTGCGCAGCCCATCGATCACGGTGACGGCGGGGACGGTGGCCACGGTGGCACCCAGGCTGCTCGCCAGCTGCAGCGTCTCGGCGACGCGGCGGCGCTGCTCGGCGTGGAAGCGCTCGGCGCGCGGCGTCTCGATGAACACCACCTGCCACGATGCCTTCAGCGCATCGGCCAGCCGCTTGCCCGCGCGCACGAGCCCGTCGCCGCCGGGCAGCTCGCTCACCGCGACCAGCACGCGCTCGCCTGCCGCGAAGGTCCCGGGCACCGCCAACGCATCGAGATGGTCGAGCATCGCCCGGTCGACGCTGAGCGCCGCGCGGCGCAGCGCCATTTCGCGCAGCGCCGACAGGTTCGCCTTGGAGAAAAAGTGCGCCAGTGCGCGGCTCGCCTCGGCAGGCACATAGACCTTGCCCTCCTTCAGCCGGTCGATCAGCTCGTCGGGCGGCAGGTCGACCAGCTCGATCTCGGCATCGTCGAAGATCGCGTCGGGCACCGTTTCGCGCACGCGCACCCGGGTGACGCTCGCAACCACGTCATTGAGGCTTTCGACATGCTGGACGTCGAGCGTCGTGTAGACATGGATTCCCGCATCGCGCAGCTCCTCCACGTCCTGCCAGCGCTTGGGATGGCGGCAGCCGGCGGCGTTGGTGTGGGCGAGCTCGTCGACCAGTACCAGCGCCGGACGGCGGGCGAGGATCGCGTCTAGATCCATCTCCTCCAGCCGATGGCTCTGATGCTCGACCGCCTTGCGGGGGAGTACCTCAAACGGCGTGACCAGTGCCTCCGTCTCCGCGCGGCCATGCGTCTCGACCACGCCAATCACGACATCCGTGCCCGCGCGCAGCCGCTCGGCGCCCTCGCGCAGCATCTCGAAGGTCTTGCCGACGCCCGGGGCCGCGCCGAGAAAGATCTTCAGCCGCCCGCGCGCCTCGCGCCGGGCCTCGCGCAGCAGCGCATCGGGATTGGGGCGGTCGTTCATTACCGCCCTTGGTAGTGCGCCCGCCCGTCCGGCGCCACGCCCCACCGCCCGACTATATGGAATCTTAATGCCGGCCGCCGGCATTCGCCGTCGAAGCTTAACGGCCACCAGACCTAGATCGCGTGCCACACCGCCACCCGGCGGCGACAAGCAAGGGCCAACCCCATGTCCGACATTCTCTGGCTCGCCGCGCTCGGCGGGCTTTTCCTGCTTACGCTGGCCTTCGTCCAGCTGTGCGTGAAGGCCTGATCCCATGGGCCTGCACCTGATGCTCGCCGGCGCGACCGCACTCGCGCTTCTCGTCTATCTGGTCGCGGTGCTGCTGCGGCCCGAGCGTTTCTGAGGAGGGCCGCATGACACTCCAAGGCTGGGGCTTCATCGCCCTGTTCGTCGCCATCCTGGCGGCCGCCGCCAAGCCGATGGGCCTGTGGCTGTTCGCGCTCTACGAAGGCCGCCGCACCCCGCTCCACCGCGTGCTCGGTCCCGTCGAGCGCGGCATCTACCGGATCGGCGGCATCGACCCGACCGCCGAGCAGGGCTGGCGCGCCTATGCGTTGCACCTGATCCTGTTCAACCTCGCGCTCGCGCTGCTCACCTATGCGGTGCTGCGCCTGCAGGCGGTGCTGCCGTGGAACCCGCGTGGGCTTGCCGGCATGGGCGCGGACGGCGCGTTCAACACCGCGATCAGCTTTGCCACCAACACCAACTGGCAAGGCTATGCGGGCGAATCGACGCTTTCCAACCTGTCGCAGGCGCTGGGGCTGACGCTCCACAACTTCACGTCCGCTGCGACCGGCATCGCGATTGCCTTCGCGCTGTTCCGCGGTTTCGCGCGCAAGGAGTCGCGCGGCATTGGCAATTTCTGGGCCGACTTCACCCGCGTTACGCTGTACCTGCTGATCCCCGCCTGCCTCGTCTATGCGCTGTTCCTCGTCGCATGCGGCGTGCCGCAGACGCTGGCCAGCAGCGTCGACGCGACCACGCTGGAAGGCGCGCGCCAGACGATCGTGCTCGGCCCCGTCGCCAGCCAGGAAGCAATCAAGATGCTCGGCACCAATGGTGGCGGCTTCTTCAACGCGAACTCGGCGCACCCGTTCGAAAACCCGAGCGCGCTGACCAACCTGGTGCAGATGCTGTCGATCTTCCTCGTCGGCGTCGGCCTCACCTGGACCTTCGGCAAGGCGGTTGGCAACACCCGCCAGGGCTGGGCGATCCTTGCCGCCATGGCGGTGCTGTTCCTCGGCGGCGTCGCGGTGACCTATGCGGCGGAATCCGCCGGCAACCCGGCGCTGCATGCGATCCATGTCGCCGGTGCGAACATGGAGGGCAAGGAAACCCGCTTCGGCATCGTCGCCAGCTCGCTGTTCGCGGTCGTCACCACGGCAGCCTCGTGCGGCGCGGTCAACGCGATGCACGACAGCTTCACCGCGCTCGGCGGCCTGATCCCGCTGTTCAACATCCAGCTCGGCGAGATCGTCGTCGGCGGCGTCGGTGCGGGCATCTACGGCTTCCTGCTGTTCGCCATCCTCGCGGTGTTCGTCGCCGGCCTGATGGTGGGGCGCACGCCCGAATATGTCGGCAAGAAGATCGAGGCGCGTGAAGTGAAGCTGGCGGTGCTCGCCGTCGCCACACTGCCGCTCTGCATCCTGGGCGGCGCCGCGATTGCGGCGGTGATGCCGGCAGGGCTGGCGGGGATCGCAAACAACGGCCCGCACGGCTTCTCGGAAATCCTCTACGCCTTCACCTCCGCGACCGGCAACAACGGCTCGGCCTTTGCCGGCCTGTCGGCGAACACGCCCTTCTACAACGGCATGCTTGGGCTAGCGATGTGGCTCGGCCGCTTCTTCGTGATCGTGCCGGTGCTGGCGATCGCCGGCAGCCTTGCCGCCAAGAAGCAGGTGGCCGGCGGCGTCGGCGCCTTCCCGACCACCGGACCGCTGTGGGTGGGGCTGCTCGTCGGCATCATCCTGATCCTGGGCGGGCTCACCTTCCTGCCGAGCCTGGCGCTGGGGCCGATCGCCGATCACGTCACGCTGCTCCGCGGCCAGCTCTTCTGAGGACGCAAACCATGTCTGCACCCAAGTCCATCTTCGCGGCCGAGCTGATCGGCCCGGCCATCGGGGACGCGTTCCGCAAGCTCAACCCGCGTGAGCTGATCCGCAACCCCATCCTGTTCACCACGGCCGTCGCGGCGTTGCTGCTCACCGTCCTGCTGGCGATCGGCGGCGAGCCGCTGCCGGTGGGGTTCCAGGTCCAGCTGATCGTCTGGCTGTGGCTCACCGTGCTGTTCGGTACCTTCGCCGAAGCCCTGGCCGAGGGCCGCGGCCGCGCCCAGGCGGCGTCGCTGCGCGCCACCAAGTCCGAGCTGGAAGCCAAGAAGCTCACCGGCGTCGGCGAAACCTGGCGCAAGGTCGAGGCGCACCTGCTCCAGCGCGATGATCTCGTGCTGGTCGACACCGGCGACCTGATCCCGGCCGACGGCGAAGTCGTCGAGGG
>JAIYAA010000046.1 GCA_027489295.1 Sphingomonadales bacterium | reverse complement strand
GCCCGAGACGGCGCGCGCGCCGATCCGGTTCATCGCGATCGCCAGCGTCTCGTGCGCCTCGGGGCTGAGCGCGCCCAGCGACATGCCCGGCGTGACGAAACGCTTGCGGATCTCGGTGATAGCCTCGACCTGATCGATCGCGACGCCCGTTTCCGGGAAGTTGAACTCGAGCAGATCGCGCAGATACACCGGCGGCAGGTCCCGCACCCCGCGCGCGAAGGCGAGGTAGCTCGAATAGCTGTCGTTCGAAACCGCGGTCTGCAGTTGGTGCATCAGCTGTGCGGAATAGGCATGCGCCTCGCCGCCGGCCCGCTGGCGGTAGAAGCCGCCGATCGGCAGCGTCGCCACCGCGGCATCATAGGCCGCATCATGGCGCATCATCGCCGAGAGGTGGAGCGAGGCATAGCCCTCGCCCGAGATCTTCGCCGGCATGCCGGGGAACAGATCGTTCACCAGCGCGCGGCTGAGGCCCACCGCTTCGAAGTTGTAGCCGCCGCGATACGAGCTGATCACCGCGATGCCCATCTTCGACAGGATCTTCAGCAGCCCCTCGTCGATCGCCTTGCGATGGCGCTTGAGGCAATCGGCCAGGCTGATGTCGCCGAACAGCCCGCGCGCGTGGCGATCGGCGATCGCGGCTTCGGCGAGATAGGCGTTCACCGTGGTCGCGCCGACGCCGATCAGCACCGCGAAATAGTGCGTGTCGAGGCACTCGGCGGTGCGGACGTTGACGCTGGCATAGGAGCGCAGGCCCCGGCGGACGAGGTGCGTATGCACCGCCGCCGCCGCCAGCACGCCGGCGATCGCCGCCTTGTCCGGCCCGCTATGCTCGTCGGTGAGGAACAGCTCGGTACAGCCGGCGCGGACCGCCTGCTCCGCCTCGTGGCGGATGCGCTTGATCGCCGCCTTGAGCGATTCGGGATCGCCGTCCGCCGCGAAGGTGCAGTCGATCTCGGCGGCCTGGGTGCCGAAATGCGCGCGCAGCCGGTGCCAGTCGGCGTTGGTGAGCACCGGGCTCTCCAGCACCAGCACCGGGCTGCCTGCCCCCTCGGTATCGAGGATGTTGGCGAGATTGCCGAACCGCGTCTTGAGCGACATCACATAGCGCTCGCGCAAGGGGTCGATCGGCGGGTTGGTGACCTGGCTGAAATTCTGCCGGAAGAACTGGCTGATCAGCCGCGACTTGTACGAGATCACCGCCAGCGGCGTATCGTCGCCCATCGAGCCGATCGCTTCCTTGGCCGTCTCGACCATCGGCGCGAGGATCAGCTCCATGTCCTCCAGCGTCTGGCCGGCAGCGACCTGGCGGCGCGCCAGCTCGGCGCGCTCGTAATAGGTCTCGGCAGGCGCGGCGGGCAGGTCGTCGATCGACAGGAAGCCCTGCACCATTGATGCGTAATCGGCCTCGCTGGCGATCTGGTCCTTAATCGCGCGGTCGTGGAGCAGCTTGCCCTCGTCCAGATCGACGGCGATCATCTCGCCCGGCCCGAGCCGGCCCTTGGCGACGACATTCGCCTCGGGCACCGGCACCATGCCGGTCTCCGAGCCGACGATCAGCAGCCCGTCCGAGGTCTGGGTGTAGCGCAAGGGGCGCAGCGCATTGCGGTCCATGCCGGCGACCGCCCAGCGGCCGTCGGTCATCGCGAGCGCGGCGGGGCCGTCCCACGGCTCCATCACGCTGGCGAGATACTGGTACATCGCGGCGTGCGGCGCCGGGGTATCCTCGTCCTGCTGCCAGGCCTCGGGCACCAGCATCAGCTTGGCGGTGGGCGCGTCGCGGCCCGAGCGGCAGATCGCCTCGAACACCGCATCGAGCGCGGCGGTGTCCGACGCGCCGGCCGGGATCACCGGCTTGATGTCCTCGCTCTGCTCGCCGAACGCGATGCTCGCCATCTTGATCTCGTGGCTGCGCATCCAGTTCTGGTTGCCGCGGATCGTGTTGATCTCGCCGTTATGCGCGAGGCAGCGGAAGGGCTGCGCCAGCCACCATTGCGGGAAGGTGTTGGTCGAATAGCGCTGGTGGAAGATCGCGACGCGGCTCTCGAAGCGCGAATCCTTGAGGTCCGGATAGAAGTCGGACAGCGATTCGGCGAGAAACAGGCCCTTGTAGATGATCGAGCGGCACGACAGCGAGCAGATGTAGAAGCCGCCGACCTGCGCCGCGATCACCCGCTTCTCGATGCGGCGGCGGATCAGGTAGAGTTGGCGTTCGAACTCGGCCGCCTCCATCGCATCGGGCTCAGGCCCGGCGATCATGATCTGCTCGATCTCCGGCCGCGTCGCCTGCGCTTTCATGCCGATGACCGAGACGTCGACCGGCACCTGGCGCCAGCCATAGATGGTGTAACCCGCCTCAATGATCTCGCTCTCGACGATCGTGCGGCAGGTCTCCTGCGCGCCGAGGTCCGTGCGCGGCAGGAAGATCATGCCGACGGCGAGGCGGTTCGGCAGCACGCGGTGGCCGCTGGCGACGATCTTCTCGTCGAAGAAGCGCAGGGGAAGATCGACGTGCAGGCCGGCGCCGTCGCCGGTCTTGCCGTCCGCATCCACCGCGCCGCGGTGCCACACGGCCTTCAGCGCATCGATCGCCGACTGGACGACGCGGCGCGACGACTGGCCGTCGGTTGCGGCAACCATGCCCACGCCGCAGGCATCGCCTTCATATTCCGGGCGGTACATGCCTTCGCGGGCGAGGCGCTGGCGTTCGGCTTCGAGGGACTTGGTCATGGCGATGGTCTCAACAGAAAGGGTGCGGCGACAAGCGCGCCGGAGCAGGGAAAGGGCCGGGACGCGACGTCATTTCTTCTGGGCGAGGAACTCGGCTTCCGCAGCCTCGCGCGCCGCCTTGAGCTTCGCGGCATTGGCGGCGCCGAGCTGCATGCTCCACGCCTGGCTGGCCGCCATGATCTTCGGGTTCACCAGCTGCATCTTCTTCGCGGCAGCGCTGGTGCCGAAGGCGGTGAGCGCCGGATAATCCTCGGGCGTGAGATCGGCGACGGCGGCCTCGGCCGCGGCCTTCTGGCCTTCCTCGGCCGTGGTCGGCGCCTGCTTCTGCATTGCGGCCACGACCCGCGCCCGCATCTTGGTGCCAGTGGGGCTTTCGAAAAAGGTCAGCGTCTCGACGATCTCGTCCGGCTCCATATCGTCGCGGACGATCTCGGTAAGCTGCTCGCGCAGCGTCGGGAGATCGGCTGCAGCGAGCTTCGCCAGTTCGTCGGAGACGCGCTTGGCGACGAAGTCTTCCATGCCCGGGTGGGCGTCGTACAGCGCCTTGCCCGTGGGATTAGCGGCAAGGCTGGTCGCAAAGCCCTTGCGGAACCCGGTGCCGATCATCGCCGGCAACTGCGCATCGGGGACGATCAGGCTCGCCAGCCGGGCCGCGTCGCCGGCCTGGGGCGCGCGTGTCGCTGGCTCGGCCTGCGCCAACGCCAGCGCCGGCGACGCGGCGGCGATCAGCAGTGCGGCAAACAGCGTCTTCATGCCAGGCTCTCCTCGCGCGCCGCAGCCTTGGCCGCCGGCGCCTTTGCATGGGCCTTCATCCAGGCGTGCATGTGCGCGGCCACGTCGCGGCCGTCGCGGATCGCCCAGACGACGAGGCTCGCGCCGCGGACGATGTCGCCGGCGGCGAACACGCCGTCCATGCTGGTCATCATCGTCTTGCCGTCGGTGCGTAGCGTGCCCCAGCGGGTGACGCCCAGTTCGTCGGCGCCGAACAGCTTGGGCAGATCCTCGGGCTCGAAGCCCAGGGCCTTGATGACGAGATCGGCCGGCATCTGCAGCGCCCCGCCCGGATCGACTTCCGGCGCGCGGCGGCCCGTGGCGTCGGGCGCGCCCAGCCGCATCTTCGACGCGCGCACGCCGCTGACCTGCTCGGTGCCCTCGAACGCCTCGGGGGCGGAGAGCCAGACGAACTCGACACCTTCCTCCTCGGCATTGGCAACTTCCCGCTGCGAGCCCGGCATGTTCGCCCGGTCGCGGCGATAGAGGCACTTCACCGACGCCGCGCCCTGGCGGATCGCGGTGCGCACGCAGTCCATCGCGGTATCGCCGCCGCCGATGACGACGACATGCTTGCCGAGCGCGTTCAGGCTGCCGTCCTCGAACGCCGGCACGCTGTCGCCGAAGCTCTTGCGGTTGGAGGCAGTGAGATAGTCGAGCGCGTCGACCACGCCCTTGGCGCCGACCCCCGGCGCCTTGATGCCGCGCGGCTTGTAGACGCCTGTGGCGACCAGGATCGATTCATGCCGCTGGCGCAGCTCGCCCAGCGTCGCGTCGCGTCCGACCTCGAAATTGCGGTGGAAGACGATGCCGCCCTCCTCCAGCCGCTGGACCCGGCGCATCACCACGTCCTTCTCCAGCTTGAAGCCGGGGATGCCATAGGTGAGCAGTCCGCCCGAGCGATCGTAGCGGTCGTAGACATGGACCTCGTAGCCATAGCCACGCAGATATTCGGCGGCGGCAAGCCCCGCGGGGCCCGCGCCGATGATGCCGACCGACTGGCCGCGCGCGCGCCCGACCTGCACCGGCTCAACCCAGCCTTCGGCCCAGGCGGTATCGGTGATGAACTTCTCCACCGAGCCGATCGTCACCGAGCCGTGGCCGGAGAATTCGATCACGCAATTGCCTTCGCACAGCCGGTCCTGCGGGCAGATGCGGCCGCAGATCTCGGGCATGGTCGAGGTGCTGTTGGACAGCTCATAGGCTTCGCGCAGCCGCCCCTCGGCGGTCAGGCGCAGCCAGTCGGGGATGTGATTGTGCAGCGGGCAGTGCACCGAACAATAGGGCACGCCGCACTGACTGCAGCGGCCGGCCTGCGATTCCGCATCGGGCACCGCATAGCGTTCCGCGATTTCGCGAAAATCTTCCGCACGCAGCTGGGCGGGGCGCTTTGCCGGATACGCCTGCGCGCGTCCGACGAATTTGAGCATGGGATCGTCAGCCATGCCGCCCCCGTACAGGAGAGCGGCAGGACGATAAAGACAGCAATGCTTACCTATCTAGGTTCAGAAGGGCAAAAAGTGCTGCAAACGGGTCAATTTGTTTGGGGTTTAGGTCCGATACGGCCTTATCGAACGGAAAGCCAAATCAGTGCCGCGACTCCCGCAACAATACGATAATAGGCAAAGGGCGTGAAGCCATGCTTGCTCACGATGCCGACGAACCACTTGATCACGGCCAGCGCGACCACGAAGGCCACGACGAAGCCGATTCCGATCTCGCCCCAGCCCACGCCGCTGGTTGCCAGCATCTCGCGATTCTTGAGGAGCTCCAGTGCAGTCGCGCCGAGCATCGTCGGAATGGCGAGGAAGAAGCTGAACTCGGCCGCCGTGCGCCGCTCGACGCCCAGCGAGAGGGCGCCCATGATCGTCGCACCCGAACGGCTGACGCCGGGCACCATCGCCAGGCACTGGACAAAGCCGATGCCGAGCACGCGCACCACCGGGATCTCGGCGATGCCATGGATTGTCGCGGACTTGACCAGCCGCTCGATGACGAGGATCGCGACGCCGCCGACGATCAGCGCCCAGGCGACCACCTTGGGGGCGCCGAGCAGCGCCTCGATATGCTTGTGGAGCGCGAGGCCGATCACCGCCGCCGGGATGAACGCGATCAGCAGGTTGCGCACGAACCGGACCGAGACCGGGTTGAGCCGCAGCAGCCCGTCCGCCACCGCCCAGAAGGTGCGCCAGTAGAGCACCACCACCGCCAGGATCGCGCCGAGCTGGATGACGACGTTGAACATCGCCCAGCGCGCCGAATCATATCCCATCAGCTCGCTGGCGAGGATCAGGTGCCCGGTCGAGGAGACCGGCAGGAACTCAGTGACGCCTTCGACGATGCCGAGCAGGATCGCCACCAGCAACGTGGTCATGGGGAGGCTCCTTGCAGATACGCGCCACGCGACCCCTGCAAGGCGCCGCCCGGCCGGGGGAATGGGATCAGGCGGTAGCGCGGAAGCGGCTGAAGCGGCCGGCCTGGCGGAAGCGCACCAGCCAGGTCGGCGCCACCGTCGCCAGCGGCGTCGGCGTGACGCCCAGCGCGGCGAGGCCCTCGGCCCCTGCCGGCACGACATTGTCGGCCTGGAGCATCGCGAACTGGTCGCGCGTGATCGGCGTGCCGGGCAGCGACGCGATCAGGCTGCTGAGCGAATCGGGAAGCTCGACCAAATGCGGCGTGCGGCCGATCGCACCGGCGATCCAGCGCAGCAGCGCGGTCATGCTCAGCACGTCGGGGCCGCCCAGCGCATAGGTCTTGCCGCCATGCGCCGCCGGGTCAGCGAGCGCCGCCGTAATGGCCTGGGCCACGTCGACGACGAAGACCGGCTGGAACTTGGTTTCGCCGCGAACGACGGGGACGATGCCGAGCGGCGCGCCGGTGATCATGCCGGCAAAGCGGTTCACGAACGCATCCTCGCGACCGAACACGATCGACGGGCGCAGGATCGTCGCGCCCGGGAAGGCAGCGAGCACGGCCTGCTCGCCAGCCGCCTTGCTGCGGCCATAGGCGGAGGGCGAACCGGCATCGGCACCGAGCGCCGAGATATGGACCAGCGCACCGGCACCGGCGGCCTTGGCGGCGTCGGCGACGTTGCGGGCGCCCTCGACATGCACCTTCTCGAAATCGCCCGAGAGGATGCCGACGAAGTTCACCACCGCATCGCTGCCCTGCAGCGCGCGGGCGAGCGTTTCCGGCTTGGTGATGTCGCCGACGACGAGCTGGGTCTGGCCCAGATTGCCCTGTGTCTTGAGGAACCAGGCGTCGCGGGGCTTGCGCTCGACGACGCGGACGCGCGCGCCGGCGGCGAGCAGCTCCTGCGCCACGTAGCGGCCCAGAAAGCCACCACCGCCGATCAGGGTTACCAGCCGATCCTTCATCTTGCCCTCTTTGCCTCGCGAACCTGCGGCCCCAATGCCGTGCGACGGGCTAAACGGCAAGCGCGACGCGAAGTCCAACATTTTTCGCAAAAAGACGTTGACACCCCCCGCAAACCTCCCCTAGAGGCGCCGGCCTACCCCGTGCCCAGATGGCGGAATTGGTAGACGCACCAGCTTCAGGTGCTGGCGATCGCAAGGTCGTGGAGGTTCGAGTCCTCTTCTGGGCACCACTTCCCTCTTCGACGAGGGAAAGACCAAAATCACGTTATCAACGACTTGGCGCTCCGGTCTCTGACTGGCAGCGCCTCGTTGCGTTTTGCCTTGGGGCGGCCCCCATGCTGCATGTGGTGGACCTGCGCCCGTCGGCACCGGGTGATCGATATCGCCTGTAAAAGTGCGGAAGCACTTGCGAAATAGCAGCACGGCTCTAGCCTTTGTGCGACCAGGCCGAACAACGGCCGGCGTCAGGAGAGAGTCCATGCATCTCGATCGTCGATCGCTGCTGTCTGCCACCGGCCTCGGCGCCGCTTCCCTTACCAGCGGCGTGCACGCGGCCCGGGCGCCGGGGGCCTTCACCGGGGATTGGGAGTCATTGGTCCGGGGCTACCGCGCGCCCGACTGGTTTCGCGACGCCAAGTTCGGCATCTGGGCGCACTGGTCGGCACAATGCGTGCCCGAGGCGGGTGACTGGTATGCGCGCGAAATGTACCTGCAGGGTTCGCGCGCGTACAAGCATCACCTCGCCACCTACGGGCACCCGTCGCGCACCGGCTTCCTGGAAATGTATCCGCGCTGGACCGCCGCCAAATGGGATCCCGAGCGGCTGATCGAACTCTATCACCGCGCCGGCGCCAGATACTTCATGGCACTGGCCAACCATCACGACAATTTCGACTGCTACGCCTCGCGCCATCATGGCTGGAACGCCACCCGCATCGGGCCGCGGCAGGACATTGTCGGCCGCTGGGCGAAGCTCGCGCGGGCGAAAGGCATGCGCTTCGGCGTTTCCAACCATTCCGCGCACAGCTGGCACTGGTACCAGCCCGCCTATGGCTATGATCCGGAAGGGCCGCTGGCCGGCACGCGCTACGACGCCGCACGGCTGACCAAGGCGGATGGCGGCGGCCGCTGGTGGAACGGGCTCGATCCGCAGCAGCTCTACACCGGCTCGGTGATGCCGATGCCGGACGGCCTGACCACGATCAAGGATGCCAATGCCTGGCATGAGAAGCACGACCGGGTGTGGGACGAGGCTGCGCCCGCGGCCAATCCGTGGTTCACCCGCCACTGGGCCGCGCGCTGCCAGGACCTGATCGACCAGTACCGGCCGGACATGGTCTATTTCGACAATTTCACCCTGCCGCTGGGACAGGCCGGGCTCGTCATCACCGCCCATTTCTACAACCAGTCGATGCACTGGCATGGCGGGCGCAACGAGGCGGTGGTGACCGCCAAGGGCACGCCCGTCGAGCGTCGCGGGGGCATTGTCGACGATGTCGAGCGCGGCGTGCACGACGGTATCCAGCCTTATCCGTTCCAGACCGACACCTGCATCGGCAACTGGCACTATGACCGCGACCTCTACGAACGCGACGGCTACAAGACGCCGGCCAAGGTGCTCCACACGCTCTGCGACGTGGTGTCGAAGAACGGCAATCTGATGCTCTCCGTGCCGATCCGCGGCGACGGCTCGATCGACGAGAAGGAAGAGGCGATCGTAGAGGGCATTGCCGCGTGGATGCACCGATATGGCGCGGCGATCTACGGCACGCGGCCGTGGCGGCTGTTCGGCGAAGGCCCGACGCGCCCGAAGAGCGGCGACTTCAACGAAGGATCGAAGGAGTCTCCCTATACCGCGCGTGACATCCGCTATGTGCGCAAGGGCGATGCGGTGCATGCGCTGGTGCTGGGCTGGCCCGAGGACGGCGTGGCGACGCTGCCGGCCCTTGCCCGGCGGGGCACGGTCCGCCGCGTTACCCTACCCGGCTCGCGCGCGCCCCTGGCCTTCCGGACCGGTCCGGAGGGGCTGCGCGTGACGCTGCCCGATGCGCATCGCAATGCGATCGGCGTCGCGCTGATCGTGGAGGGGGACCAGCTTGCATAGCGGCCCCCGCACCATGCAGGTGCGGAGGCCGTACGAACTCAGCGGCGCGATGTTGCAGTGGCTGCCGGCACCGCGGCCGGCGGAACGGCCGCACCGGCTGCCGGCGCTGTCGCTGCCGCGGCGGCGGGGACGCCAGCAGGGACCGGTGCTGCGCCCGCCCCATCCGGCGGCGGCACGGCGCCCGGCGGCGGGGGCGGCGG
>JAIYAA010000030.1 GCA_027489295.1 Sphingomonadales bacterium | reverse complement strand
GCCTCATGCTCCCGCAGCACCCCAATGATCTGATCCTCGGTAAATCGGCTTCGCCGCATCACTCGTCTCCATCTGACGAGCTAACTTACCAATGGCATGATTTCTGGGGAGCAGGTCACGGGGCATTGTTCGGTTGGTGGTTCTCATTCGAGGCCTATGCCCCCACGATCTTCGAAGAAGCTGGCGCCATTGCAGCCACGAGCGGCATGGTCGGATGCGGGGCTGCGATCTTCGGGTCCCTTTGGCGTGCACGCCAGCGGCGCCATGTCACGACGTACGGCTCTGCCCGCTGGGCAACTAATCAAGACATTCGCGCTGCTGGGCTTGTCAAGGAGGCCGGCGTGTTCCTCGGTCGCGTGGGTCGGCAGTACCTACGCCATGATGGCCCCGAGCATGTCATGGCGTTCGCGCCGACCCGGAGCGGCAAGGGCGTGGGCCTCGTCATACCTTCGCTGCTCGGCTGGACCGGTTCGACGGTCGTTCACGACATCAAGGGCGAGAACTGGCAGCTGACCGCCGGCTGGCGCCAGCGTTTCTCGCATTGCCTGCTCTTCAATCCGACGGATGCGCGCTCGGCGCGGTACAATCCGCTGATCGAGGTCCGTCGCGGCATCAACGAGGTGCGCGACGTCCAGAACATTGCCGACATTCTGGTCGACCCCGAAGGCGCGCTGGAGCGCCGCAATCATTGGGAGAAGACCAGCCACTCGCTGCTCGTCGGCGCGATCCTTCACGTCCTCTATGCCGAGGACGAGAAGACGCTGGCCCGCGTCGCCTCCTTCCTCTCCGATCCGCAGCGCAAGTTTACCGACACGCTGGATCGGATGATGACCACCAATCATCTCGGCACGCCCGAAGCGCCCGCCGTCCATCCGGTGGTCGCATCGGCAGCACGTGAAGTTCTGAACAAATCCGAGAATGAGCGCTCCGGCGTGCTGTCGACTGCCATGTCTTTTCTCGGTCTCTACCGGGATCCGACGGTCGCGGCCGTCACGTCGCGCTGCGACTGGCGCATCGCCGACCTGGTCGAAGCCGAGGCGCCGGTGTCGCTCTACCTAGTGGTGCCACCCTCCGACATCAGCCGCACCAAGCCGCTGATCCGGCTCGTGCTCAACCAGATCGGCCGTCGCCTGACCGAGCATCTGGAAGCAGAGAAGGCCGCCAAGACCGGAGGCCGCCACAAGCTGCTGATGATGCTCGACGAGTTCCCTGCGCTGGGGCGCCTCGACTTCTTCGAGACAAGCCTGGCGTTCCTCGCCGGCTACGGCGTCCGCGCCTTCCTGATCGCGCAGAGCCTCAACCAGATCGAGAAAGCCTACGGCGAGCACAACGCCATCCTCGACAATTGCCATGTCCGCATTGCCTTCGCGACGAACGACGATCGGACAGCGAAGCGCATTTCCGATGCCCTCGGCACCTCGACCGAGCAACGCGCGATGCGCAATTATGCCGGGCACCGGCTCGCACCCTGGCTCGCCCATGTCATGGTCAGCCGGCAGGAGACGGCGAGGGCGCTGCTGACGCCCGGCGAAGTCATGCAGCTGCCGCCGACGGAGGAGCTGGTGCTGGTGGCGGGCACGCCGCCGATCCGCGCTACCAAGCTGCGCTATTACAAGGACGCAGTCTTCAAGGCCCGGATCCTGCCGCCGCCTGTGCTCGGTGATGGCGACTATGCCGATCGGCCTGCGCCGCGGGCAAATGACTGGGCCGGCGTCGTCCGTGAAACGGACACGCGCCTCGCAGGGGGTGCGGCAGAGCAGCGCGAGGATGAGGACGGCGGGCTCGAGCAGGCGCGTCATCCCGGGCAGGAGCTTCCGGAGAAGCCGGCCGCCGAACCCACGCCCACCGAGGTGTTGGGGCTCGGCCAGGACGAGGACGACCCGGCCGCCGACCAGCGTGCCATGGACCGGGCCGGTGCCTCCGGCATCGCGCGCGCCGCCTTCGCGATGGACGCAGGTGCGGATGGTGCCGGCGGGCACCGGGCCGGCGACATGCAGGTGGAGCTGTGACCATGGTCGAGAAGGTCCGCCACCAGCTCTTCCTGCCAAAGCCGCTCAGCGATCGGCTGGAAGCACTTGCGGCGAAGCCGGGTGCGTCGAAGTCGGCGATCCTCGCGGATGCCGTGACTGCCTGGCTAAACCGGCGCGGCGTCTCCGAACTGGAGGAGCGTTTCGGCCTGCGGCTGGACCGCATGACGACAGCGATCGGTCGGATCGAGCGGAACGAGCATGTCCTTCGCGAGACTCTGGCACTGTTCGTCCGCTACGAACTCGCGATCCACGCGCCGCTCGCCGAGAGCGACCAGGCGGGTCGCGCCATGGGCGCCAAGCGCTTCGAGGCGTTCGTCACCCAGGTCGGCCGACAGGTTGCGGCTGGCCGCAGGACAATCGGCGCCTCGGAGACCGGCCAGTGACCGCCGGCATATCCGGCGATCGGCGGCGCGCGATGCTGCGGACAGCCATGGGCCCGGCGATCGCCGCAGCGCTCGCCGATCCGCGCGTCACCGAGATCATGGTCAACCCCGACGGCGCGCTCCGGCTGGACCGGTTGGGGGAGGGGCGCTCCGACACCGGCATTCGCATGGAGGCCGCGCAGGTCGAGCGGATCATTCGGCTTGTCGCCGCGCATGCGCGCGCCGAGGTGCACGGCTACGCGCCAATCGTGTCGGCCGAACTCCCACCCCACGAGGAAGGGCGGGCAGGGGAGCGGTTCGAGGGCGTGCTGCCGCCGGTGTCCACCGCGCCGTGCTTCTCGATCCGCAAGCCGGCCGAGCGTCTCTACCGGCTCGACGACTATGTGGCCGACGGCGTCATGACGCGGCTGGCGGCCGACCGGCTGAAAGCCTGCGTCCTCCTGCGGCACAACATCCTGATCGCCGGCGGGACCAGCTCGGGCAAGACCACGCTCGCCGATGCGCTGCTGGCCGAGATGGCGTGCCTCGACGAGCGTATCCTGCTGATCGAGGACACGCGCGAACTGCAGAGCCCTGCCGCCGACACGGTCGCGCTCCGCACGCGGGCCGGTATTGTGACCATGGCAGACCTGGTCCGCTCGACCCTCCGGCTGCGCCCCGACCGCATCATCGTCGGTGAGGTCCGCGGTCCAGAGGCGCTCGACATGCTCAAGGCGTGGAATACCGGCCACCCCGGCGGCATCGCCACGGTCCACGGCAATGGCGCGCTGTCCGCGCTCACCCGCATCGAAGGCTTGGTGCAGGAGGCGGTGGTCACCGTGCCGCGCCAGCTCATCGCCGAGGCGATCGACGTCATCGTCTTCGTCTCCGGCCGCGGTCTCGACCGCCGCGTCGTGCAGGTCGCCCGTGTTGCCGGGCTCGACCCTGACACCGGCAGCTACGCGCTCGCCGACCTTCTCTTGCCCCCCAGCCCCGAAGGAGATTGATCATGCGCTACGCCAAGATCCCGGCACGCCGCGCGCGCCTCGTCGAACTTGCCGTCATCGGCATCGCATTTGCCACCTCGGCCCATGCGGCGGGGTCCGGAATGCCATGGGAGGTACCGCTCCAGCAGGTGCTCGAGTCGGTCCAGGGGCCGGTCGCCAAGATCGTTGCCGTCATCGTCATCATCACGACCGGCCTGTCGCTGGCGTTCGGCGAGAGCAGCGGCGGCTTCCGGCGGCTGATCCAAATCGTGTTCGGGCTGTCGATCGCCTTCGCCGCCTCCAGCTTCTTCCTCAGCTTCTTCAGCTTCGGTGGGGGAGCGCTGGTCGCATGAGCGACACCGGCCAGCACCTGCCAGGCTTCGAGGCGCCGATCCATGCGAGCCTGGGCTCACCGATCCTGCTCGGCGGCGCCCCGCGCGGAGTCGCGATCGTCAACGGGACGGTCGGCGCGGCGGTCGGCCTTGGGCTGCAGCAGTGGCTGGCCGGGCTGGTGCTCTGGGCGGTCGGCCACAGCATTGCCGTGTTCGCTGCGCGGCGTGACCCGGACTTCGCGCCGGTCCTGCTTCGCCACCTCCGGCAGAAGGGGTATTTCGCGTGCTGAACCTCGCCGAGCATCGTCGCCGCGCGGATCGGCTGGCCGACCATCTTCCCTGGGCGGCGCTGGTCGCGCCCGGCGTCGTCCTCAACAAGGACGGGAGCTTCCAGCGCAGCTTCCGCTTCCGTGGGCCCGATCTGGAGTCCGCCACCGAGGCCGAACTGATCTCTGCCTGCGCGCGGGCCAACAACGTGCTCAAGCGGTTCGGCAGCGGCTGGGCCCTGTTCTTCGATGCCGAGCGGCGCGAAGCCGCTGCGTATCCCGACAGCGATTTTCCCGACGCAGCATCCTGGCTGGTCGACCAGGAGCGCCGGGCGGCCTTTCTCAGCGAGGGCGCCCATTTCGAAAGCCGCTACCACCTGACCCTGGTCTGGCTGCCGGGGCCCGACAGCGCCGAGGCCGCCGGACGAACGCTGGTCGAGCGACCCGATGCCGAGAAGGGGCGGGACTGGCGCACGGCGCTGGCGCACTTCATCGCCGAGACCGACCGCGCGCTCGACCTGTTCGCGAGCTTCATGCCAGAGGTCCATGCGCTGGGCGACAGCGAGACGCTGACCTTCCTGCACGGCACGATCTCGACGCGGCAGCAGGCGGTCGCGGTGCCGGAGACGCCGATCTACCTCGACGCGCTGCTCGCCGATACGCCGCTGACCGGTGGCCTGGAGCCGCGACTGGGGGACCACCATGTCCGCACGCTGACCATCCTCGGTTTCCCGAGCATGAGCCGGCCTGGCATCCTCGATGCCCTCAATCATCAGGACTTCGCCTATCGCTGGGTCACGCGCTTCATCGCATTGGACAAGGGCGACGCCACCAAGGTGCTGACCAAGATCCGACGCCAGTGGTTCAACAAGCGCAAGTCGATCACCGCGCTGCTCCGCGAGGTGATGTACAACCAGCCATCGCAGCTGCTCGACAGCGATGCCGACAACAAGGTGGTGGATGCCGACCTGGCGCTCCAGGTGCTGGGCGGCGACCATGTCGCCTTTGGCTACCTGACCACCACGATTACGGTCATGGACACCGATCGCGCGCGCGTCGAGGACAAGGTCCGGCAGGTCGAGCGGATCGTGGGCGGGCTCGGCTTCACCTGCATCCGCGAGGGCGTCAACGCGGTCGAGGCCTGGCTCTCGTCGCTGCCGGGGCAGGTCTACGCCAATGTCCGCCAGCAGCTCGTTCATACGCTGAAGCGCCACTATTACCTCCAGTCCGCGCGGGGCAACCGCCTGTTCGAGCTGGGGCTGGGCCCCATCGCACTCGCCCTGTGCGGCGCTTCCGATGCTGCGACGCAGGCCCGCATCGACGCGATGCTCGTCGAGAGCGGCCCGGCGGACTTCGCCGTGCGGTTCCTCGCTGAGCGCGACCTCGACTGGGCCGCCGAGCTGCTCGGCACCTTCCCGGACCCCCAAGTAAAGGAGTGATGTGATGCGTATCCGCACCCGCAAATATCTGGTCGCGAGCGCCCTGGGCCTTGGCATGGCCGGATCGCTCGCCATGGCGCTGACCTGCACGCCGGCCCGCGCGCAGTGCACCGTGTTCGACCCCAGCAATTATAGCCAGAACCTGCTGACTGCCGCGCGCACCCTCCAGCAGATCAACAACCAGATCCAGTCGCTCCAGAACGAAGCGACGATGCTGATCAACCAGGCGAAGAACCTGGCCCGGATCGACTTTCCAGAGCTCCAGGCGCTCACACAGACGCTGCAGCAGGTCGACCGGCTGATGGGCCAGGCGCAGGGCATCCAGTTCCGCGTATCCGGGCTCGACCAGCAGTTCCGCCAGCTGTTCCCGCAGAGCTTCTCGGCGGCGCTCCGGACGAACGAGCAGGTCGTCGCCGCGCGCGCCCGACTCGATACTGCCATGTCCGCCTACCAGCAGACGATGACGGTGCAGGCGCAGGTGACCGAGAATGTCACGGCCGATGCCCAGGCGCTCGGCGGGATTGTTGCCAAGAGCCAGGGCGCCGAAGGAAATCTCCAGGCGCAGCAGGCGACCAACCAGCTGCTCGCGCTTGCCGCCAAGCAACAGTTCCAGATCCAGAACATGATGGCCGCGCAGTACCGCGCCGAGGCGATCGAGCAGGCGCGCCGCGCCCAGGCGGAGATCGACGCGCGCGCGGCAACCCGAAGGTTCCTCGGCTCCGGCTCGGCCTACACCCCTAGGTAGCGCCGCCGGCCAGGGCGGCGGCGGTCTTGCCTCCCGTCGCCGTCCGCCGCGGGGCGGGGCTCTCACCCCCGGTCCCCCCTCGCGGCACCCCTCCAGCGCAGGACATCGCCACCGTGAACGACCTCAACGTCATCGATCGCTTCCTGGCCGCGTTCACCCGCTACATCGACAGTGGGTTCGGTCTGCTGGGCGGTGATGTCCGCTTCCTCACCGCTACCCTGATCGGCATCGACATCACGCTTGCCGGGCTGTTCTGGGCGATGGGCGGCGAGGACAATGTCATCGGTCGGTTCCTGCGCAAGATCCTCTACATCGGCGCCTTCGCGTTTATCCTGAACAGCTTCTCGACGCTGGCCGACATCATCTTCCGCTCCTTCGCGCAAGCCGGGCTGACCGCCGGCGGGGGCACGCTGTCCGCCGAGGATCTGCTGAAGCCTGGTCGTCTCGCCGGGACGGGCTTCGCCGCCGCATGGCCGCTGCTCGACCAGGTGTCGCAGCTGATGGGGTTCACGACCTTCTTCGACAATTTCCTGACGATCGCGGTCCTGCTGTTCGCCTGGGCGGTCGTGATCCTGACCTTCTTCCTGCTCGCCGTGCAGATGTTCGTCACGATCGTCGAGTTCAAGCTGACCGCGCTCGCCGGCTTCCTCCTCGTGCCCTTCGCGCTGTGGAACCGCACCAGCTTTCTCGCCGAGCGGGTGCTCGGCAATGTCGTCTCGTCGGGCATCAAGGTGATGGTGCTCGCGGTCATCGTCGGCATCGGCGCCAATTTCTTCAGCGAGTTCACCAGCGCGCTGCAGGGGCAGGAGCCCGATATCGGCCAGGCGATGAGCCTGATGCTCGCCAGCCTGACGCTCTTCGGGCTCGGCATCTTCGGACCCGGAATCGCTTCGGGTCTCGTATCCGGTGCGCCCCAGCTGGGCGCGGGCGCGGCGCTTGGCACCACGGTTGGCGCTGCCGGAATGGCGATGCTTGCTGGCGGTGCCGCCGTCGGCGGTGCCCGCATGCTGGGTGGTGCCGCGCTGGGTGCCGTCCGAGCCGGCACTGCGATGGGATCGGCTGCCTCCACGGCCTACACGCTGGGCAAGGAGACGGCAGCAGCGCCGACCATGTCGGCGGGGCTGGGCGGGGTGGCCCGTGCCGCCGGTAATGCCGCACGCGCGCGCGCCTCCGGCGCCCTGGGCCTGGGTGAAGCAGCGTCGCGCGGCCGTGAGGCGGCGTGGAACGCGCTGAACCGCACGGGCGGCGATAGCGCCCCGCAGGCCGCTGCCGAAGAAGCCGTGCCTGCATGGGCCCGCGCCATGCAGCGCCAGCAGACTAGCCGCCATCACCGCCAGGTCGCCTTGCACGCCCTCCAGCAGGGTGATCGCGGCGGCGCCTCCGCCACTCCAGACATCAAGGAAAGGGACTAGCCAATGGTCTTCAGACGCGCCGTCCAGCGCTATGGACGAACCCCTGAACCCGAGACCCCGTACCAGCGGGCCGGGCAGCTCTGGGACGAGCGGATCGGCTCGGCCCGCGTGCAGGCGCGGAACTGGCGGCTGATGGCGTTCGGCTGCCTTGCGCTCGCCACCGGTCTGTCAGGGGCTCTCGTCTGGCAGTCGGCGCAGAGCCGGGTGACGCCCTATGTCGTCGAAGTCGATCGGCTGGGAGAGGCGCGTGCCGTCACCGAGGCAGAGGCCGGCTATCACCCGACCGACCCGCAGATCGCTTGGCACCTGTCGCGCTTCATCGCCAATGTCCGCGGCCGGTCGCTCGATCCGGTGCTGGTGCGTAAGGACTGGCTGGACGCCTATGACTTCGTCACCAAGCGCGGCGCGCAGTTCCTCGGCGACTATGCCCGCGCGGCCGACCCTTTCGGGGCCATCGGCGAGAAGACGGTGACGGTGCAGGTCACCAGCGTGGTGCGGGCATCCGATCGCTCGTTCCAGGTCAAATGGACCGAGACCGCCTATGACCGCGGCGCCGAGGCCGGCACGTCACGCTGGACGGCCATCCTGACCGTCGCGATCACCCCGCCCAAGGACGCCGACACGCTCCGCCGCAATCCGCTCGGTGTCTATGTCGATGCGATCGACTGGAGCCGGGAACTGGACGCCCCGGCGGCGCCGAAACCGGCAGCCGCGCCCATGCTCCCACCGTCCGCTCCCGGCTCCGCGTTGACCAGTCCACCAGTCGATCCCGCTGCCCCGGCGCAGCCCAGCACGGAGGTCCAATCATGAAGCTTTTGCTCGCCCTATCGGTGGCGTCCCTCGGCATGGTGTCCGCCTCGGCCCAGCATGCACCGCCGCCTCCGGCGAAGCCGCTCCCGGTGCCGACCGCCGCCGCCACCGCGTCCCCGCCTGCCAAGCCGCCGGTCCGCAAGCGCGCGCGGAAATTCGTGAGCCCCGGCGCAGCGCGCGTCGCTGCTGCCAATGGCGCAGCCACCCAGCAGCCGCAGGCCCAGGGCTTCGTCAACGCAGTGCAGGTCTATCCCTTCAGCGAGAGCATGATCTATCAGGTCTATACGGCGCCGGGTGCCGTGACCGACCTTGCCTTGCAGCCGGGTGAAAACCTCGTCGCTGTCGCGGCAGGCGATACGGTCCGCTGGGTGATTGGCGACACCACCAGCGGTACAGGTGCCGACAAGCGCATCCGATGGCGGGCCTGCTCGTCTACACCGCGAGCGGAGATTCCGAAGGCACGCTGGGTGGACTGGTGCGCCAGGGCAAAGCGGGACGCCTCGATGCGACCGTCAGGGCGGCGCTCGCCAATGCGGCCATCTGCTCGTCCGATCCCCTGTGCATCGAGAGCGAAGGCCAATGCACCAACGCGCGCACTCGAGCGGAGCCATCTTCGCGATAGATCGCGTTCAAGGCCCCTGCCAGCGGAGCCGATTGACCAAGGCGCGCAGCACTGGGCCGACACGTCGATCGGGGTGCCGGCACGCCGATCCGATTTCAGGAGAAGCTTGATGTTTCGTCGTCTGCCAAGTCGGCCGGCACCGGATGCCCGGCGGCGCGGAGCTGGGCGGCATATTGGTCGGCCATGGCGAGATGGGCGGCGCGGGCGCTGCTCTCCACTGCACGGGCTGCGGCCCGGCGGGACTGGGCGAGGCGCTTGAGCAGATAGTCGGGTTCGGGATCGTTCACGGACGGCAACTCCAGGGGCGGCATCGCGGGCACGGCTGCCCGCGATGCCGGGTCGGTTATTTCTTGTGGTTCTGGCCCGAGGCGTCCGAGACCGCCGAACCGGCCGAGCGGACGTCCTTGCCGACGCCGTTCACGGTG
>JAIYAA010000386.1 GCA_027489295.1 Sphingomonadales bacterium | reverse complement strand
CGTCTTGGCCGCGAGGATCACAGCAGAATAGAATGCCGCACAACGGCAAGGCCGGAGCCGCGACAACAGGAATCTCTGATCCGCGCTCGGCTCAGGCTCGCTCGAGCAGCATGCCGATGCCCTGCCCCACGCCGATGCGCATGAAGGCAAGCGCGTAGCGACCGCCCGTTCGATGCAACTCCTCCACCGCAGTCATGACAATCCGGGTGCCGGACATGCCGAGGGAATGCGGTGCCGGCCAAAAGTCAGCTGGGAAAGGATAAGAGCAAGGTCTGCCTCGTCGCGCATGCACGCGAGCCCCTCATCCTGTATCCGAGCATGCAGCGGCCCAGCTATGCCGACCAAGTGTTATCGCTCTTCCACCATGCCGGTTTGGAACCCAAGGTGAAGCACGAGGCCCGCGAACTGCGAATCGCGATCGGCCAGTTGCGGCGGAGGCGGGGGCGGCGATCGACCCCGTTTCCGTGCGTAAAATCGCATGTCGACGACGTGCGCTAAGTCGAACTGGTCGAAGCCGCGTCCTCCCCGATCATCATGAGCCGCCGCGTAGGAGAGTTTTCGCCTGATATCTCGCGGCTCATGAAGATCATCGCGCGTAAATACAAGGGTTGGGGCTAGCCGTTCCCGAAGGTTTGAAAACAGTGGAGGCGAGAGGTCTCAGCGCGCGAAGCCGTCGAGGGATTCGAAATATTGTGCGCCGAATTCATTCAGCTTCACACGGATTTCCGGTGTAGTTGCTCCATATACGAACAGTTTTTCGATCTTAGCGAGCGAAAGAAATTCGGCAGCGAAAGGCGCGAAGGTCTTCTCGATATGCGGGAGCACGCCGGCGGTTCGATAATGCTCTAGAATTTGCACCTGCGAACGCTCTGTATTGACAACATACTCATAGGTAAGCGTGTCAGGCTCCGCCTTTGTCGCAGAGACAATCTTGCCGATGAGCGACTTGAATGCCTGGAAATTTTCCGGCTCGATGGATAGATGGAAGATGGAATAGATTTCGTCTTGCACTTATTTTTCTCCAGTCGCTCTGGGGAGCGTGTCCGACCCCACGGCGAGGGGCCGCGCACATCGGGCCCGGCAGCGGCCGCCGGTCCGTTCTGTATCTCTAGACCGAGCGCCATGCAGGGGGGGAGCCCCCCCCCCGTTTCTCTTTCTCAGACGTTTGCGCCCACCTGCTGCACCCACGACGCGAAACGCTCGAGGAAGGTGCGGAGAAAAGCGGCCGAACCGTCGTTGCTCACGCCACCGTCGCTTTCGAACAACGCAGCCGCATTGCCGATATAGGCCTCGGGTTGCTGCAGCACCGGCATGTCGAGGAATACGAGGCTCTGCCGCAGGTGATGATTAGCCCCAAAAGCCCCCATCGCGCCGGGAGACAAGGAAACCACACCTGCAGGCTTGCCCGCCCAGGCGCTCTGCCCATACGGGCGCGAACCAACGTCGATCGCGTTCTTCAGGGCCGCGGGAACCGAACGGTTATACTCCGGGGTCACGAACAGCACGCCCTGCGACGCGCGGATGGTAGCGCGGAACGCATCCCACGGCGCAACCGCCGCATTTTCCTCCAGATCCGGATTGTACAGCGGAAGGCCACCGATCGGCACGATTTCGAGCGCGAGACCTGCCGGAGCAAGACGGGCCAGCGCCTTTGCTGCCCGATGGCTGATGCCATCGGCACGCAGGCTGCCAACAATCACCGAGATCTTTTTGCTATCTGCCACAATGTTATCCTTTCAAAGCCCGGAGTGCAGCAAACTGCACGCCACATTTCTCAGAGAGAAATCCGTTCCATTATATGTAATACCGCTGACGGTTTCAGCGGTTGCGATCAATTATCGTTTCACAGCCGTCCGCGCTCATTGCGGGGCGACCGGCTGGGACAGGACCGCACCCGGCACGCTGGCGTAGGTAACGATCACCACTGCCGCTTCGTCATCGGTCCGTCCTCTGTGCACGCTCCCCACCGACTCGGCGATCACCTGACCTGCGCGGTAGATTGCGGTCTGGCCGGTGGCGCGGTCCTCGACCGTCAGGTGGCCGGAAAGCAGATAGGCCGCATTCGGCACAGGGTGCGTATGCCAAGGCAGCGCAGTGCGGGGTGGGATCACCATCCTTTTCACGGTCAGTTCCGGCGTACCTGTGGGATAGCTCGTATAAGGTCTGCCGTTCCAGGAGCTGGTTCGCTGAAGGAGGATTTCGGTAGTCACTTCGCCCCCCTGTAGCGCCGGGGAACGCAGCGCTGCCCAAACGGCGGATCCGCCGAAGACCAGTCCGAGCCCGACCAATCCAGTCAACAACATCGCTCGCTTCATGACACGCCTCCAACTTCCGTTCTCGTCAGCACGACCATTTTTCCGCGGGCGGCATTCGCTTCCATGATCCTATGCGCCTCCACGATCTGATCCATCCGGAACACCGGCCCTAACGGTACCGGCAAGGCACCTGAACCAACCTGATCGATGAGCGATTGCAGCGGCAGTTGCTCGAAATCCTCGACCCCGCCGCTATAGGTGGTTAGCGATACGCCGGTCGGGATCAGGTCCATTGGCGCAAAGTCCGAAAGCGACCACCGGTCGCCAACCATTCCTGCCATGCACACCTGCCCCGGTTCGCGCACGGCAGCCAGCGAGTCGGCCAGCGTGTTCGTGCCTACCAGCTCGAGCACCTTGTCGGCGCCGCCGCTCCAGAGCGCACGCACCGCCGGCGCCAAGGTGCCGCGATCAACGAGGAAGTGCGCGGCGCCAGCTTTGCGGACGAGCGCCTCGCTCGCCGGGTTTCGGGACGTGGAGGCAACCTCGATGCCATGCAGCCGCGCGATCGATGCAGCCGCGAGCCCGACGGACGTCGTGCCCCCGCGGATCAGCAGGCGGTCGCCGGGCGCCGCGCGAAGCCCTCGAAACAGAGACCCCCATGCAGTTTGCAGCATCTCGGGCAATGCGCCGAGCGTTGCCCAGGGCAATGCGCTGTCGAACGATCGCACCTGCGTCGCGGGGACGTTCGTATATTCGGCGTAGCCGCCGTCATAGGCGCGCCCCATCCCGCCCATCACCGTGGCGACCTTGGCGCCTGTGGGAAACTCTCCGCCCGGCGCAAGGGCGACGGTGCCCACCGCCTCGATCCCCAGGATGCGCGGAAGGCGCACGCCGGGCGAATGGCCCTGCCTGGTGAAAAGCTCGGAGCGGTTGAGGCCGAAGGCTTCCACGCGAATCAGCACCTCGCCTGCAGCTGGGACAGGTACCGGCCGGGTCTCAATGCCGAGCGCTTCCGGGCCGCCGCGCTGATGCAGAACGACTGCGCGCATCATGGTCGGAATCGTCACTATCGCTGCCTCGTTCAGTTCAGGTACCGCGCGGCCGCAGGCTGGCCGACGCCACGCTGGTGCGGCACGCAACTGAAGCTCGTCCGCTTGCTGCGATCGCCGCCGCGATAGTCGGGCAGTGCCGGATAGGCGCAGATCGGCCGCTCTTCGGGCGGCTGGCCGTCGCGAGCAGGCTTGATGGCAAGCAGATGGTCGGGCGCTGCGCCGCCCTCGGTCCAGGCGACCAGCGTCATCAATGCGTCGCTCTCGGCAGTTGCTGGCACGCTCGACGTGAAGGGCTGGCCGATATCGGTAGCGCCCGGCCCGCCGAAACAATGGCCCATGCCGGGAACCGCGAAGAATCGCACGAAGCTCGGGGTCGCGTCGCCGTGCACGTCCGTCAGCCGCTCGTAATAGTTCGCCACCTCGGCAAAGGGCACTGCGGGATCCGCAACGCCCGTGTAGAGCAGCAGCTTCCCGCCACGACGTGCAAAATCCGAGAGATCCGCGGCATTTGCGTTAAGCGTGGAGGCAAGCCGGGCGTCGACCGCATCCAGGTCGCGACCGAAATCGAAGGCCATGGCGTCAAAGCCGCCGCCGAGGCCCCAGTTGAACAGATAGAATTGCTGCGGCGGGAAGATCTCCGGGTTGCCCTGATCGAGCGGCCCCAGCGGCTGGAGCTCGCTGCCGGGCGTAAGCCCCGCATAGATGCGTTCCCCGCTGCGCGGGTGCGCGGGCCCCTCGTAGAGCTTCAGAACCGCCGCGCGCTGCGGCTCGGTCAAGCACGAATCCTTCGCGCTCTGCGGACTGCAGGCAGGCAGCGACTTGGGGTCGAAGCCGCAACGGCGCGGATCGGTCAGGAAGGTGTCGCCAGGCGCCCCTCCGTCTTTCGCGGCGCATTGGCGCAAAACCTGCTGGTTGAGCATTTTCCACTGTGCGGCGGAAAGCTTTGCGCCTGCGGCATTGAGCGCCTGATAGTTCCAGAGGAAATAGCTGGCGACATGGGTGCGGTTGTTACCGGGGTCGCCGGCGAGAATCCCGTCATAGTCCTCGGGATACCGTTGCGCGGCGCTCAGCGCCTGCTGCCCCCCGGTCGAACACCCTGCAAAATAGGCCCGGAACGACGCCACCCGATAGAAGCTGCGGACCAGCATCTTCGACACCCGGGTCATCTCGTGCGTCGCACGTTGCCCGAAGTCGATCCAGCGTTCGGGATGCGCCGAAAGCCCGTTGATATCCGGCGCCGTCCCCATATCGGTATTGGCAACCGCGAAACCGCGCTTCAGGCCTTCGACCATGCCCATCGCATAGGCAATCGACCCTGCCCCGCCGCCATTGCCCGTGCCGAGCAGCCGGCCGTTCCACTTCCCGAGCGGCAACCAGACCTCGATGCCGATCCGCGAGTCCGGCGTGGGCGTCGCCTGAACCTGCACTCGGCAGAACGCAGGCATTGTTGCAACCCGTTGCCGAAGGTCCGGCGCATAGGGCGGCGGGGGTCCCAGATCGAGTGCACCTGCACCTACCTCCGTCGCGGAGAGAATCGTTGCACCGGGCAACGCGCCGCGGCCAAGCACAGCGCAATCCATCGGCGATCGCGCGTACGCGGCGCCGGGCGCGGCAATTGCACCGGCCAACCCGACTGCGACGAAGAAGGTTAGTTGCTTCATTACCAGGGCAGCTCCGCGTTGCTGTAGTCGATAAAGGAAAGCCCTGGGCGGACCGAGCGAGCGTCGATCGCATCGGCAATCCCGCGAGCACTCGTTGCAACGTCGAGTGGCGCCTCCGCGCCCCCCATGTCGGTCTTCACCCAGCCAGGCATCACCGCCAGGAGGGTACGTTCGCCGCCCGCGCGAACGGCGTATCCGCGCATGAGCCGGTTGAGCGCAGCCTTGCTGGCACCATAGAGATCATAACCGGCTGCAGGCTCGGCCGAAACGCTGCCGAGTGCCGATGTCATTACCGCGATGGTCCCGCGGGGATCGACACGATCAGCCAACCATTCGATGGCGCGCAGGGGAGATAGCGCGTTGGTCTGCATGACGCGCGTGAACTCTTCGGTAGCGACGTCGCCAATGGACACGCTCGGATCATCACTCACCCCGGCGTTGACGAACAACAGATCGATGGCAGTCGCACCCAGCCGCGCGCCGAGCGCTCTGATCGCCTGCGGGTCATCGATGTCGAGCTGCTCGATCGTCAGGCGGCCAGACGCCCCCTTCTGAGCATCCGAAAGGCCCGCCGATCCTGCAGTCCTTTCCGTGGCGATCACATGCCAGCCACGAGCGAGATACTCCCGAACAAGGCCCAGACCCAAGCCTCGCGAGGCACCAATAATGAGAGCAGTTCTTGATTGCATTTTCTGTTACCTCGCCCGCTCCTCAACCGAAGAGCTTGCCTTCACCAGCCCAGTCACTCGCCTTCACGTCCTCGAATATGACGTAGATGTATTTGGGATCGGTGTCGGTATTGCGAACGATGCTATCAGTAATTTCCTCAGCAACCTTCGCCTTCTGACCATGATCCTTGCCTTCGAACCAGCTTACACGGACGACGGGCATATTTTTATTCCTACTTTGCGGCGCAATGCCGGTGAGAACGTTGTTGTACAGTATCCACTGAGGCGATAAAGACAGCCATACGACACCCTGAGTAGATCTAGAGGATATAATCGTGGCTGAAATTGATCCGCTCTCGGGGGTAAGCGTATTCGTCGCCGCGGCGCGTGTAGGCAGTTTCACGGAAGCGGCCGAACGCCTCGGCATGACCAAGTCCGCGGTCGGTAAGAGCATTGCGCGCCTTGAGCGGCGCCTTGGCTTCGAACTGTTTCATAGGACGACCCGCCGCACCCGCCTCACGCTCAACGGCGAAGCCTATTTCACGGCCTGCGCCTCCGCGATGGAGGAAATCGCCTCGACCGAGGATGTACTTTCCTCGCGAAACCAGATTCTGAGCGGTCGCATCCACATCGACATGCCGGTCGCGTTTGGAAGGCATGTCCTGCTTCCGATCCTGCTCGAGATCGGCCGAGCGCACCCCGCCCTAACCCTGAGCCTGACGTTCACCGATGCGACCAGCGATCTCATCGAGGCAGATGTCGACCTCGCCATCCGATTCGGGGAGCTGAAGGACAGCAGCCATCTGATCGCGCGTCATCTGGCCACGCAGGCGCGTATGATTTGCGCTGCGCCTGCGTATTTAGCTGAACGCGGCGTACCCGAAACGATCGAGGGGCTGGCCAAACATCGCTGCATTGTCGGCGCCGTCAAAGGCCCGCCTATGGGTTGGTGGATCCGCGAAGGCGGGGTGGTGAAGCGCGTATTGCCCCAGGCGTCGCATCAGTTCAGCGATGGTGAGGCGATGGTGGATGCCGCCGTCGGCGGGCTTGGCCTGTGTCAGGTTCCCGTATCGATGGTGCGCCGTCACATCGATGCGGGCCAGCTCGTACCGGTGCTGGACGACTATTCGGACGTGTCGGTGGAAATCAGTGCGGTCTGGCCGCGCCAAGCCCACCTAAATCCGCGCGTCCGTTATATCGTCGACCAGCTCGTCGCCCACGCCGCGGCCGGGCACCTGTGTTGACAATTGCCCGTCAGGCGCTTTTCGACTGCGCCGGCACCAACCGGGCGCGTGCATTCTTTACCGCGGCGATCATCGCCTCCTGCACAGCGACAATGCGGGGTGCGTGGCGAGAATCACGGTGGACGCCCATCCAGATTTCCCGCAGCACCGGGCTTGGCGCGGCGACCCGGATCAGCCCAGGCACCGTCGACGCAAGGTAGCTTGGCAGATAGCCCAGGCCGACGCCGGCGGCGACGGCGCGCAGCTGCACCTGACGGCTATTGGCGAACAGGGCCGTGGCCGCCGCAGCGGCATGGCTGGCGAACCATTTTCCGTCCGGCGTATCCAGCAGGTCGTCCTGGACGCGAACGATGCGGTGGCCCTCGGCTCCGGCCTGCCAGTCGGGCTTGTCGAACCGCTTGAGGTAGGCCGGCGCCGCATAGGCATCGAATGCCATGTCGCCGATCTTTCGCACCACCGTCTCGTGCGCGTCAAAGCGACCGAGGCGTATTGCGATGTCCGCCTCGCGTCGAGCGAGGCTGAGCGATCGATTATCGGTAATCAGCTCGATGGATATTCCCGGATGCTTCGCGTGCAGCCTAGCCACGCCATCCGCCAGGACATGCGCCGCAAACGCTTCCACAGCCGTCACACGGACCAGCCCGTCGAGTCTCTGATCCTCTCCTGCAATGGTGCGCTCGAGCGCAAGTGCGGCTTCCTCCATTCGAGACACCTGATCTAGGATCGCAGCACCGGTAGGAGTCAGTCGGAAGCCGCTCGGCGTCCGCTCCAGCAACGCAGCGCCGGCCCGACCATGGAGATGGTCGAGCCGGCGGCTCATCGTGGACTGGCTGACCTTCAGTGCCCGCGCGGCGGCGGAAAGCGTGCCGTGCCTTGATATGGCGAGAAACGTCTTCAGGTCATCCCAGTCGATCATCGTAAACTATGCGCCCCGCTTTGCGTCGATGCTCCACACACCGCCGCCCGCAAAGGCGAGGTACAGGAAGCCGAAGCAGAATAGAATCGCGCTCTCGCCCATATTGACCAGCGGAAAGACGCTCTGTGGCGCGTGTGCCATGAAATAAGCGACTGCCATTTCGCCCGAGAGCAGGAAGGCGACCGGCCGCGTGAACATGCCAATCATCACCGCGGCGCCGCCGAAGAACTCGAGCACGCCAGCAAGCCCATACAGCCCGAAGAGCGGCACCTGGCCTGGCTGCACGCCAGCAGGGAAGCCCCAGAGCTTCACGAGGCCGTGACTCAGGAAAAGCAAGCCGATCACGATGCGGAAGATCGACAGGATGCGAGGAGTCCAAGCCACAAGGCTATTCGTGGTGGTGTTCGTCATTAGATTGTCCTTTACTTTCAACGTACAGTAACGTTCTTAGATTGGGCGAGCCAATTGGCGATGGTGGGTAGCATCGGGCCCGCCACCCGGTGGCCAATTCCCGACGTCCAGGCCCCTTCAACATGATGTCCCGCGCGACTGAGCGCCGTGCCGGCTTCGACCGAGAGTTCGACCGGCATCACCGGATCATCGCGGTCATGCACGAGCAACAGATGCGCCGGCTGGGCCCCCAGGATGACCGCCGCCGCGAGGCGACCGGCAACGGCGATAGCCCGCCCGTGGAAGTGACCGCCGGCAACAGCCGCCAGCGTCATGATCGATCCTTGGCTAAAGCCAAGCAGAACGAGCTCGTGTCGCGAAATGCCCCGTTCCGCCGCCAGGATGTCCAGGCAATCGATGAAAGCAGGCATTGCAGCGACGACCCGCGCGGGGCGGTTGGCGTCGGAAATGCCGGCAACCGAAAACCATTGGCGGCCATTGCCGCCGCCGATGAACGGCTCGGTCCCGTCCAGCGCAACGATCTCGCCATGCGCCTCCAGCGGGACGAGCGCGGCGGCCATGTCGCGCGCGTTGGAGCCAACGCCGTGCAGGGCCACGATCAGGGGGCGGCTCATTCGACCTCTCCGAAGGCAAATGCATCCATGCGAAGCACGCCGTGCGTGGTGCTGGCGTGCAGGTGTTCCACATGCCCCGCCCCGCCGGCGCCAAGTGCCACGAATAACGGCAACAGGTGTTCCTCGGTCGGATGGTTGCGCCTCGCAAACGGCGCACGCGAACGATAGGCGAGGAGATCGTCCAACCGTTCCTGCTCCAGCGCTAGCGTCATCCAATCCGCAAAGGCGTCGACCCAAGCCGGTGCCGGGGCGTGCAGCGCGTGATAGTATTCCCGGAAGCTCGACAGGTCGTGGGTAAAGCTGCCCGAACCGACGATCAGGACCCCCTCAGCCCGCAGTGGGGCGAGCAGCTGGCCAAGGCGATAATGATGCGTCGGCCCCTTCGCGCCCTCGACCGAAAGCTGCACCACCGGCACGTCGGCGTTCGGATACAACAACCGGAGAGGCACCCATGCGCCGTGGTCGAGCCCGCGCTCGGGATCGCGCGCTACCGGCTCGCCGGCTGCTTCCAGGAGCGCGGCAACGCGCTCGGCCAACCACGGCGCCCCGGGTGCCGGATAGGTGATTTGATATAGCTCGTCCGGGAATCCAAAGAAGTCATGGATCGTGCCATTGGTCGCAGCCGTGGTGACGCTCGTCTGCGAGGTCTCCCAATGCGCGGAGACTACCAAGACGGCGCGGGGCCGTTCCGGAAATCTTGCGGCAAGCCCTTCGAGGAAGGCGCGGGCGGGCGCGTCGGTTAGCGGGAAGGTGGGCGCACCATGTGACACGAAAAGCGAAGGGAGCATTTCAATGGACCTTACTGATCTTGTCTCGATCAGATGGCCCATCCGACTAAGCTTGCCAATTCACGAAAATCAGCACGCCGGTATCCGTTTTTGCATACGCATCAGCGGTTGTCCAGGGGCGCCGTCAGAGCGTTGGGCGGCGTGGGCCGCAAGAAGATTGCCAGGCCCAGGCACGCCAGGGTAATCCAGAAACAGAACTGGTACGCGTCGGCGTAAGCTAGCACATACGCCTCCCGGCGCACCAACGCGGTGACCGCGCCGTGCGACAGCCGGTCGAAGACATCGAGCGCACCGATACGGACCCGGTCGAGATAACCGCCAAGTAGAAAGGAATGGATGCCCTCGCCCTTGCGGACGATCGTGTTGATCACCGCACCCGCCAGTTCAGGTCCAACGACGCGTGGGATCTGAATGTAGGCGACGATGAAGAGCAGCTCAGAGCGCTGCGCATTGGCAATGACCAGCGAGACCAGCGACAGGAAGGTGAGGGCATTGCCCACCCCCATGGCGATGCCGAGCGGCACGAAGTCCTCACCGCGCCAGTCGTGCGTGATGCCGGTACCAAGCCAGCAGCCCAGCAGAATCGCGACCAGCCCGATCGTCAGCATCAGCCGGAGATCGACGCGACGCGCCACCCAGACGCTCACCGGCACCGCCACGATCTGGACGATGCTCACCGGCAGCAGCGCGCTGCCGATCTGCTCCGCCTTGAGATTGGCGATCGCGCCGAGAAACGCAGGGATGACCAGCGAGGTCGCGGCGCTCATCATGCCGTAGAACATAACGATGATCAGCGGGATCGCGATGTTGCGCCGTTTCAGCGCTTCGGGGTGCGCGAACGGCACCGGTGAAACATATTGCCAGGCAATAGCCGCCGCGACCAGCACCACGCCACCGCCCAGGCACCCGGTGACGATGCCCGAGGCTAGCCAATCGAGCCGATTGCCCTGATCGAGGCCGACATAGAGGAGGGTCAGGCCCACGCAGAACATCGCGACCTCGCCCTTGCTGGTACGCTGCCAGAGCGACCTATTCGGCGACCGGTCGGGAATGCTGGCAAGGACCAGCAGCACCAGCGCCGCGGCGCTCAGCGTCGCCTGCCAGTAGATCCAGGGCCAGTCACCATGCTCGACGAAGAAGGCGGCCTGCGGCACCCCGAGATGCAGCGCCAGCGTGAGCCGCGCGGTGTAGATCCCGAGCGCCATCAGCCAGTATCGGGGTGAAAGATTGGCGAAGACGGTCGCCAGGGTCGCGGGCACGAAGCAGCCGAGCAGCAGCCCGAGCAGGCCGTGCATCACGAACACCGCGGCGGGACCGATCGCGAAGGGCGTGGCAAAGCTCACAACCATGAAAGCTGCCCCGGTTACAAGGAGAAGCCGCCGTGCGCCGACGACCAGGACAACCAACGGGATCGCCGGCGCGACCAGCAGCTGCGGCGCCGTCGTCACGGTATTGAGCCAGGACCCCTCGTCCACGCTTAGGCCGAACACGCCGCGCAGGTCCGCCAGCGCGATGCCGAAGTCGCGCGTGAAGAAGCTGGTCATGAAGGTGCCGATCAGGACCGCCACCACGGCGCCAATCGGCCGTGCATGCGTATTCCCGCGCATGATGGCGCACAGTCCTGCAATTGCACGCCGCACGCCGGAGCTCGCCTGGATCGCCGGACTCATGCGCCGGTATGCGTGTCGATATGCGTCACCACGGACATGCCGGCCCGCAGGCGCTGTGCGAGCGGCTGACCGGACTCCAGATCGATACGCAGCGGAATACGCTGGGTTACCTTGGTAAAGTTGCCGGTGGCGTTGTCGGGGGGCAGCGTCGCAAATGTCGAGCCGCTTGCCGGCGCCAGTCGCGAAACCCGGCCGCGCAGATGCTGTCCCGGAAATCCGTCGACTTCGATGTCGACCTTCTGGCCGGGGGCGACACGCGCGAGTTGGGTTTCCTTGTAGTTCGCGACGACATAGGGCGGCACGCGCGGGACGAAGTTGACGACCGCGGCGCCCGGGTTGAGCAGGCTGCCCGGCTGGACGAGCCGCTGGCTGACGACTCCGTCGGCGGGCGCGACGATCCGGGTGTAGGAAAGATTGATGCGCGCACTTTCCAACGCGGCCTCGGCTGCCAATACATCAGCCTGGCGCTGCGCGCGCTGGCCTTGCAGTACGGCGAGCTGGCGCTGCTGGAGCTCCACGGTCGCATCACTGCCGCGCTGCGTCGAACGGACGGCATCCAAATTCGAGCGCGCGCTGTCGCTCTCTTGGCCTGTGACGGCGCCGGTATCCGCAAGCGCGGCGAAGCGGCGCGCGTCCAGCATGGCGAGGCGTAGCTTGCTCGCATTGGTCGCCGCGCCCGCGCGCGCCAGTGCCACCTGCGCGCGCTGGACCGCGACTTCGTTGTCCAGATTGGCGAGCACCGCCCTCGCCTTGGCCAGCGCCGCTTCCGCATGAAGCACGCTAGCCCGATACTCGCGATCGTCGAGCTGCACGAGCACGTCGCCTGCGCGAACCGCCTGGAAATCCGAAAACCGGACCTCGCGAATATAGCCGGATACCTTGGCGTCGATCACCGCCGCATCGGACTGCACCGTCGCATTGTCGGTGGTCTGGACCGTCCTGTCCGCTTCAAAATGGTTCCAGCGTACAGCGTAGAGCCCAACAATGGCCAGCACCACCGCCAAGATGATCCAGGGCACGAGGCGTACCTGAAGTGTGTGGCGTTCATGCGCCTGCTCCGGTTGGGCAGTGGCAGATGTAGGGGGTGCTTGCGTGGTCATGCAGATCCCAAATACGGTCAGGCCCCGCCGCCCAGCGCGCGGACAAGGGCGATGTCGAGCGCGAAGGCGCGGGTTTCGAGCTGCGAAACGGCACGTTTCGCGGTGATGAGCGTGTTCTCGACCGAGAGCACGTTGATGTAGTTCGTGAGGCCGCCGCGATAGCGCGTGGTTACCGCGTTATATGCCTGCTGGGCCGCATCCCGCGCGGCACGGGCGTGTCGCAGCTGTTCCGCCAGGGCCCGCTCGCTGGCGGTGGCCTGCGCAACTTCCTGCAGTGCGTGGAGCAGGACATCGTCATAGCTCGCGACCGCCTCGTCATAATCGGCGCGTGCGCCGCGCAGATTGGCGCGCAAGGCGCCGCCGCGAAAAATCGGCAGGCTGATGGCCGGCCCGACGCTGCCCGCGATCGACTGATCGTTGAAGAAGTTCTGAAGGCCCAGAACCTGCGGCCCGATGAAGGCCGATAGATTGACGCTCGGATAGAAACCGGCCCTCGCCTGCCGGATCTGCGCAGCCCGGACGGTGACGCGCAGCCGTGCCGCGCGAAGATCCGGGCGTCGTCCCAGCAGCTCGGCCGGAAGGTCGGCGGGCAAGCCGAACGCAGGAAGCTTCGGATTTTCGGGTCTTTGGATGGAGACTCCGCGATCCGGGCCCGCGCCGACCAACGTCGCCAGTCGCAACTGTGTAAGCTGTACCTGCTCGCCTGCGGCCGACAATGCCTGCTGCGCGGACTCAAAGGCACTTTCCGCCTGGGCGGAGGAAGCAAGCGTTTCCAGCCCCTGCGCGCGCCGCCGCTCGACCAGCCGGGCGCTATGCTCGCGCACCGCCATCGTTTCGCGCGCCAAGTCGACGTCGCGCATCGCGCCCAGCAGATCGGAATACGTCGCCGCAATACTGGTAGACAGAACCAGCCTGGCCTGCGCCGCTTCGGCCCGCGCCGCCTCCGCCGCCGACAAAGCCGCAGCGAGTGCCGCGCGATTGCGGCCGAAAAAGTCGAGCGACCAGTCCAGGCCGAAGCGCACAGATGCAACCTCGTTCACGCCTTTCGGCACCGCGGCATAGGGCACGCCATTGTAGTAGCTGAGCTGGGATTCCGCGATCGAGCCGGTCACCGATAGTTGCGGCAAATCGGCCGCGCGCGTGCCGCCGATCGCCGCCTCCGCACGATCGATCCGCGCCCTTGCAGCCGCAAGCGTGGGGGATGCCTGCATCCCCTCCCGGATCAGCGCATCGAGTTGCGGATCGCCGTACCGGGTCCACCAATTCGCTTCCGGCCAGGGCTCGGCGGCCGCCGCCAAGCTCTCGGCGCTGGAAACGCTGCCAAGGGTGCGCGGCGCCGGCGCCTCACTCAGCCTTGGCACCGCCGCGCAGCTCGTCAGGGCAAGCGATCCTGCCAACGCGAGGTGGAGGCGGCGAGCGCCCGGAAAGCAACCGATGTTCATCTTTCGACAGCAGCTTCTCGATGAAGGAGGTGCGGGGCCGGCCACGCCGGCCCCGTCGACATCAGAAGGGGTAGGGCTGGTTCGCCGGTTCGATCGTCACCCATTTGAGCTCCGTGAACTCGTCGATCACCGCGCGGCCGTCGAAACGGCCCCAACCGCTCTGCTTCATTCCGCCATAGGGCGCCTGTGCCTCGTTCTGCACCGTCGCCCCGTTCACATGGACGCAACCAGCCTCGATCTGCTTCGCCACGTCGAGCGCGCGCGTGACGTCGCGGCCGAACACTGCGGACGTTAGGCCGTAGGGCGTGTCATTCGCGACGCGGACAGCCTCGTCGACACCTTTGACGCGAACGATCGTGGTGATCGGACCGAAGGTCTCTTCGTCGTAGATCCGCATGCCGGGCTTGACGTTGTCTACAATCGTCGCCGGCATCACAGCGCCTTCCGCCTTGCCGCCGATCGCCATCGTCGCACCGGCCGCGAGTGCATCGTCGATAAGGCCGTTGATCCGCGCGCCCGACCGGCTGTCGACCAGCGGGCCCACCACACAGGCGGGGTTCGACACCGGGTCGCCTGCGGCCAATGTCGACACCTTCGCCACGAACTTAGCGACGAACGCATCGGCGATCGACTCATCGACGACGAAGCGCTCCGTCGACATGCAGATCTGGCCCTGGTACAGGAAGCTACCGAAGGCTGCCGCATTGACGGCGCCATCAAGATCGGCATCGTCCAGCACGACGAACGGCGCCTTTCCGCCCAGTTCGAGCAGGCACCGCTTGAGCTGCGTAGCGCACTTCTCGGCGATGATCCGGCCGACTCGCGTCGAACCGGTGAAGTTGACCCGACGGACCGCCGGGTGGGCGATCAGCGTTTCGATCACCTCAGGTGCGTCGTCCGGCGCGTTGACGAAGAAATTGAGTACGCCGGCCGGCAGCCCGGCCTCGTAGAACGCGTCGGCGATCAGCTTGTGCGTCGCTGGGCTGGCTTCGGAGGCGCGGAAGACCACCGTGTTGCCGCAGGCGATCGGGTAGGCGAGCGCGCGGGTTGCAAGCAAGATCGGCCCGTTCCAGGGAACGATGCTCAGCACGACGCCGACGGGCTGGCGAAGCGTCAGCGACAGCGTACCCGGCTTGTCCGTCGGGATTGTCTCGCCCTGGATCTGGGTCGTCAGGCCCGCAGCCTCTCTCAGCAGCGCCGCGGAACCGAATACGTTGAACTCTGCCCAGAGTGCCGAGGCACCGACCTCCGCCGCCATGACTTCCAGGAAGGCGTCGTGCTTGGCCTCAAGCCGATCTGCCGCAGCAAGAAGAATCTTGCGGCGCTCGCTCGGGCCGGTCTTCGACCAGGTTTCGAAGGCACGCGCGGCCGAGTCCACGGCCAGCTTCGCCTCTTGCGTGCCGCCGGCCGCCGCGTGGGTAACGGCCTTGCCGGAAATTGGGTTGAGGCGGTCGAAACTCTTGCCGCTGCCGGCATCTACTTCCTGGTTATCGATGACCAGACGAACATCCATCAGCTTTCTCCATCAGCGCCGATGCGGCGCGATCCAATCCCGATCGGACATGTCCAGGCAGCAGGCGCCAGTCGCGAAGGCTGCCGGCTATCGGCGATCGAGCCATACGATTACCTAGGCATGAAGTTATCCATTGTCAAATGCATTGCATATTAATAAATATACAATCGTGTCCGTGCGATGGGAAGGCGCCGCTGTGCGCCGCGTTTTCAAAAGGAGAAGCATATGAATGAGATAGCCACGAGCCGCCGCATCAAGGCGGCGGTCGTCAGGGAAGCGCATGGCCCGTTCGTTCTGGAAGATGTGACGCTTGGCGCCCCCCGCCCCACTGAGGTGCTCGTGCGGGTTGTCGCAAGCGGCGTCTGTCACACCGACATGGTCGTCCGGAACCAGGATTTCACCGCGCCGCTGCCGATGATCCTGGGCCACGAAGGCGCCGGAATCGTCGAGGCAATCGGTTCCGACGTGACGACCGTCGCAATCGGCGACCACGTGGTGATGACCTATATGTCGTGCGGTCTCTGCGACACGTGCGAATCCGGCCATCCTGCGCACTGCGAACATATGGGCCCGCTCAACTTCGGCGGCGGGCGCCTCGATGGCTCGACCGCTACGGTCGACGCCGGCGGCGCAGAGGTGCATGATCACTTCTTCGGCCAGTCGGCGTTCGGGCAATACGCTCTTGCGAACGAACGCAACGTCGTGGTCGTTCCGAAGGACGTGCCGCTGGAACTGCTCGGCCCACTAGGGTGCGGCATTCAGACTGGCGCGGGCTCGGTGCTCAACGCCCTCGCTGTCAAAGCCGGTTCGAGCTTCGCGGCGTTCGGCGCGGGTGCCGTGGGACTGAGTGCCGTCATGGCTGCCAAGGTCGCAGGTGCGACGACCATCATTGCCGTCGATGTGAACGAAGCCCGGCTCCAGCTTGCTCTCGCGCTCGGTGCGACTCACACAGTCAACAGCCGGGAAGAGGACCCGGTCGATCGCATCCACGCAATCACCGGTAGCGGTGCCCATTACACGCTCGAATGCAGCGGGCGCGGCGAAGTGCTGCGTCAGGCCATCGATTGCCTCGCGATCTTCGGCGTCTGCGGCATCGTGGGTGCGACGAAGGAAGGTACCGAAGTGGCGTTCAACGTCAACGACGTGATGATTCCGGGCCGTCGCATCATGGGCATCGTCCAGGGGGATGTCGTGGCCAAGACGTTCATTCCCGTGCTGATCGAACTGTATCGCCAAGGACGGTTCCCGTTCGACAGGCTCGTGCGGTTCTATGAATTCGACGAAATCAACCAGGCGGTCGAAGACAGCGAGCGCGGGGTGACGATCAAGCCGATCCTGCGTATCGGCAAGGAATAACGGACGTGCGCCCTCTGTTGACGAAGGTCATTCGGCTAGAGGGCGTCGACCCAGGTTCTCGAAGGAGGCGCTAAATGTCGATCATCCCTACGGTCGCGGCCCTTGCCGCGAGCATCTGCCCGATCACCGAGGAGTCGCCGCGCCTCGAATCGTTCCGCCTCTCGGGCGTCACGCTGAACTGCGCGACCTACCAACGATCTCCGGCGCTCGAGATGCGGATGCCGCGCGAGGCCTATCAGGACCCGCGTGTCGAGAAGCTGGCAGACAGAAACTTCATGGCTTGGCTGCCGGTGAATTTTCACAACGGCACGATTGAGGTTGATGTCGCTAGCGATCTGGCGCCGGACGCACCCGACTACGCGCGCGGGTTCATCGGCCTGGCGTATCGCATCGACGATCGAGGCCGGTTCGAAAACATCTATCTACGCCCGACGAACAGCGTCTCGGACGATCAGGTGCGGCGCAATCATAGCATACAATACGCCGCCTATCCTGACTTTCCGTTTGATCTTCTGCGGCGCTCGGCCCCCGCTAAATACGAGACCTATGCCGACATCTCGACCGGCCGGTGGATCCACCTCAAACTTGTGGTGAAAGATGCGACGGCTCTGCTTTATCTCGACCATGCGGTCCGGCCCGCCTTGGTTGTGACCGACATGAAACTGTCCGCAGCGCAGCGCGGCGGGGTCGGCGTGTGGATTGAGTCCGGAACGATCGCACATTTTCGCAATCTGCGAATCGCACAGGAGGGCTGAAGCGACATCACGCAGGCTCCGGATTCGCGGCGGCAAGATCCGCTGGCAACGAAGACTTCAACATGTCCACGAAATATCGGACGCGCGGCAGCAGGAACTTGCGTTGGGGATACACCGCCCAGATGGGTTCGGCGGGCGGCCGCAGATGTTTCAATATCTCGATCAGGCGCCCCGCGCGGACGTGCGCATTGATGTAAAAATCCGGAAGCTGGCATATACCGTGTCCAGCCAATGCTGCGGTCGCGACGGCGGTACCGCTGTTGCACCGCCATCTGCCGCGCGGCGTGAACTTCATGCTTCTGCCGCTCTCCGTGAAGTGCCAGTTCGGTGCGGTGCCCTTCAGGCATTCATGTCGCCCGAGATCCTGGATGCTCTCGGGCGCGCCATGCGCGTCGATATACGAAGGTGCGGCACAGACGCTCAGCCGCCGCGCGCCAATTCGGGTGGCTACCAGGGTCGAGTCCGCGAGGAGCCCTGTTCGTATCGCGAGGTCATAGCCTTCCTCAACGATATCGACGACGCGGTTGGAAAGCTCCAACGAAACACTCAGGCCTGCGTGCTCGTCGGCGAAGCGGTGTGCGAGAGGCGCGATGAAGCGTTCTCCCAACGCAACGGAGCATGTGATCCTCAATTCGCCGCTGGGGTCCCCGCCGCTGCTGGCTTCGGCGATCGCTGCGTCGCGCTCCTCCACCAGCGCGCGGAGGCGTGGCATGAGCGAAATGCCGGCTTCGGTAATGACGACGCGCCGGGTCGTCCGAACGAACAGCGTGGTCTGCAAGCGCCGCTCTAGCCGCGCAACCGCCCGGCTGACGTGGCTGGTCGACACGCCCAACGCAGCCGCGGCACCGGCGAAGGTACCACTAGTCGCGACTGCAACGCACTCTTCGATGCCGTCCCAACCCATTATCCCTAGCCTGCAACACTGATTTTCATTTTCGCGAGTTTAATGCTTGGAGGGGACAACGTAAATGGGTGCAGACCGACAGAAAACTGGAGCCGTATCGTGAAAACCCGAGCAGCCGTGGCATTCGAAATTAAGAAGCCGCTGGAGATCGTCGAACTCGACCTGGAAGGGCCCAAGCCCGGCGAAGTGCTGGTCGAGATCATGGCCACCGGCCTCTGCCACACCGATGCCTACACGCTGGACGGCCTCGATTCGGAAGGGCTGTTTCCCTCGGTGCTCGGCCATGAGGGCGCCGGCATCGTCCGCGAGGTGGGCGCCGGCGTCACCAGCGTGAAGCCCGGCGACCATGTGATCCCGCTCTACACCCCCGAATGCCGCCAGTGTAAGTCGTGCCTCTCGGGCAAGACCAACCTGTGCACCGCGATCCGCGCCACCCAGGGCAAGGGGCTGATGCCCGACGGCACCACCCGGTTCAGCTACAAGGG
>JAIYAA010000256.1 GCA_027489295.1 Sphingomonadales bacterium | reverse complement strand
GTGGTGCTGGTGTCGACGCTGCTCAGCCAGCTGTTCCGCCCGCTCGACATGCTCGGCTGGGTGTATCGCACGATCCGCCAGGGCGTGATCGACATGGCCGCGATGTTCGACCTGCTCGATACCGGCGCCGAGGTGAAGGACGCCGCCGACGCGCGCCCGCTGGCGATCGCGCAGGGCCATGTGCGGTTCGAGGGCGTGCAGTTCGGCTATGACCCCGATCGCCAGATCCTGAAGGGCATCGATCTCGACATTCCGGCGGGCGCCACCGTCGCGGTGGTCGGCCCCTCGGGCGCGGGCAAGTCGACGCTCGCGCGGCTGATGTACCGTTTCTACGACGTCACCGGCGGGCGGATCACCGTCGACGGGCAGGACATCCGCGACGTTACCCAGACGAGCCTGCGCGCCGCGATCGGTATCGTCCCGCAGGATACGGTGCTGTTCAACGAGACGATCGGCTACAATATCGCCTATGGCCGCGAGGGCGCGACCGAGGCGGAGATCGCCGATGCGGTGCGCGGCGCGTCGATCGCCAACTTCATCCAGGCGCTGCCGCAGGGGCTCGATACGCGGGTGGGCGAGCGGGGCCTCAAGCTCTCCGGCGGCGAGAAGCAGCGCGTGGCGATCGCGCGCACGCTGGTGAAGAACCCGCCCATATTGATCCTCGACGAGGCGACCAGCGCGCTCGACAGCCGCACCGAGGCGGACATCCAGGCGACGCTCGAATCGATCGAGCAGGGCCGCACCACGATCGTCATCGCGCACCGGCTGTCGACGGTGGTCCATGCCGACCGCATCGTCGTGCTGGAGGCCGGCCGGGTGGTAGAGCAGGGCACCCATGCCGAGCTGCTGCGCGAGGGCGGGATCTACGCCGAGATGTGGGCCCGCCAGGCGCAGGAGCGCGAAGAAGGCGAGGCACCCGTCGCGGAGTGAAGCCTTTCCCCGCAAAGCCGGTTATACCGGCGGTACAAGGGGAAGTTGGCATGCTGATACCGTTCGGACTGGCAGGCGTGGGCGTACTCGGGCTGGCGGGCTGGTCGGCCTGGGTGGGGCGCAAGGCCGAGGAGATGGTGCCGGCCGACGGCCGCTTCGTCGATGTCGATGGCGCGCGGCTGCATATCGTCGAGCTGGGGCCCAGGGATGCCGAGGGTCCGGCGATCGTGATGATCCACGGGCTGATGGCGCAGCTGCGCAACTTCAGCCATTCGCTGGCCGGCCGGATGGCGAAGGACCACCGCGTGATCCTGGTCGACCGCCCCGGCTGGGGGCATTCGCGCCTCACCGGGCCGCGCCCCGATCTTGCCGGCCAGGGCCGGATGATCGCACAGCTGATCGAGACATTGGGGCTGACGAAGCCGCTGGTCGTCGGCCATTCGATGGGCGGGGCGGTGTCGCTGGCGCTCGCTACCGAGCGGCCCGAGGTGCCCGGTGCGCTCGCGCTGATCGCGCCGCTCACCCAGGTCGTCCACCAGCCGCCGGCGGTGTTCCGCGGGCTGATGGCGCCGGCGGCGCTGCGTGCGCCGATCGCCTGGACGATCGCGGTGCCGATGGCGGTGGCGATGGGCAAAAGCGGCGCCGAGGCGGTGTTCGCGCCCGATCCGGTGCCAGCCGATTTCGCGACGGCGGGGGGCGGGGTGCTCTCGGCGCGGTCGTCCGCCTATCAGATGGGAAGCTTCGAGATTCGCATGGCCGAGCAGGCGATGCCGCCTTTGATCGCGCGCTACGCCGAGATCCGGGTGCCGGTGTCGATCCTTTACGGTCGGCAGGACGCGCTGCTCGACCCGGCGCTGCACGGCGACCGCACCGCACGCGAGATCGCGGGCGCCACGCTGACGCTGATCGACGGCGGGCACATGCTGCCGCTCTCCCATCCGGACGAAACCGAAGCCTGGCTGCGCGAGGTCCTCGCCTGGATGGGCTGAGCTTATTTGGCCTCGGCGATCAGCTTGGCGGCTTCGGCGCCGGCCCAGTCGAAGTCGCCGGAGACGCGCCACACTTCCTTGCCGGCCGAATCGTAGAGGATCGTGGTCGGCAGGTTGGTGCCCATCTGCACGCTGAACGCGGTGTCCGTATCCAGATACGGCTTGAGGTGCTTGTAGCCGTTCTTCTGGAAGAAGGGGCCGACGACCTCCATCCCCTTCAGATCCTGGGCCAGCGGCAGCACCACGAGCGTGTCGCCCACCCGGCCGGCGAGCGTATCGAGCGTCGGCATTTCCTTGATGCACGGCACGCACCAGGTCGCCCACAGGTTGAGCAGCACCGGCTTGCCCTGGAAGGCGGCGAGCGTGGTCTTCTTGCCGCCCGTGTCGGTAAAGGCAATCGTCGGCGCCGCCTCGCCCTTGTGGCTGCGGTCGACCGTGCCGCTGGGCGCGGGCGCAGCGGCGTTTGCCGGGGCTGAAGTTTCGTTCGCTTGCTGAGAAGGCTGCGATTGCTTATCGCACGCGCCCAGTGCGAGGGCGCCCAGAAGGAGAAGACCGATCACCGAGCGCAAGGACAGCTCCAATTCCATGTGGGGAGGGCGCTTCGCCGAAGGCCCGTCCGCGGTGATGCGCGAGATAAACGCCTCTATTCCTTTCGACAAGCGGATGTGGCGACAGGATCTGCGCGGATCGAAGGCGCATGTCGCGATGCTGGGCCGGCAGGGGATCGTGGGCGCGGAAGATGCCGCGACGATCGGCGCGGGGCTGGACCAGGTCGCCGAGGAGTTTGCCGCCAACGGCGTGCCCGAGGATCTGGCGCTCGAAGACATCCACATGCTGTCCGAAAGCCGGCTGGCGGAAAAGATCGGCCCCGTCGCGGGTCGCCTCCACACCGCGCGTTCGCGCAACGACCAGGTCGCGACCGACTTCCGCCTTTGGGTGCGCGACGCGGTCGACCAGGCCGATGCGGCGCTGGGCGCGCTGCAGGACGCGCTGCTGGCGCGCGCCGAGCAACATGCCGACAGCGTGATGCCGGGCTTCACGCACCTCCAGGTCGCGCAGCCGGTGACCTTGGGCCACCATCTGATGGCCTATTTCGAGATGTTTGCGCGCGATCGCTCGCGCTTGCATGACGCGCGCGCCCGCATGAACCTGTGCCCGCTGGGGTCGGCGGCGCTGGCCGGCACCGGCTTCAACCTCGATCGCGAGGCGACCGCCCGCGACCTCGGTTTCGATGGGCCCACGCGCAACTCGCTCGATTCGGTGTCGGATCGCGACTTCGCGCTCGATTATCTCACCGCCGCCGCGCAGTGCAGCCTCCATCTCAGCCGGCTGGCCGAGGAATTCGTGATCTGGGCGAGCCAGCCCTTCGGTTTCGTCGCCCTGTCCGACCAATGGTCGACCGGCAGTTCGATCATGCCGCAGAAGCGCAACCCCGATGCGGCCGAGCTCGTCCGCGGCCATTCGGGGCGGATCAGCGGCGCGCTGTTCAGCCTGATGATGACGATGAAGGGCCTGCCGCTCGCTTATTCGAAGGACATGCAGGACGACAAGCCGCCGGTGTTCGAGGCGCACGACCTGCTCGGCCTCAGCATCGCGGCGATGACCGGCATGGTCGACAGCGCGACCTTCCGGCTGGAGCGGAT
>JAIYAA010000031.1 GCA_027489295.1 Sphingomonadales bacterium | reverse complement strand
TGCATCATCTTGAAGCGTGCGCCGGGTCGCTACGGTGTTTGCTTCCATGAATTTGCCGGGGACTCATGGCCGTACCGTCCGATCGCGAGAACGTTGACTTTGCGCACAAGTTCCGGGACTTCTTCACCACGCGGGACGTGATCCTCCACGAAGGCGGCAAGCTGCGCCGATTCAGCGTAGGCGGCCGTTCGCAGCTGCTGTTCGCCAGCGCCGCGGTGATGACCGTGCTGTTTTCGGGCTATGGCGTGTCGCAGGCGATGGCCGGCGCGATCGCCTATACCGCGCCGGTGGCCGGTTCGCCCGAGGCGCAGGTCGCCGCGATGCGCGCCGAAGTCGCCCGCATGCGCGCCGAGGTTGCCGCCGCCAAGGAAACCGCCCGCCTCCAGGCCGCCAAGATCGAGCAGCGCCAGGCGGTGCTGAACGCGGTCGTCTCGGGCAAGGCGGATCGCTCGGTGCTCGAGGCCGATCTGCAGGCCGTGCCGCAGAAGACCAGCGCGCTGACCGACGAAATCGCTGCCCCGCTGCGCAAGGTGGAGGCGCGCCAGGTCGCGCTCGCCGCGCAGGCGCAGAAGGTCGGAGAGGCGCGGGTGCGCCAGGCGTCCGCGCGGCTCCAGCATCTCGGCCTCGCGCCGCACCGTTTCGTCAAGGTCAGCGTCGCGATGGGCGGGCCCTATGAGCCCGTGAGCGACGACGATGCGACCACCGCGGTCAGCGCCGATGCCGACGCCCAGTTCCGCTCGCTGTTCGAGACGTGGAAGAAGCTCGATTCGATCGAATCCTCGTCGATCTCGATCCCGTCGATGCAGCCGGTGCAGCATGTGAGCTTCACTTCGCACTTCGGCGTCCGCTCGGATCCGTTCCGCGGCACCGCGGCGATGCATGCCGGTGTCGACATCCCCGGCGAGATGGGCACGCCCATCTATGCGACCGCGGACGGCATCGTCTCGCACGCCGGCCGCCAGGGCGGCTACGGCAACCTCGTCGAGATCAACCATGGCCGCGGTCTCGAGACCCGCTATGGCCACCTCTCGAAGATCCTCGTCGCCGACAACACCCGCGTGCGCCGCGGCCAGATCATCGGCCTGATGGGCTCGACCGGGCGCTCCACCGGCACGCACCTCCATTATGAGGTGCGGCTGGACGGGCATGCGATCAATCCGATCCCGTTCATCCAGTCGGGCGAATATATCGCGCAGGCGCCGGTGACCGGCGGCGGCGTCGGCGGTCCGCGCTGATCTCTTCCTTGCATTGCCGGACGGGCGCCGGCGCATTATCTCGGCGCCTATGACGACCACCCTTGACCAGTCCACCATCGCGCTGACGCCCGCCGCTGCGGCGCGCGTCGCCGTGATCGCCGCCAAACAGGCCAAGCCCGCGATCCTGCGGCTTTCGGTAGAAGGCGGCGGCTGTTCGGGCTTCCAGTATCGCTTCGGGATGGCCGAAGCGGTGGAAGCGGACGACAGCGTCGCTGAAGTCGACGGCGTGCGACTGGTGGTCGATCCGGTCAGCCTCGATCTGGTGCGTGGTGCGCAGGTGGATTTCATCGACAATCTGGGCGGCGCGCATTTCGCGGTCACCAATCCCAATGCGGCATCCGGGTGCGGCTGCGGCACCAGCTTCTCGATCTGAGCGCAGCCCGTTGAAAATCGTCAGCTACAACGTCAACGGCATCAAGGCCCGCCTCGAGCGCCTGGTCGAATATCTCACCGAACAGCAGCCGGACATCGTCTGCCTGCAGGAGTTGAAAAGCTCCGACGAAACGCTGCCCGTCGCCGCGATCGAGGCGGCCGGGTACGGCGCGGTGTGGCACGGCCAGAAGGGCTTCAACGGCGTCGCCATCCTCGCCAAGGGGCAGCAGCCGATCGAGCGCCAGCGCGGCCTCGCGGGCGATCCCGAGGACGCACACAGCCGCTATATCGAAGCGGAGGTGGGCGACCTGATCATCGGCGGGCTGTATCTGCCCAACGGCAACCCGCAGCCCGGCCCGAAGTTCGACTACAAGCTGCGCTGGATGGACCGGCTCTATGATCGCGCGGCACAACTGCTCGCCGAGGAGCGGCCGGCGATCCTGGCGGGCGACTTCAACGTCATCCCGAACGACGACGACACCTTCTCGGTCCGTGCGATGGCCGAGGACGCGCTGATGCAGCCCGAATCGCGTGAGCGCTACCGCAAGCTGCTCGCCCAGGGCTGGACCGATGCGCTGCGCACCCGCTTCCCCAAGGGCGGCGTATGGACCTTCTGGGACTATCAGGCGGGCGCCTGGCAGCGTGACGCGGGCTTTCGCATCGACCATCTGCTGCTCAGCCCGCAGGCCGCCGACCGCTTCACCGGCGCGGGCGTCGACAAGGACTATCGCGGCCGCGAAAAGGCCAGCGATCATGCGCCGACCTGGGTGACGCTGCGCTGATCGCGCAGCGCCCCTATTCTCCCTTTATTATTTGGTATCCACTCCGGCAATTTTCACCAACTGTTGGTGCGAATTGCCGTGTTGTGGCGCTATGACACTTCAATGAAACTGTCTAAGTGTTTGAAAAGAAAGCATCCATAAAACTGGCACGGCACCTGCAAAGAACAAGGCACCGGCGAAAACGAAGGAACGTCGGACCTCGTAAGCACAGGAGCCTGACATGACCACGTATCGTACCGCGAAGATTTTCCGCCTGATCCCCGCCGCCGCGCTGCTCGCGACCACGCTCGCCGCCGCCGCGCCGGCCCATGCCGCGCCCGATCCCGAGCCGACCCCCGTCGCGATGAAGAAGGACTTCCGCACCCTCAATCGTACCGCCCGCGGCCTGGTATGGTGCGTCGAGCGCAAGTCCGTCGATACCGGCAAGAAGACCAAGCAGTGCAAGACCCGCGAGACCTGGATCCGCGAAGGCGCTGACCCCTTCGGCGAGTACTGATCTCCCCGACACCGACCGACATCGCAAGAACCAGAACAACCACGGCATCGCGTGCGGTGGAGCGTCCCCGCACGCCCGTTTTTCAGGAGTGAGACATGACCCAGTTCGTTCGCAACGCCCGCATCGGCGCCATCCTGATCGGCGCCTGCGCGCTGATTGCCGGCAGCGCAGTCCCCGCCAGCGCCACCACGCCCGCCTCGGACAAGGAAAAGAAGCAGGAAGTCCCGGGCCAGTCCGGCGCGCGACCGGTGCTGATCTGCGTCGATGGCTACACGGTCACCGGTTCGCGCATCCCGCGTCCGCGCGAGTGCAAGACGCGCGCCGAGTGGATCAAGACCACGGGCATCGATCCGCTGACCGACCGTTGACCCGGCGCATGCGGCAGCGGGCGATCCTCACCCGCTGCCGCCCGCCCGATCAGAGCGCCTTCTGGTAGATCAGATATTCGCGGTTGATCTTGCTCTCGATCGCATCGGCGATCGCCACCATCCCCTGGTTGTCTTCCAGGATCCAGCCGATCTCGCCCCGGCTCGCGCCGTAATTGGCGACCGACGCGCGGCGGATATACTCGATCATCATGAAGGCCAGCTGGCTCGCCATGCGCGAGCTCTGCAGGCGCTTCACCACGCCCATCAGCGGCACCCGCATCGTCCGTGCCTTGGGGCGGCGCAACCACAGCAGCAGCTTCGCCCAGCCGAACGGCAACAGCGAGCCCTTCAGCGGCTTCAGCGGCTCGTTGAGGTCGGGCAGGGTGACCATGAACGCCACCGGCTCGCCGTCATATTCGGCGATGCGGATGAGTTCGTTGAACACCAGCGGCTTCAGCTTCTTGCCGACATCGTCCACCTCGGGCTGGGTGAGCGGCACGAAGCCCCAGTTGTCCGACCAGGCATCGTTGAGGATGGCGAGGATGATCGCCGCTTCCTCGGCGAATTTCGACTTGTCGACCTCGCGAATGCGGATGCGCGCGTTCTTCTCGCCGGCCGCGACGATGCGCTGCACGATCGACGGAAACGGGTTGCTGATGTCGACTTCATAGGTGACCAGCTTCTTGGCCGGCCCATAGCCCAGCGCCTCGATCCAGCCCTGGTAGCGCGCCGGGTGGTGGCCCATCAGCACCGTTGGCGAATGGTCATGGCCCTTCACCAGCAGGCCGGGCTCTTCCCAGATCGACAGGCTGACCGGGCCGAGCGCCTTGGTCATGCCCTTGGCGCGCAGCCAGTCCTCCGCCTGCGCGATCACCGCGGCGGCGACCTCGGCGTCTTCCGCCTCGAACAGTCCCCAGAAGCCGGTGCCCGGGCCGAAGCCCTGCTCGGTCGGCATCTGCAGCGCCAGCGTGTCGATATGCGCGGAGATGCGGCCGACCACCTTGCCGGCGCGCTCCGCGAGGAACAGCTGTGCCTCGGCATGGCTGAACCAGCCGTTTTTCTTCGGGCTGATCGTGCTTGCCACTTCGTCGCGCAGGGGCGGTACCCAGTGCGGATCGTCGCCGTTCAGACGATAGGCAAGCTCGATGAACGCTTTGGTATCGGCCTTGCCCGAAACGGGCCGGACCTTGAGATCGGCACTAGCCACGATGGTTCCCCAGAAATTCTTGATACGGCGCAATGCAGTCTTGCGTTGAAGCGCGCCTGTCAAGCGGGAGGCGTGCAGCGCAGCGCACTGGCCCTTTGGTCGCCCTGTAATGCCACCGTATAGCCACTATCTAAGGCCAATGGCAGAACCCATGACCCAAACGCTAGCCTTCGATCTTCCGGACGCGCCGGACGCCGATGTGTCGGCAACGATCGCGCGCATCCGGCTCTCGGGTGTTCCGGACGACCGCGCGATGCTGCGCGCCGCCGCGGAGCTGACCCGCGACCTGCACACGCCCAACAAGGCGCTCTACTGGAGCGACTGTCTGCTCTCGGCAAGCGTCGGCTATGCCGGCATGGCGACGGCGATGTTCGCACCCTCGCCCTGGGTGGCGGTGCTCGGCGCGGTGATCGCGGTGTTCGCGCTCTATCGCGCCGAACTGTTCATCCACGAGATCACGCACCTCAAGCATTCGCTGCTGCCGGGTTTCCGCCTGGGGTGGAACATCGCGGTCGGCATTCCGCTGCTGCTGCCGTCGTTCATGTACGAGGGCATTCACACCATCCACCATGCCCGCACGCGCTATGGCACGGATCAGGATCCCGAATATCTGCCGCTCGCCCGGATGAAGCCGTGGACGCTGCCGCTGTTCCTGCTCGTCTCGGTGCTGATGCCGATCGGGCTGCTGCTGCGCTTCGCGGTGCTCGGGCCGCTGTCGCTGCTGTTTCCGAAGCTGCGCCGGCTGGTCGTCGCGCGCTACTCGGGCCTGCAGATCAACCCGGCGTTCGAGCGTCGCGCGCCGGAGGGGGACTTTCGTCGCCAGTGGTTCTGGCAGGAACTCGGCGCGAGCGTGTTCGCGATCACGCTGATCGGCATCACCGTGGCCGGCATCCTGCCGCTGCGCGCGTTCCTTGCCTATATCGGCATCGTCGCCGCCTCGGCGGTGATCAACCAGGTCCGCACGCTGGTCGCGCATCTGTGGGAGAACGAGGGCGAGCCGCTGACCGTGACCGCGCAGTATCTCGACAGCGTCAACGTGCCGGAGCCGGGCTTCCTGCCCTATCTGTGGGCGCCGGTGGGCCTGCGCTACCACGCGCTGCACCATCTGCTGCCGGCCGTGCCCTATCATTCGCTGGGCGAGGCGCATCGCCGGCTGGTGGCGGCACTCGACCCCAGCTCGTCCTACCACAAGGCCAACTACCCCACGCTCTCCGGGCTGGTGGTGAAGCTGGCGCAGGGCACGATGCGGCAACGCTGATCTCTGCACACAAATCATCGAAAGGGCCGGGCACCCCGTGGTGCACCGGCCCTTTTGCTTTTTGATACCGCTACCTTGCCTCCCACCCCGTGGACGCTACGCTGGCACCAAAGGAAGAGGAGGGGTTGATGCGAGCGATGTTCCTTTGCGCCGCAGCGCTATGCGCGATGGTGGCGAGCGTGCCGGCGGCGGCGCAGACCCAGTGGCCGAACGGCGCCAAGGCGGCGGTGGTGCTCACCTATGATGATGCGCTGACCTCGCAGCTCGATCATGTCGTGCCTGAACTCGATGCGGTCGGGTTCAAAGGCACCTTCTTCCTCGCCAATGTGGCGGAGGGGCAGGTGGAGCGCTGGCGCAAGGTGGCAGCGGGCGGCCACGAGCTGGCCAACCACACGATCTTCCACCCCTGCAGCAAGGCGAGCTACCCGGCCGATCCGCGCTATGTCAGCGAGGCTTATACGCCGGCGAGCATGTTGCGCGAGATCGCCCAGCAGAATGTGCTGCTCCACGCGCTGGACGGCAAGTCGCGCCACGGCCTGGCGACGCCGTGCGGGCAGAGCCTGGCCGGGGGCACCGACTATCTGGAGGATCTCCGCAAGGCGAACCTTGTCACCTATGTGCGCGGGGTGGTCGACACGCCCGCGGATGCCCGCGCGAACGTAGCCAGGGCCGATCCGATGCATGTCCCCGCGCGCGGCTTCGGCGAGGGGGCGACGGCGGAAAAGATGATCGCCTATGTCCGCGAGGTCGAGCAGGGCGGCGGCTGGGCGGTGTTCCTGTTCCACGGCGTCGGCGGCGATTATCTGACG
>JAIYAA010000100.1 GCA_027489295.1 Sphingomonadales bacterium | reverse complement strand
TCCTTCAGCGCGATCGCGCCCGCCGTCGCGCCCACGCAGGCCGCCAGCCCAGCCGGATAGGCCAGGCAGAAGGTGTCCAGCGTCGCGGTGACCTTGCCCGCCCAGATGAAGGCCGGCGCGCTGACGATGTAGGTGACGGTGCCGAACGCGCCGAGAATGCGCTGGATCTCGTACTCGCCGCCGATGCCCTTGAGGGCGCCCAGAATGCTCATGCTGCCACCCGCGCGAGCCAGCCGTAGAGGAACGCCTCATTCGCGGCCCGCCCCTCGGCAAGCTCCAAGTAGCGCGCGCCCTGGAGCGCATTCAGCAGGGCAAGCAGCCGCGCTTCGCCGGTGCTGCCCCGCTTGGCAAGGTAAGCCTGCAGCGCAGCCCGCGTTCCCGGACCGGCCATGCCGTCGACGGTGATGTCCGCATAGTCGCGGCCCTGGTTGTTCAGCCCGTTGAGTGCGCGCTGCAGGAACGTCGCCGCGACCTTCTGCCCCATGTTGACGCCGGTATCGACCAGCTCCGCCGCGATCGGCATGGAGATGCCTGCGATCTTGTCGAAGCCGGGCGCTACGACATAGCGCCGCCGATAGATTTCCTTGGCGAGGTCCCGCGGAAGATCGCGCATCGTCCCAGCGTAACCGTTCTGCCGGGCAGTCGCGATCGTGATACCGAAGTTCGTTTCCCCGCCGGCATCGCGGGCATCGTTCACGTAGCCGCCCTCGTTGCGCAGCACGTCTTCGATCACGTCGTCGAGCGTCTTCATGCGTCACCTCTCTTCCGGCGCGCCAGCCGATCGGCGGCCACAACCTCTTGTGCGCGGGCCCGGATCTCGCCCTGCGCGTCGTTAACGGCTTCCAGCTTGGCGATACGTGCCTTCAGAGCGATCTCGCGCTCCTCGCACTCGCGCTGTCCTGCGACCGCGCGATCCGCCTTGTCCTCGGCGTCTTCAAGCCGTTGCACCAGCCGTGCAATCTCACGCTCGAAGCGCGACCAATCCTTATCCATAGCCGCTGCCGTGATCTCGCGGGCCTCTGCGGTGCTCTTTGGTCCGAGGCGCCGGTGGGTAAGCCAAGAGCCGAGCAGGCCACCGCCAAGAAGAGCGAGCATGGCCTGCGAGATAACGGTAGTGATCGAGACTGCGGTCATGCAGTCGCCCTCCGCATGCCGCGCCGCTGCGCGACCAGCTGGTTGACAATCCGCAAGATACGCAGCGGTAAAGCCAGGCATTGGCGGTCAATGACGAACGCCATCTGGAGCATCAGCGAGATGTAGAGCATCCACCATGCGAACCATGGGTCGATCGTTCTGCCGAGCATGCGGTTGGCGACGATCTGCAGAGGGATAAACCACAGCCATGCGATCATGTCCTGCCAACGGTAGCGCCACAGACTGACCCAAACGTCGACAGCGAGAGAGGCGAATGCGGCGCTGTAAAGCAGCACCAGCGTTTCCGCCTCTGGTAGGCCGATCTCGTAGCCGGCCTTTGCCAGGCACCAGACACCAAAGATTGCGGCCGCCACGCGGCGTCCGCGCAAGGCCGCCGGGGCAGCCACCCCAAACATCAGCAGATAGTAGAGATATTCGGGGTGGTGCACTGTCAGTCCTCGCTCTTCGGGCCGCCGGCTGTCGGAGTTGGGGTGGGCGGGGGAGAGGCGGTCGGGGTGGGATCGGGCGGGGGGTGGGTCGCCATGTTCACTTCTCCTCAGGTTGATTGAGCGCGCGAGGGCCGGGCCTCAGACATACTGGCCGCCGCCGGTGGTTGAGCCGGCGCTGTTGCCGGGAAGGAAGCTCGCACCGCCGCCGTTCGTGTTGATCAGCCCGAGAGCGGTGGCGCTGTAGCGGACGCCCGTTGCCGACCCGGTGAAGGTGCTGCCCCCGAAGTCGATCAGCGAGCCCGCCATGCTGGCGAGAGCGAAGACGTTGGAGAATGCGGGTGTGCCGGTGAGCGTCACCGTTCGGCTCGCACCCACGATGCGCCCGCCGCGATCCGCCTGTACGTGCACCGCAGCGCCGCCGGTGATCGAATAGTTGGCCTGGATCTCAAGCGCGCCACCGAATGCGGCGACGAGGTGCGCCTGTCCGGTCGCCGCTCCGAACGTGATGTTGTTCACGCCGACATAGGCGTTGACCGAGGACGTGATGCCCTTGGTCGTCACCGTGAAGTTCTGCAGGATCACATAGCAGGGGCCAGTGACGGTGATTCCGCCGGTGAGCGTGACCGTCCCGCTTGTCGGCTGCATGATGATGCGCCAATTGCCGGAGCCAGCCGAGCGCGTGTCGATCAAGACGGCCTCGGAATAGGTACCGGCCGCCATCGAGATCACAACCGTGTAGCCGAAGCCGTCCATGTCCTGCAGCGCGTCGATTGCCTCGGCGATGGTCTTGTAGGGCGACGCCGAACTGCCAATGCCCGTGGTGGCGACGGACTGGTCGACGTAGATCGTCATCGTACCCGCGCCGGGCGCTGCCGTCGTGCGATAGCCCCCCGGCAGGAAGCCGCCGTAGTTGTAGGGTGCGAACCCGTTGCCGAGATACCGCCCCGACTGCACGACTTCCTGCTGGTTGATCTTCACATACGGGGAAGCCGCGCCGATCGGGTTCATGTTGATCGGCTCGTTGTCGAACAGGAATGTGTTGATGGTGGTGCTCAGCTCGTGGCTGAAGTTGACCGCATAGGCAGACAGCGGCACGCGCCCGTTGCCGTCGAGGTTCCCGAAGCGGAAGATGTTGAAATTGATGTTGGCGTTGACGCCATCGAACGTCCCGCGGATGCCGCAGCCATTCCCCGACGAGTAGGGGATATGGACGTCGACGCCCTGGATGCCCTCGACCGATCCGCCGACGGTAACGAGGTGGATAGCGTTCTCGCACTGCTGCACCATGTCGGCACGGATGACGTTCTGGACCGCCCAGCTGTAAGGGCCGGTCGTCGCTTCGATGTAGATGCCGTCGTAGCAAAAGCCGATGATGTCGCTGCTGATCGGCAGGAACGCCGCGTTCAGAATGCTGATCGCGCGCCGGAAATCGTAGAGGCCCGGCAGCTCATAGTCGCGAGACACGAAGCTGCGGTGCCAGGTGGGGAACGTGTTCGGGCCCTGGTTGAAATTCTCGAAGTGGAAGCCGTCGACGGTGCCGCCGGACCCGGGGCCCTTCACCAGCGCACCTTGCCCGTAGATGCGGCGGCAGGTCGTCGGCACGACGAGGCGCTTGCTCGTGTAGTAGACCTTGCCCGGCTGAAACCGCACGGTCTGGTAGGTCGAGAGCGCGAGGTTGATCGCGTCGCCATCATCGGTGACGCCGTCGCCTACCGCGCCCGCATCCTCGACGCTGGGCACCTCGTTGAGCTTGTCGAACGCCGTTCGCCCGCGGAAGCCGACATACTGGGCGCCGGTGGTCTTTGCGATATCGGTCCGCAGGGCCCCGTCGGCACCGGTTCCGCTTGCAGGATACGGGTTGCCAGCACCATCCCACGCGAGGAACTTGCCGGCGCGGAGGGCGGGGATGAGCATCGCCGCGCTGGACAGAAGGCTCAGCCGCGAACGCAGGAACAAGTCGCGCGCCGCCGATCGGTCGAGGCCCTCGTTCACGGGGTCGGGCAGCCAGCGGGATCCGCGCTCGAATGCGATCTGCTGCCGGAAATCCGGGTTGGACGCGATGTAGAGGCTGAGGCCTGACGGGGGAGCGGTATCGCAGGTGATGTAGCCGCCGACGTCGGCAAGGGTTGCGGTGAACCCCGCGATCGATGCGATGTTGCCGGAGGCATCGACGGTGAACACGTCCACCTCGTCGGCGCTCATGGCCTGAAAGGTGAAGTTGAAGACCGTCGTGGTGCCGTTGGTCGGCAGCGGTCCGGTAATCGTCGTGGTGGTTTCGACCGCCATTGCGCGCCTCTATGGAAGTTGGCGCAGGGTCTACGGGCCAGTCGGCTCGCCTTGAATCGAGCGGGGCAATCAGGCACTATGCCGCAATGCAGCTTCTCGGGCTTGCGGCAGCACTTGTGCTCGCCTTCGCGGTGATCGGCGCCTATTTGCTGGCGGCGGTGATCGGGCACCGTGTTGGTCAGGCGCTGCGCCGACCGCGCGTCGGTTGGATGTTCGGCGGCTTGGTCGCGATCTGTATCGCATCTGCAACAATAATGGCTGCCGGTGGCCTAGATGCTATCCGGTGCAAAGGTTTGGACCCACGCAATCCCTGCAATATTGACGCAGCTGGAGGCGATTGGGACGCGCACTAGTGACCGCAGTTATATGGCCGTGTATCGTAACGCTTCATTAGGGGGCATGATTCGATGAAACTGGTCCAGCGACTACTCGGTGATGTTCACGTGATGGACACACTTGAGAAAGAAACCGACACAGCGTTCGACGAGGCCTATTACCAGCAGGGGTCGGAGCGGGGCACGCAGTATTCCGATTATCTCGAAAACGCCCCGAAAAATCGCACCTATTTCGAGATCGCCGAGACCATTTACCGGCTGTTCAAGCCGAAACGGACGTTGGAGATCGGTTGCGCGATCGGCGTCATCGTCAATCATCTGGAGTCGTTCGACGTCGAGGCGCACGGCACCGATCTGTCGGACTGGGCGGTAAAGAACCGGCTGAGCCCGAACGTGATCAAGCCCGACGGCGTCAAGCTGCCGTACGAGGACGACTATTTCGACGTCGTCTATTCGGTCCACGCGCTCGAGCATATCACCACACCGGACAAGGATGCGGTGCTCGCCGAGATCAGCCGGGTATGCAAATCAGTGCAGTGGCACATGATGCCGATGCTGGAATCCGGCCCCTATGTCGGCGATCGGTTCGGGCACCTGCTGAACCTTCGCAGCGACCCGACGCACAACCTGCTGCACGAGCATGAATGGTGGGCCGCCCAATTCGCCAAGCAGGGGTGGGACGACACTGGCTACAAGATCAGCGTCGTGCATGACAATGACCACTTCGAGCTGAGCGACTGCCAAATTCTCGCCACCAAGGGCGAGATCCCTGCCGATATTGCTCGCAGTGTGTCGGCGCACAATCACGCTTCGGCGAGGGCTCTGTCGCTGTCCTTGCGCGGCAAGCCAGGGCCGGGGTTGGACGTCTGGGTGAACAAGCTGCGGAACCCCAGCTAGAACGCCCAGTCGGTGCCCATCTGGTCGGCATAGGGGCTGTCGCCGTTCATCGCCTGCACCGCCTCCCGGAAGCCGAGAAAGCTCTGGTAGGGAAGCAGGCTCTGGGCGGCGCGGCGCTGCCCTGAGGTGACCGGGCGACCGCGGAGAGCAGCGACGCCGCCCATTGCCGCCGCCGGCACATCCTCGAAGATCAGCCCCGCCGTAGGGCCGCCGATCGCGCCAACCGGTCCGCGCGTCGAATAGCGCTGGCTCTCCCCTTCAACCGGGGCGCTGGGCACGAATGCCCGTCCGCCCAGCTGCAGCGGGAACTTGAGCGGGTTGAAGCTGAAGCCGGTGGTGGACTGCACCACCTTCTCGCCGGTGTTGGCGAAGTCGAAACCGAGCGTGAACACGCCAGCGCGGTCCAGGCCCTCACCGATCAGAAACCCGGGGTTCTTGGCCTTCTCCTGGAACTTCTCGAAGGACTTCGAGCCGCCACGCCAGGCGCTGAGATAGGCGCTCATGATGCCCAGCGAGGCCATGGCGATGGTGCCGGACAGGAACCGCGCCTTGCTCTCCGCCATGCCGGAAAGGAACACCTTCGACCATGCTGCTGCGCTGAACGAGCGGAACTGGAACAGCAGCTTCCCGATGGGCGTGCGGGCGAACAGCGGCACGTCACCGGCGCCGGGCGCCACAATCACCCGATCGACCTCCTTCGCCACCGCGGCCCGATAGCTGCGGATTGCGTCGGCATCGGTCCAGGCTTCCGTGTTCGCCACATGCACGCCGTCCATCATATCGCCGTGCACCTCATACTGCTTGGCGATGCGGCCCGCCATGTCAGGATCGATGCCGAGGAACGCCAGTTCGCGGGTGTTGAACTGGCCGCCGAGGAGATTGTTCTGCGTGATGATCGACGTCAGCGACTGCATGGTATCGTTCCAGAGCGTGATACCGCTCCAGGTGCTGCCGACGTGGCTCATGTTCGCCATCATCCGCTCGATCGGCGTGCCGCGCTCCATTGGGTCGGCGATACCAGTGATCGACGTCAGTCGGTGGGCCAGCACGCGCTCGAGGACGGTGCCGGCAAGCTGAGCCTCCTTTACCGACATCTTCACGCCCACGCTGCCCTTGAGCAGCGGCCCTACGCCGTCCGCCATGAAGCTCTTGAGCCCGAGCACCATTGCCGGACGGTAGATGTCGTTGAGGCTGGACACGACGACGCCGCCCATGTGCCGGATGAAATTGTAGTGGTTGGCTACCCGGACGACGCGGGCGAAGTTGCTGCCGTTCTCGGCTGCCTTGTAGGTGCCGCGCACGAGGTCGCGCAGGGCTTCGAGGTCGCGCTGGTCGGCGCGCTGCCGCTTGTCCAGTTTGGCGAGTTCCCCCGGATCGGTCACCCCCTTGCGCAACTGGCGATATTCCTCGGCGATCTTCTGCAGCGGACCGTCGAGGCGAGCGTCACCAAACTTCCGGGTCAACTCGACATCGGCCGCCAGGGTGCGGGCATAGCGGTGCATGACATCGATCACATCGTTGTCGAGCACGCCCTGCTTTTCCAGCATCGCGTCGGGGATCGGCAGCGTCCGTTCCTTGACCGGACCGCGCTCGATCGGGGTCATATATTCCGGCGCCACGGACGCGGATGCGCCGTAATCCCGGCCGGTCAGCTTGTCGTAGATGTCGTCGATGACATCCTTCGCCAGCTCCTTGAAGCGGGGCATCGCGCCGGGGTCGAATGGGTCGATGTTTTCGCCGAGCTTCTTGATTTCCCAGGTGTCGAGGAACTCGCGGATCTTGGCGGCGCGGCGCTCGGCGAGGCGCTTGACCTGGTCGCCGATGCGGGCCGGGTCCATTGTCTTCAAGCGCTCTTCCAGCCGAGCTGCCGTTGCGCCTCGGCGTTGAGATGCGTTGCTGGCGCCGATGACCTCGTTCTCGATCTTGGCGTTGAGGTCCGCAATCATCCCCTTCAATTCGGCAGGATCGCCGCTCGCGCGCTCGCGCCATAGCCGGCCCAGTTCCTCCACCTGCTGGAGCTGTTCGTCGATTGCCCGCAGCTTTTCCTCGCGCGCTGGGCCGAGCTTGGCCTCCTGCGCGATCACCGCCTTGGTCATAGCTTCATCGGGCGCGGTTTCCTTCAAGCGCCCCAGCCGCTCGGCGGCGCGCTCCTGTTTTGCTAGCACATCAGCAAACTGCGTCCGCATCGCGCTGATTTCTTTATCAAATCGATCTGGCGTGAGGTCAGCAACGCGCTGCTCCAGCTTACGCCCTCGATCCACCAGCCTGCGGAGGGCACGCTGATTTGCTAAGTCCAGATCATTCAGGCGGTTTAGCAAAGCCTGATTTCGGCTTTCCAATCCCGCATAGCCAAAGTCGACGCGCTTCCTTCGACCGCTAACCGATCCTTTCAATTTCTGGTATTCAGCAAGCCGTTGACCACCTTCGGCCTGGATGCTGGCAGCCTGCTCCTTTGCCAGCTTCTCACCTGCAAGATCACCCGCCTTCTTCGCTGCTACTGCGGTGCGCCGCAGTTCGGCAATCTGCGCAACCTTCAGGGCTTCTTCGGCATAGTCGGCGTCCAGCTGCGTCGACTGCTGATCGAGCGAGTCCAGTGCCTTAGCCCGCGCTTCCGGGGTGAGCTGAAGGTCGACGACCTGCTGATCGAGCCCGGCGATTTCGTCCTGCAGCTTCATCCGCGCCGCGTCATAGTCGGCCTTGATCCGGCCCTCCATGAACTGGCCCCACTCCGCCTTGATCTCCGGCTCGCGCGCGACGAGCACCTTCTTGTTGTACTGGCGGGGGAAATAAGACGGCGCGAAGCTGACGTCGTCACCCTCAGCATACAGCCCAGCCGCCTTCCCCTCCTGGAAAAACGGCTCGATCACCGACGCGCGCCACGCCTTCGCGGCCTTCTCGATGAACGGGTTCTCGCCGCGGTCCTCGGCGCGCATCGCACGCCCGATCGCATCGGAGAAATCATCGAACTTCATGCGGATGCCGGCGGCCTTCATCTCGGCATAGATCGCGCGCATCTGCTGCACGCCGCCAGCCATGCGGGAATCGGCCGCCATTTTCGCCAGCCGTTCGACTGCCGGGCCTACGGTCACACCGTCCGCGTGCCCGGCCTGGTACAGCGTGTTCTCGGCCAGCTGCTGCGCGACCTGCCGCACATAGGCGCTCGGGCTCTGGTTCAGGCGCAGGTTGGGGGACAGGAACTGCGTGGCCTTGGCTGCCGCGCCGCTGACCACGCCGTCAGGGGTCAACTCGCCCTCGGTGAACAGCTTGACCGGCGCCGCGGAAAGACCGCCGCCGCCGTCTGTGGGCAGCAGCGCGTCATATCCCCGCATAACCGTCTGCCGCTCGCCCTTCGACAGCAGCGCCGCAATGCCGCCGCCGAGGATGCCGCCGAGGATGATGTTGCTGCCGATGTTCATCGCGCTGTCTTGGAGCGGGCGCGTCTCCTGCGTGCCTTGAAGCCCCGCCTCCTGCGCCGTGGTGCTGATGCCGGCCGCGATCGATGACCGCAGCGCCACGTCGGCGATCCTGTATGCGCCCTGCGCGCCCTTGATGATCTCGCCGCCTACGGGGATCAGGACAGTGGGGTCGAGCACGTTGGCGCCGAAGTTGGCCAGGACGCCGGTCCAGCCTGCGCTATCGAGGACCCCCCGGTCGCGCGCCTCCATGTCGACCTGGCGCTTGAGGGCCTCGGTATAGTGGCGGTTGTTGGACTGGGCGAAGACCTGCCACTTGTCCTCGTATCGCGTGCCCTTGATGTCGTCCCAGGGGTTGTAGCTCTCGTCCATGTCGTTGAACGAGCCCCACATGTTCGAGGCGAACGACAGGCCTGAGCCGACGACGTTGTTCTGCCGGAAGGCCGCACCGAAGATGCTGCCGATGCTCCACTCTGGCTCGGGGGCAGGGCTGGGCAGGGCGCCGGTGGCGAGCGTAGTGACGCTCTGCGGCCCACGATTGACGATCGGCATTTACCCGCCCCTCACTCCGCCGTAGCGGCTCTCTCGATTGATGCGGTCCAGCTCTTGCCGGGCCTGCGCCTGGCCGGACGCGCGAGTGGCGTCGAACTGCTTCTTGCGGGCAGCCGTCGCCGCGGCGGTCGCCTTGCCCATGTCGACTGCGAACTGCCCCGGCAGCGTGTCGATCACGGTTTGCCCGTTGGACTTTCGCTGGAACAGGATCGAATAGCGCGCCGGTCGACCGTTGCGGATGTCGTCGTCCGTCACGCCGGGGATCGGCTTGAGCTCGATGAACGGCGAATCGATGCCCGTCTCCGCCTTCACGGTCGCGCGGGCGTCGCCGTAGACATAGCCGTGCCCGCCGTTGATCGCGGGATAGGCCATCTCCGGCGCGTACTTCTCGAAGTTGCCGTGGTAGCCCTTGGCATACATGCGCTTCATCTGCGCTGCCGCCATCGACTGCGCGGTCGGGAGGTCGTAGCCCTGCTGCACATTGTCGAGCGTCAGGTCGGCGAGGGTCTGGTTGGCCTCGGCCTTGGCCTGGGGTGTGCGGAAGTCGCCACCGATCGCGCGGGCGGCATCGACGCCGTTGTTGCGGATCTGGTCGCGGAAGGCTTTCACATCGGCGTCGGTCAGCTTCGCCTTGCTCTTGAACTCCGGCGTGTTCTCCTTCGCCACGCGCGCCGACGCCTGGTCGGGCGCCATGCCGAGGTCGTAGACATAATGGTTGAAGGCGAGGGCGGCTCGCTCGATGTCATCGCCGCCGGGCACACCGGCGAAGGCGTTCGGGTTCTTCCGGAGCATGTTGCCGGCGATGTTGGCCGCCTGGCGCACCTGCCGGGCGTCCGTGGAGACGAGGCCGCCGCGAAGATAGGTCGAGCCGCTCTCGGCGAGGATGCCGGTCTGCTGCCACACGGCGAACGCGGCATCGGCCCCGCCGCCCTTGGCGCGCACCGCGGCCTCCACGGCCTTCTTCTGGTTGTCGTCGTAGGGGTTAAACTGCGATCCCGACGACGCCAGCGTGTTGTAGAAATTGAGCGCGGCCGCGCGCTGCTGCTGCTCCTTGGCGTTGCGGTCAGCCGATTCCCGGAGCGAGAACTGAACTTCCGGCGATAGGCGCTCGCGGATGCTGGCAGGGATCTGGTTGATGCTGGTGAAGCCATCCGGGCCCAGCCGGTTCAGCACGCCAAACGCCTTGTCGCGGGCATCCTGCTCGTCGCGAGCCTTCAGCCGTTCATCGCGCGATACCTGCTTGTCCGCCCATGCCTTGGCCCGTTCGCGGCGCTCCAGGCCCCAGCCTTCCTTGTCGGCAAGCCCGTCGATCTGCCCATAGACCTTGTTCAGGTCCCACTCGCGGGGGCGCTGCTGCGCGCCGGTGGCGAGATTGCCCGAGCCGCCGAGAACGACGTGCCAGTGATCGCCCGTTGCGTGTGCGCTGCGGCCGTCACCAACCTCGTTCTTCGCCTCGATGATCTGGTAGCCGGCGTCCCGGTAGCCCTGCAGATACTCGTCGAAGGACATGCCCTTGATCGGCGCGACGTCGACCGCTGCGTGGGAATTGGTGTGCCACGACTTCGGGTTGGCCTTCGATAGCGGATCGTCGGGCGCGCGGTATCCGGAGGTGACGCGCGCTTGCGGATAAAGCGCCTGCGTGACCTGGACGCCGTTCGGTACCGGGCCCGGTCGTCCCTTGGCTTCCTTGCCCGCATTGGCCGGCTGGCTGACATCACCAGTCGGCGGCACGAACCCGACGGCGCGCTGGAAGTCACCCGCCGACTCGCGCAGTTCCAACGGGCCCTTGAGGCTGGCGGCGATGCGGCGGCGATCGTCGAACGTCAGCTCGCCGTCATGCTCGCGGGCATAGGCGTCGGCTTCCTCCACCTTGTCGTTGAGCAGCAGCTGGTCGACGATGGTGGAATGCACCCCGCTGGTGAACTTGCGCTTCTCGACCGCGGTGACATCCGGCGCCCAGCCCTGGTCTTTCCCGTGCTCGTCGATCGCGGATAGGCCCGCCTGGATGTAGCCGGCGCGGACGTCGGGCTTCTGCCAGTTCTCCGCAGCGTTGTTCGCGGCATCGGTGACGCGCGCGGCGTTGACCTGCGCGGTCTCGATCTTCAGCTGTTCGAGGGCGTGTCCGCCGATGTCCCCCTTATAGGCGCTGTCGGGCCCGGCAATCGTGTCCTCCAGCATCTTGCGCATGCGAGGCGTGGTCGCGCGCTCCGTGATGCTCTTGCGAAGATCTGCAAGCTTGGCCTCGGTGTCGGGACGCGCCGAGATGGCGTTCGCACCCTGCATCGCCTTGAAGCCCTGCACGAGATCGCGCGCGCCGGTCTGCCACTCCAGCGCCAGCTTCTTGCGCATCGTGTCGTCGAACTGGAAGTCGATCTCGTCCTGCACCTGGGCGGCCTCGCCCATGGCGCCACCAAGGCGCTGCAGACCCGCACCGAGCCCGGCGGCTGCGTCCGCGCCCGCTGCGGCGGCAAAGCGAGCGTCGGTGGTGCGCGCCAGCGGCACGACGTTCTGGTCGTATGTGGGTACGCGCGGCATGGCAGAGGGGATACGGTGCGGCGGGTGCTCCTTGAATCGAGCGGCCAGCGGTGGCAACCTCCGCCGCCATGCGTTTCTTGGTTCTTATGTTCGCGTTGGCGGGCTGTTCGTCCGCTCTGCCCAACGAGCAGCAGCCGGCGACAGGTGCCGCGATCTATCGCAACGAGGCGAGCGTCGACGCGGCGTGGAACGAGCAGATGAAACGCGATTGGCGCGCGCTGGGCAATGCCGCACAACCGATCGCAAGCGAGCCATCCCTGGAAGATCGGGTGCAGCGGCTGGAGCGCGAGGAGCGGAACCGCCGGCTGCTGGAGGCTCGCTAGCCCATCTGGCCGGCGCGGTACTTCTGATACTGCTTCGCGCCGCCCAACACCGTCGACCCGATATCGAAGGCGCCCTTCACCAGCGCAGCGCTTGCCTCGCGCCGTGACGCGCTGGCCCGGGCCCGATAGTTCGCCGCGTTGATCTCGAAGCCTCGGGCGTTCTGGTAGGTCTGGTCGTAGATGGACTGGATGTCCTCCGCGCCCATCGCCGCGGTATCGCGCTGCACCTGGAGCGCAGAGCCGACGCCCTGGTCGACGCCGTTCGCACCGAACGCCGCCTGTTGCGCACCCTGCACTTGCGAGATCTGCCGGTACTGCCGCTGCGCCTGGCGCTGGCCGACCTCCTGCGCGTTGCGGGCCGCCTCGTTCTCCAGCTGGGCATTGCGATCGGCGACGCGGGCCTGATAGCGCGACATCGATGCCGCCTGCAGCGCGGAAACGCCAGTACCGACCGCCTGCGTGGCCGTCGCCGCGATGAGAAGGGCGCCGGGGTTGCACATCAGCGCGTCATCCAGAATTCGCGGAACGGGGTACCGCCGACCATCTGCTCTTCCACCTCGACCTTGAAGCCCCAGCGCTCCAGCAGCCGGATCGCCCGACCATTGCCGGCGGACACTAGGTTGCGCAGGTCGCGCCTTGAATCGAGCATGGCAGCGACGACGCGCGGCCCGAGCGCCAGCATCTCGCGACCATGCCGATAGACCTCGTCGGTGCCGAGGAACCAAGGGCGCCCCATGCCCTCGATCGCGGACAGGGTGACGACGCCGAACATCGCGTGCGGCTTGCCGTCGACCAGCGCGGTCCATGCCCAGTCGCCATCGGTCAATCCGCGGCGCAACGCCTGCTTGGGCGTGCACCCCAGAGCCTCGCACTCGAGCCGGTCCATAGCGCGCATTGCGTTTGCGATGCGGCCGACATGCGCCGGACTGGCGCCGACGATCTCAACTCGACGGGCCGACATGCGCCTCCAGGTATGCCGCGGCGACGTACAGCGGCAGGGGCAGGTCCTGCTTGATCACGAGGCTGATCTGCTCGGAGACGTGGCTCTCGTTGGAGAAACTGTATTTCCCGTTCAGCAGGTCGTCGGGATCGCCCCAGGCCTCCGCGCTGCGGGACTTGACCGCGTACAGCTTGCTCTCGCTTGGGCCGACGAGCGGCGCGGCGGAGTTGATCAGTTCGACGACGGCCTCGCCCATCTGCTGCTTCTTGCCGACGTTCGCACCGCCGCCGACGATCAGGGGCAGCGTCTCGATCAGGGCCGTGAAGGGCAGACCGATGGTGACGTTCGATGATGCGCCCTGCTCGGCGGGCAGCGTCACCGTCCCGCCGGAAACGACGAGATCCTTGACGACTGCGCCGTCGGCCAGCGCCCAGACGGTCGCGCCTTCGAGATGCCACAGGCCGGTGAAGGTCGATGCCGGCTCCTCAAGGAAATAGGACACGGCGCTGTCGAGGAAGCAGGTGCGGGTGACGTCGCTCCACTTCACCGAAGCCATGCGCTCGATGAACAGCTTCGACACGCCGTTGATGGTCCGGCGCACGGTCAGGTACAGGCGGTCCTCGCCGCCTTCCGCGATCGAGCAGACGCTTTCCACCGCGCCATCGGTCTCGCACAGCGTCCAGCCCCAAACCTGCTGCTCCTGCTCCCAGGTGAAGCACAGCAGCTTGCCGTCGCTCCGCACCGCCCAGATGAGCGAATCCGGCTCCTGGCAATAGGCCCACGACACGACGTCGAAGTCGCGGAAGAAATGCGGGCTGAAGATCGAGATATCGGCCGACTGGAAGCCGTCGAGCTCGAAGCTGTAGCCGATCGTCCGCACGCTCGACCCCGTGCTGGGGCGGTAGAACACCACGTTGTCGATGATCAGCGGGTTGAGTCTGGACGAGCCGCGACCGATCTGCCGGCGCGCGCGGGTCTGGGTGGCGGAGATATAGCCGCCGTCCGTTGCGCCATCGATTTTGAAGATGGTGTCGGAGGTGAGCGCGAGGAGGCTGGCGACGGACGCCAGCTGGTTGACCGCATTGACCCGGCCTGCCGCGATGCCGAGCGAGAAGGCGTCGGACTCCTTCAGCGGGTTCGACGTGTCGAAGTTCTCGTAATCGCCGGACTTGCTGCCGACGATGATGTTCGGCGCGTTGCGGGTGCGTCCGTAGATCAGCCGCTGCTCGAACAGCGCGACCGTCGAGGGGTAGTTGCCCGCGCCGTTGAACGGGTTCTGCGCGCCGGGCGGGCCGTTGCTCAGTTCCGGGCCGATGTTGTCGTCGACGAAGCTGGTGGAGGTAGTCGACCCGATATAGCCATAGTCCTGCGTGTTGTTGGACTTGTAGACGAAATAGCGGTCGGCGCCGGTTACCGCTGCCCAGCTGATGGTGTTGTAGTTCTTCTTCAGCGTCAGGTCGTTCGTGGCGGTCGCGGTGGACGACTTCCGGCTTTCCTGCCCCGTGTCGTCGGATACCGCGGTCACGACGTAGGTCGCCGCTTGGGGGAAATAGGCGGCACCGCTGTTTGCCGCGTCGGTGTTTGGGGTTGTCGCGGTAGCCGTCACGCTGCCCGGGGAGGCGATCGACGGGCCGACGGCGACGTTCGCGAACGCCCAGCTGTCATGCCCATAGCGCAAGAGCTTGTTCGGCGCGTGGTCGATGTGCGCCAGGTACATCACGTCGGCGGTCTGCTCGTAATCGATCTCCGACAGCTCGACGCCGTTGAAGGGGGTTCCGACCCGGCAGACGCGTGCGACACCCATTATTCGAACACCATTTCCATCTTGATGTTGTGGGACAGGAAGCCGTTCGACACGTAGGTGTTCGCGTCGGCGATATCGATCTGCGCAACGATGCCGGTGCCGGCGCGCGTCCCGATCTCCTCCACCCGCTGCCAGCGCCCGTCGAGATACACCCGGTGACCGGCGGAGGCCTTGAGTTCGTTCGCACCGCGCTCGATGCGCCACAGGTCGCGCACCACCTGCTGCACGGCAAGGACGCGATAGGAGCCCCAGACCATGCTGTCCTCGTGCTGCGTGCGGACCATGTCGCCAGCCACCAGTTCCCCGGCGGGCTTGGTCTGGCCGTTTGCCATGAGGATCAGCGCGTCGATCGACACGCACATACCGCCACCGCCGCCGGTGCTGGGGCCCGGATCCGGCTCGACAGGCGGCGGGACGACGGGAGGCGAGGGCGGGGGAGCCGGCGCCGAGGTGCGCGTGGTGCCGCCCGTGCTGCCGGCGAACGGGCCGAGCGCCGTGCCGTTATAGTCGATGGTGAAGGTGTTGGTGCCCGTCGATGCCAGCACGGTGAAGAACCGGCCATTCAGCACGTCCCAGGGCGCCGCGAGGCCGGAGAAATAGACCTGATCGCCTGCCACATAGCCGTGATACGCGGCGGTCACCTGCACGGGGTTCGCGCTGGTCATGCCGGTGATTGCCAGTTCCTCGTTCAGCACCATGCCGCCGCCGCTGGCGATGCGCATATAGCCCTGGCCGAACTCGAGCGCGTAGGTCTGGGTCAGCGAGAACTGGAACGGGAACAGACGGACCGGCTGGCTGTCGTCATAGACCTCCGCGACGAACCGCGTCCCGGGGCGCTTTTCGAGGCCGCCGTATTTCTTGACCCGGACGTTGCGGGCGCGAGCGACAGCGGAGCCATAGGCCTGCACGTCGAAGCGGGCGCGCAACTCCTGCGCGATCTCGCCCTTCGCAAAGTTGACCTGGGGAAACGGCATCAGAGGTAGCCCAGCCGGGCCTTCTCGGCCTCGCTGACATAGTCGGTCACGGCTTGCGGATTGCGGTTCTCGTCCTCGGCGACGGCGCGCTGCAGGGCGAGTTCCGCCTGCTGCAGCATGTCGCCCTTGATCGCCCGGTCCTTCTTGAGCGGGAAGGCGATGCGAGCGGCCAGTTCCATGGCGACGGCACGGCGAACGAGGGGTGGGATGCGAGCCACCTCAACCGTCTTGGCGGCGTATTCGAGCGTGGCGTCGGCGACGTTGCAGTAGATCGCGTCGCCCACATCGAGGAACGGCAGCGGGCCGTAGGGCTCCAGCCATGGCCGCTGGTACTGGGGGAACTCGGGGTAGCTCGTGTCGGCCTTGGCGATCACGCGCAGGACACGAGCGGCCTGCGCCGGAACCGAATAGGCATAGGACCAGTCCGGCGTGCGGTCATTGGGCAGCGGCTGCCCGGCGACGCG
>JAIYAA010000266.1 GCA_027489295.1 Sphingomonadales bacterium | reverse complement strand
TCGTCCGCACCACCGGCGACAAGGTGCAGGATCGCCCGTTGGCCGAGATCGGCGGCAAGGCGCTGTGGACCAAGGAGCTGGACCGCGCGCTGCTGGAGGGCGACATCGACTGCGCGGTGCATTCGATGAAGGATGTCGAGACAATCCGCCCCGAGGCTATTGCCATCGCCGCGATGCTGCCGCGCGCCGATGTGCGCGATCGGCTGGTCGGGGCCGAATCGCTTGCTGCGCTCAAGCCGGGCGCGGTGATCGGCACCGCCTCGCCCCGCCGCGCCGCGCAGGTGAAGCGGCACCGGCCCGACGTCACCACCGTGCTGTTCCGGGGCAATGTCGACACCCGCCTCGCCAAGCTGGCGGCCGGCGAGGCGGACGCCACGCTGCTCGCCTCGGCCGGGCTGGAGCGGCTGGGCCGCCACGATGTCGGCCATATCCTGCCCACCAACGTGATGCTGCCCGCACCCGCGCAAGGGGCAGTCGGCATCGAGGCGCGCACCGGCGATACCCGCACGCTCGCGCTGCTCGAGGCGATCGACCATCCCAGGACCCGCGCCTGCGTGCTCGCCGAACGCGCCTTCCTTGCCGCGCTGATGGCGGATTGCCACTCGCCGGTGGCCGCGCTCGCCACGATCGAGGGCGCGATCCTGACGATCGAGGCCGAGCTCTATGCCGAGGATGGCAGCGCCCATGTCCACGGCATGATCGAAGGCGCGCCCGAGGATGCGATGCTGCCCGCCGCCCTCGCCCGCGACCTGCTCGATCGCGCGCCCGCCGCGGTGCGCGCGCTCTTCGCGGGATGAGCCGCCCGATCGCCGTGCTGCGGCCCGAGCCCGGCAACCGCATCACCGCCGCCGCCATCGAAGGGCGCGGGCGCACGGCGATTCGGCTGCCGCTGTTCGCGACGCGGTCGCTTGCCTGGACCCCGCCCGATCCGAACGACTTTGATGCGCTGATCCTGACAAGTGCCAACGCCGTTCGGCTGGCGGGGAGCGGACTGGACGCCCTGCGCGGCCTGCCGGTGCATGCCGTGGGCGAAGCGACCGCGTCTGCCGCACGGCGGGCGCAGCTCGATGTGGTCGCGGTGGGCCAGGCCGGCGCCGCCGCACTGGTCGCGCAGGCGGGCGCAGCCGGAGTCCGCCGCGCGCTCCACCTTGCCGGGCAGGAGCGGACGCTCAACGCCGGCGGCATCGTCGCCGCAGTGCTGCCCGTCTATGCCAGCGAAGCGCTACCGGTGCTGCCGCAGGACGCCGCCGCGCTGGCTGGCAGCGTCGCGCTGGTGCAATCGGCCCGCGCCGGCGCGCGGCTGGCGGAGATCGTGCAGGATCGCGGTGCACTCCTCCTCGCCGCGATCAGCGAGGCGGCGGCCGCCGGCGCGGGCGGGGGCTGGCGGGCCACCGCCATCGCGTCCCGGCCCGAGACCGAGGCGCTGATCGACCTCGCCATCGCGCTGGCCGATTGACCCGGGCGCCCCACGCGGCGAAAAGGGCGGCCATGAGCGACGAGCCCCTGGCGCCCGAGCCGGTCCGAACCTTGAGTCCGCGCCGCCCCCGAATGATCCCTGCCGGGCTTGGCTTCCTTGCCGGCGTTGCCCTCACGGCGGGTGCGATCCAGCTGTCCGGCACACAGCTGGCGACACCTGCCGGCACGACCAAGCCTGCCGCAGCCCCCTCGCCCGCGCCGCAGCCGCTGAAAATGCCGCCGCCGGTGCTGGCCCCCGCAACCGATGTCGCGACGCTGGACGCGCGCGAGAGCGCGCTGGCGGCGCGGCTCGATGCGCTGGAGGTGCAGCTGCGCCAGGCCGACGAAAGCGCACGCAACGCCGCGCAATATTCGACCCAGGCCGAGCGGCTGATGGTCGCCGCCGCCGTGCGTCGCGCGATCGAACGCGGCCAGCCGCTGGGCAGCCTGGAGCAGCAGCTCCGCGCCCGCTTCGGCGAACGCCATCCGGCGGCCGTCGTGGCGATCGTCACCGCCGCCGCCGATCCGCTGACACTGGAAGATCTGCGCATCGCGCTCGATACGATCGCGCCGCGGCTCGGCACCGGGCCCGACGACAGCCTGTGGGTGCGCTTCCGCAGCTTCGTCGGCGACCTGTTCGTGCTCCACCAGGCCGGTATGCCCAGCCCGCGCCCGGCCGAACGTCTGCGCCGCGCCCGCAGCGCGCTGGCCGCCGGCAATGTCGAGACCGCGATCGCCGAGGTGGCGCACATGCCCGGCGCCTCCGTGGCAGAGGGCTGGACCGGCGCGGCTTCACGCTATGTCAACGCGCGCAAGGCATTGGACGAAATAGAGAAGGCGGCCGCTGCAACGCCGCCCAAACCCCCGGTCGTGGCGCCGGCACCCGCCCCCGCCCCGGCACCGGAGACACCGAGGAACGACTGAAATGGCAGAGATGGGCCGGTTTGACTGGCAGGATCCGTTCGGGCTCGACGGCGAGCTTACCGACGAGGAACGGATGGTGCGCGACGCCGCACGCGACTACGCGCAGGGCGAGCTGCTTCCGCGCGTCACCTCCGCGTATCTGGAAGAACGCTTCGACCGCGAGATCATGACCGAGATGGGCACGCTGGGCCTGCTCGGGCCGACGATCCCCGAAACCTATGGCGGCGCCGGGCTCGGCTATGTCGCCTATGGCCTGGTCGCGCGCGAGGTGGAGCGGGTCGATTCGGGCTATCGCTCGGCGATGAGCGTGCAGAGCTCGCTGGTGATGCACCCGATCCATGCCTATGGCAGCGAGGAGCAACGGCGGAAGTACCTGCCCAAGCTCGCCAGCGGCGAATGGGTCGGCTGTTTCGGCCTAACCGAGCCCGATGCCGGCTCCGACCCCGCCGGTATGCGCACCCGCGCCGAGAAGATCGACGGCGGCTACCGGGTCACCGGCGCCAAGATGTGGATCACCAATTCGCCGATCGCCGACGTGTTCGTCGTCTGGGCGAAGAGCGACGCGCATGACGGCGCGATCCGCGGCTTCGTGCTCGAACGCGGCATGAAGGGGCTGACCAGCCCGAAGATCGAGGGCAAGCTGAGTTTGCGCGCCTCGGTGACCGGCGAGATCGTGATGGACGGGGTGGAAGTGGGCGAAGACGCGCTGCTGCCCAACGTGCAGGGGTTGAAGGGGCCGTTCGGCTGCCTCAACCGCGCGCGCTACGGCATCGCCTGGGGCACGATGGGCGCGGCCGAGGCGTGCTTCCACGCCGCGCGGCAATATACGCTGGATCGCCACCAGTTCGGCCGGCCGCTCGCCGCGACGCAGCTGGTGCAATTGAAGCTCGCCAACATGGAAACCGAGATCGCGCTGGGGCTGCAGGCGGCGCTGCGCTGCGGGCGGATGTTCGACGCGGGCACGCTGAGCCCCGAGGCGATCAGCATCATCAAGCGCAACAATTGCGGCAAGGCGCTCGAGATCGCCCGGGTGGCGCGCGACATGCACGGCGGCAACGGCATCTCGGCCGAATTCCACGTGCTCCGCCACGCGATCAATCTCGAGACGGTGAACACCTATGAGGGCACGCACGACGTCCACGGACTGATCCTCGGCCGGGCTATCACCGGCATCGCTGCGTTCTGATGGCGCCCGATCGGCAGCCCGTGCTGGAGGGCGACCTGGTCCGCATCCGCCCAATGACGGCGGCCGATCGCGAAGCGCTCTTTGCTGTCGCCAGCGATCCGCTGCTCTGGGAAGTCCACCCCGCGCACGATCGCTGGCAGCGACCGGTGTTCGACGCATTCTTCGATGCATGCCTGACGAGCGGCGGCGGGTTGACCATCCTAGACCGGGCGAGTGGCACGGTGATCGGAGCGTCGCGCTATGACAACTGGGTGCCGGAAGCCGACGAGATCGAGATCGGCTGGACCTATATCGCCCGCACCACTTGGGGCGGGCGGTACAATCGCGAGATCAAGACGTTGATGCTCGGCCACATCCACCGGCAGGTCGCGACGGCCACATTCATGGTCGGCGCGGACAATGTCCGGTCGCGCCGGGCGATGGAGAAGATCGGCGGCGTGCTACGACCCGGCACGCTTCCGCGCATCATGGCGGGCGAGGAGAAGCCGCACGTCGTGTATGAGATCCGCCGCCCGTGAAGCCGCTTGCCGGCATCAAGGTCGTCGAGCTTGCCCGCATCCTTGCCGGCCCCTGGTGCGGGCAGTTGCTCGCCGATCTGGGGGCCGAGGTGGTCAAGGTCGAGCGGCCTGGTGCGGGCGACGACACCCGGCACTGGGGCCCGCCTTTCCTCCACGATATGGACGGTGAGAACCGCGACGCCGCCTATTTCCACGCCTGCAACCGCGGCAAGACCAGCATCGGCATCGACATCGCCACGCCCGAGGGTCAGGCGACGGCCAAGGCGCTGATCGCTGATGCCGATGTGGTGATCGAGAACTACAAGGTCGGCGGGCTGGTAAAATACGGCCTCGATGCCGCCAGCCTTCGCGCGGCGAATCCGCGGCTGATCGTCTGCTCGATCACCGGCTTCGGCCAGACCGGACCCTATGCAGGCCGTGCCGGCTATGACTTCATCATCCAGGGCATGGGCGGCGCGATGAGCCTGACCGGCGAGCCCGACGGTGCGCCGCAAAAGGCGGGCGTCGCCTATGCCGACATCTTCACCGGGGTCTATTCGGCGGTGGCGATCCTCGCCGCGCTCCGCCGCCGAGACGTGGAGGGCATGGGCGCGCATATCGACATGGCGCTGCTCGACACCCAGGTCGCGGTGCTGGCCAACCAGGCGCTCAACTGGATGGCGAGCGGCACGGTGCCGCACCGGATGGGCAATGGCCACGCCAACTTGGTGCCGTACCAGGCGTTCGCCTGCCGCGACGGCGAGCTGATCGTGGCGGTGGGCAATGATTCCCAGTTCGCCAAGCTATGCGGGATCCTCGGCCTCGACCTTGCGAGCGATCCACGCTTCGCGACCAATCCCGCGCGGGTGACCAACCGCGATGCGTTGATCCCAAAGATCGCCCGCGCGATCCTTGATTGGGCCAAAGCCGACCTTTACGAGGCGCTGGAGGCGGAGGGCGTACCCGCCGGACCGATCAACCGCGTCGACGAGGTGTTCGCCGATCCGCAGGTGATTGCTCGCGGACTGGCGATCGTGCGCGACGGGCTGCCGGGGCTCGCCAGCCCGATCACGATCGACGGCGAACGCATGGTCGCCGAGCGCGCCAGTCCGGCGCGGCCTTAATCAGATCGCCGGGTAGCGCAGCCGACCGATGAAGCGGGAAAGGCTGGGGCGGTTGGTCGTACGGCTGACGAACCCTGCCTTGGCCTTTTCGAACCGCATGATGCCCTCGATCCGGCGGCCGAGAAAGGCGCGGGTATCCGCCCAGTCCTCGCTCTCGTCCTGCACGAACACGGCGATGGTCGCGGCATAGACGCT
>JAIYAA010000056.1 GCA_027489295.1 Sphingomonadales bacterium | reverse complement strand
GCCTGGGTGAAGACCCGCGTATAGTCGATCGCGGGTGCGGATGCGTCTTGGCGCTGCATGGATTGATTCTCTACGCCTTGTCTTCGAGCAATTCCAGCACGTGAACCCCCGTATTGCCCCAGCCTCTCCCGCCGGTCTTGCTGACCGGAATTTGCGGCTGGTCATAGCCTAACTTAGGAGGCTTGCATCCCCTTTTCAGCAGGGAGGCCCCGCGGAAAAGCTGCTCAATCTGATCGGATGCACCGATATCCGCTCGCGGCGCCCCGCGCGATTCATGGTATGCAAGCCCTATCGCGAACGAGTCGGGGCACAAGCGACTCTGCGACGGAGAGATGATCGGGTTCCCGCTTGTGAACGGAGACCAGCCATGGCCAGAAACGACTCAGAATATTTCGCGCGGCGTGCGCAGCAGGAGCGGACGCGCGCGGCATGTTGCGACGACAGCAGCGCGCGCCGGGTGCATCAGGAGATGGCCGAGCGCTATACGGCGAAGCTCGTAGCGCGCGACCCGCAGGCGTTGCTGGGCGACTTCGCCTGAAGGCTACAGCGTCTCGATACGGCTGAGGCCATAGCGTGCGAGCGCCGGGGCCAGCGCATCGGCACGGTGGTCGCGTGCGGTGAACACGGCGCGGCCGGGGGGCGGGGCGTCGGGCCAGCTCTGGCCCTGGGTGAGAAAGGCCACGCGGCGGGCGATCCCGGGGCCGCCATCGACAAACGCGGTTCCCGGAGGTGCCGCCGCACGCATCTCGGCTTCGAGCAGCGGGAAATGGGTGCAGGCATTGACGATCACGTCGATGCGGTCGCCGCCCGGCTGGTGGAACAGCCCGTCGAGCTCGTTGGCGATCACCTCCGGCGCGATGCGCTCGCCCGCCAGCTTGGCCTCGGCCAGCTCGACCAGCGCCGAGGAGCCGTGGCGCAACACCGTGCAGTCCCCCGCGAAGCGCGCGGCGAGATCATCGACATAGGGCTGGCGCACCGTCGCGGCGGTGCCGAGCACGCCGATGGTGCGGGTGCGGCTGCTCTCCGCTGCCGGCTTGATCGCGGGCACGGTGCCGACGATCGGCAGGTCGAGCGCGGCGCGGACATGCTGGAGCGCGATTGTCGAGGCGGTGTTGCAGGCGATCACGATCAGGCGGGGATCGTAACGCTCGGCCAGCCGGCCGAGCAGCGCCGGCACCCGCGCGGCGATTTCGGCCTCGCTCTTGGTGCCATAGGGAAAGCCGGCCGAATCGGCGACATAGACCAAGGGTGCCTGGGGCAGCAGCGCGGTGGTGGGCCCGAGCACGGACAGCCCGCCCACGCCGGAATCGAAGAAGAGCACGGGGCGACGGTCTGCCATGCGCCCGCCATGGACGCGTCGCGCGGCGGCCGTCAACATGGGCCTGCCTGCACGCTGATGCAGGTCATTGCGTTCGGGTAAGGGAAGCGGCTAGACACGGGAACGAAAGGGGGCCGCTTTGCCCACGGAAGTTCCTTGGATGGCCCCTGCGGGGGCCCTGTTGCTTGGGTATCTGCTGGGGTCGATCCCGTTCGGGGTGCTGCTGACGCGCGCCGCCGGGGCGGGGGACCTGCGCCAGATCGGATCGGGCAATATCGGCGCGACGAACGTGCTGCGCACCGGCCGCAAGGGCCTGGCGGCGGCGACGCTGCTGCTCGACATGGCGAAGGGTGCCGTGGCGGTACTGATTGCCGCGGCGTTCCTGCCCGGTACGGCGGCGCTGGCGGCGACCGCGGCGTTTATCGGCCATTGCTATCCGGTGTGGCTCAAGTTCCGCGGCGGCAAGGGCGTGGCGACGCTGATGGGCGTGGTGCTCGCGCTCTACTGGCCGTCTGGCCTCGTCTATGCGGCGGTATGGCTCGGGCTGCTCGCCACGGTGCGGATCTCGTCGGTGTCGGGCATGGCGGCGGCGGTGAGCGCACCGGTGAGCGCTGCGTTCTTCGGCCGGATCGATCTGGTGCTGATGCTGCTCGCGCTGGCGCTGATCGTGCTGTGGAAGCACCGCGAGAATATCGACCGGCTGCTCAGCGGGTCCGAACCCAGGGTCGGCAGCAAGCGTGGCTGATCGGCGGGAGCCGCGGCTGAGGCTGCTGCGCTCCGCCAATGTCGGCCCCGTTACCTATGCCCAGCTCACCGCGCGTTTCGGCTCGGCCGAGGCGGCGCTGGAGGCGCTGCCGATGCTCGCCGCGCGTGGCGGTGGCAGGGCGCCGCAGATCGCCGACGCCGGCGTCGTGCGGCGCGAGATCGCCGCGGTCGAGCGGCTGGGCGCGCGCTATTGCTTCCTCGACGATCCCGCCTATCCCGCGCTGCTGGCCGAGCTGGAAAACGCACCACCCGCGCTGATCGTGCGCGGCGATGCCGGGCTGCTTGCCAGACCCTGCGTGGCGATGGTCGGGGCGCGCAACGCCTCGGCGGCGGCGTGCCGCTTCGCCCGCCAGCTCGCCATCGGCCTGGTCGAGCGCGGCGCCGTCGTCGTCTCCGGGCTCGCGCGCGGCATCGACACCGCGGCGCATCAGGGCGCGCTGGCCGGCGGCACGATCGGGGTGATCGCCAGCGGCATCGATATCGTCTTCCCGCCCGAAAATGCCGAGCTGCAGGCGCGGGTGGCGGCGCAGGGGCTGCTCGTCACCGAACAGCCGCCCGGCACGGAGCCGCTGGCCCGCTTCTTCCCGGCGCGCAACCGCATCATCGCCGGGCTGTCGCTGGGGACGGTGGTGGTCGAGGCCGCACCCCGATCGGGCAGCCTGATCACCGCGCGGCTCGCGGCGGAGGCGGGGCGCGACGTGATGGCGGTGCCGGGCTCGCCGCTCGATCCGCGCGCGCAGGGGTGCAACCTGCTGATCCGCGAAGGCGCGATCCTGGTGCAGAGCGCCGACGACATCTGGGAAGCGGTGCGGCCGCTCGATCCGCGCGCGGTGCGCGCGCCGGCCGGGCGTTTCGGCCCCGCGCCGGCCGAGGACGCAAGCGAGGCCGATCGCCGCCGGGTGACCGGCCTGCTCGGTCCGGTCCCGGTGGGCGTCGACGAACTGATCCGGCAGAGCGCGTGCCCGCCGGCGGTGGTGCAGATGGTGCTGCTGGAACTGGAGCTCGCCGGCCGGCTGGAGCGCCATGCCGGGGCGCGGGTGTCGCTGCGCTGAGGGATCAGCGCAGCCCGAACGCCTGCAGATAATAGGCGCCGACCCCGTCGCCGATCAGCAGCTGGCCCGGGCCCAGCCGCCCGACCAGATAGGCCGCGCCGACCAGCAGCGACCCGAGCACCGAGACCACCGCCAGCGTCGCGACGAGCCGCTTGTCCGGCGCCCGCGCGCCCTCGCCGATCAGGATCACGCCGGAAAAGGCGAGAAACTCGAACAGTGGGTAGAAATCGAGCCGATAGCGGAAGTTCATGCTCACCGCGCAGAGCATCAGCACCGCCGGCAGCGCGAGACCGAGCGCGATCGCGGCGCTGCGCAGGCGGGTGGCGCTCGGGCGGCGCAGCCCGGTGGCGAGGGCGCCAGCGCCCAGCAGCAACAGCAGCGGATCGGTGAGCAGGAAGCTGCTCGGCGGCAGTTCGGCCGCGTCGATCCATTTCTGCCGGGTCGCCTCCAGCAGCAGCTGGCCGTCGGCGCCGTGCAGCACCCAGACCGGCGCGAAATAATAGACCAGCCCGAAGGGCACGCGGTGCAGGTTGAACAGCCCCTGCTCGGCCATCCGCACCAGCCGATCGGGATACCAGGCGTTGTAGAGATAGTGGTGATAGTCGGCGAAGGTGAAGGGGCTGCCCCAGCGACCGTAATTCACCAGCGCCGTCACCGCACCCAGCAACCCCAGCACCAGCAGCGGCGCGGCGGCAGCGCCGATCCAGGCGCGCAGGTCCCGCCGATGGCGCACGGTCTCGACCAGCAGCAGCCCGCCGAATGCCGCGACCAGGCCGATCCCCAGCGACACCCGGGTAAGCATCGCGAGCCCGGCGGTGAGCGCCATCACCAGCATCGCGCCGCGGCCGACCCCGAGCAGCCGGACATGCACCGCCGCGGCGACGAACAGCGCGCCCCACAGCGCCGCCCACAGGCACACTTCCTGGTAGAGGCTGAAGCGCAGGAAGCAGACCTGCGCGCCGGACAGGACCAGCACCACCGCCATCGCCCGGCCGAGCCAGCGCGGCACGTCCGGCCTGGCGCGGCGGATCAGCCGGAGCGTCCACAGCTTGGTGGCGATCATCCCCGCGAGCGCGACGAGGCAGGAGCCGATGGTGAAATCGAGCGTCCGCCAGCCCGGAAACAGCGTGAAGGGCAGCCGCAGCAACGCCGGCAGGATGCCCCAATAGGCGACTACCCGCCCGCCGACCGCAAAGCCTTCGCGGCCGACGATCGCGGCGTCGACGTCGAACCGGCCGCGCAGCAGATGATCGAGCATCGAATTGAAGGTGAGGTCGAGCGGATGCACCTCGCGCGGGATACGGGCGATCGCATAGCAGAGCAGCACCGCGCCGACGGTCAGCAACAGCGCACGCAGCGCGCGGGACGGGGAGCGGAGCGGGGCCATGGCGCGCCTTTGCCCGGTGCGACCCTGCACGGCAAGCGCGGGCGGTGCCGGACGCTACGGCCAGCAGCCATCTGCATGGTGTTGCATCTTTGCCACGGCTCGTCAGGTTTATGCCGCGGCGCGGAAACCTTTGCGCCGTGGCGGGTTACGGCGAAGGCAAAGCCCCTCCAATCCATAGGGATGTACAGTATGCGTAACGCGTTTCTTCTCGCCGTCGCGGCGATCGGCCTCACCGCCACCGCCGCCCAGGCGCAGGACACCACCACCAGCAGCAACGGCACCAGCTTCCGCGGCATCCGCATCGAGGCCAATGCCGGCGGCGATCGCTTCCAGTCGCAGGGCCGGCATAACGACAAGTTCGGCTATGGCGGCACGATCGGCTTCGACGGCCAGATCGGCGAGCGCATCGTGATCGGTGCCGAGGGCAGCTACTGGCGCGCCAACGACTGGAACGAGAACTGCTCGGGCGCGAGCGGCGGCACCGTCTGCCAGAAGTCGTTCGACGAATATGGCGCCGCGGTGCGTGCGGGCGTGCTCGCCACCCCGCAGCTGCTGATCTTCGCCAAGGGCGGCTATGTAAACAACGAGCAGCGCAAGCGGCTCGATACCCCGACCGGCGGCTACTACAACCACTTCAACACCGACGGCTATCAGGTCGGCGGCGGCGTCGAATATTCGCTGACCGGCGAGCAGACCCGCATGCCGCTCTACGTCAACGCCCAGTATGTCTATTCGCAGTATAGCGACCACACCGCGCGCCAGCGCGTGATGGCCGGCGTCGGCCTGCGTTTCAAGTAAGCGTAGCGCAGCCGAAACAGGGGCCGGGCGTGGCGAGAGCCGCGCCCGGCCCTTTGTCGTGCCGGGACTGGCAAGTCGCCGTGCGCGCCCTACATGCCGCCCGCAACGCTTCCCCGAGGAGACACCGAGCATGGCCGACGCACCCGATCCCGCGAACAACCTTCCCGCCGGCTATGTGCCGCCCCAGGTGTGGGAATGGGCGCCGGGCAATGGCGGCCAGTTCGCCAACATCAACCGGCCGGTCTCGGGCGCGACGCACGAGAAGGAACTGCCGGTCGGCAAGCACCCGATCCAGCTCTACTCGCTCGGCACGCCCAACGGGCAGAAGGTGACGATCCTGCTCGAGGAACTGCTCGCCGCCGGCCATGCGGGCGCAGAATATGACGCGTGGCTGATCAATATCGGCCAGGGCGACCAGTTCGGCAGCGGCTTCGTCGCGATCAACCCCAATTCGAAGATCCCGGCGATGGTCGACCATGCCATCGAACCGGCGCTGCCGATCTTCGAGAGCGGCGCGATGATGATCCACCTCGCCGAAAAGTTCGATGCCTTCCTGCCCACCGACCCTGCCAAGCGCGCGCAGACGCTGAGCTGGCTGATGTGGCAGATGGGATCGGCACCGTTCCTGGGCGGCGGCTTCGGCCATTTCTTCGCCTATGCGCCGATCAAGATCCAGTATGCGATCGATCGCTATGCGATGGAGGCCAAGCGCCAGCTGCACGTGCTCGACACGCATCTGGCCGCCAACCGCTACATGGTGGGCGAGGACTACACGATCGCCGACATGGCGATCTTCCCCTGGTACGGCGCGGTGGTGCGTGGCGAGACCTATGCCGGCGCGGACGTGTTCCTCAACGCGCAGGACTATCCGAACCTGCTGCGCTGGGCGGCCGAGATCGCCGATCGCGAACCGGTGCGGCGCGGTCGGCTGGTCAATCGCGGCACGGGGCCGGAGGACCAGCGCGTTCCCGAACGCCATGCCGCCACGGACATCGACGTGGTGCTGGAGCGGATGCGGGCTGCCCAGCCTGCCTGATCCAGGCCCTCAGCGGCAGGCGTTCTCGACCGAGCCGGCGCGGCACAGCGTCGCCCGGTCGAGCTCTGCCTTCGCCCAGCTCGCCTGCTCTGCGGTCGGCACGGAACGGAAGGCGACCTGCAGGATGTACAGCTTGCCGCTGGCGGGCACCACGCGCTGGAACATCGTCTCCGGCTTGCCGGTCGCGGGATTGCGCGGGCAGTCGAACCGCATGTCGACCCCGTGCGGGCCCGTGCTGGGCGTGCTCGCCACCGCGCCGGTGCAGGCCTGCTGCAAGCGCTCCGCCATGCGCGTGCTGAACAGCATCGGATCGACGGGCGCGGGAAAGGTGATGCGGGTGATCATGCGGCTCCACGCCTCGACGGTTTCCCCCTTGGCAACGCGCTCCTCGATGTCGGAGCCGTCGGGCGACCCCTTCTGGAATGCGGTCGTGAAACCCTCCGCCATCGGCCAGACCAGCTTGTCTTCGGCCTGCATGGTGAACAGTGCGATCAGTGCCAGCGCGTGCATTTCCATTCCCCCTCGTCCTGCCGGGCGTGGTAGCAGCCTTGTCCGGACGGCGAAACCGGCCGCTTGACGCGCCGCAGCGTCGCCCCCCACCTTACACGCGTACACGTAGGGATCGATCGAACACCTCATGCAGCTTGTCATCGTCGAATCGCCGGCCAAGGCGAAAACCATCGAGAAGTATCTCGGCAAGGACTACCGCGTCCTCGCCAGCTACGGCCATGTCCGCGACCTC
>JAIYAA010000048.1 GCA_027489295.1 Sphingomonadales bacterium | reverse complement strand
CCTTCTCGACGGCGGCGGTTTCGATCACCGCCTTCTCGTTGACCTTGCAGGTCAGACACCAGTCGGCGGTGAAAAAGGCAAAGACCGGGCGGCCCTGCGCGCGCAGCTCGGCGAGCCGGGCTTCGCTGAACGGCTCGGCTCCGGCTATGGCGGCGGGCGCGCCGCCCGCTGCCGCAGGATGGACCAGCGCCACGCCGCCCAGTGCCAGCAGGACCAGCGGCACCGCCGGCAGCCACGCCCGGCTACGCCCCTTGGCCTGCCGCGCACCGGCCCACCACAGGCCGAGCGTCGCGAGCAGCGTCGCCGCCAGCCCGATCGTCATGCCGTCCACTCCCGCCTGCTTGCCCAGCACCCAGGCGAGCGCCAGCGCGGTGAGGAACATGGGCACCGACAGGATGTGCCGCATCGTCGCCATCCAAGCACCCGGCTTGGGCAGCTTGCGGCGGAACGCGGGCACGAAGCCGAGCAACAGGAACGGCAGCGCGATGCCCAGCCCCAGCCCGCCGAAGATCGCCAGCCCCGCGAACCAGGGCAGCACCAGCGCTGCGCCCAGTGCCGAAGCCATGAACGGCCCGGTGCACGGCGTGGCGATGAACGCCGCCAGCGCGCCGGTGGCGAAGGCGCCGCCATGGCCCCGGCTCGCGGCGCGGTTGACGAAGGCGGGCGTGGTGATCTCGAACAGACCGGCCAGGTTGAAGGCGATGGCGGCGACGAGCAGCAGCAGCACGAGGATGACGCGCGGGTCCTGCAGCTGGAACGCCCAGCCCGCGCTCGATCCCGCCGCCCGCAGCCCGAGCAGCAGCCCGCCCAGCGCTAGGCACACCAGCACCACGCCCGCGGTATAGGCCAGCGCCTCGGCGCGCGGGCTGCCGCTGTCGTTGTTCGCCTTGGCAAGGCTCAGCGCCTTGAGGCTGAGGATCGGGAAGACGCAGGGCATGACGTTCAGGATCAGCCCGCCGAGCACCGCCGCGAAGAACGCGCCGATCGCGGCCAGCCACGGGGTCGCCGCCGGCTTGGCCGCCGCAACGGTTCCGGGCTTGGAAGTGACGATCAGCCCCTGCCCGTCGATCGCCAGCACGCCCTCCAGCGCGGTCGGCGCGGTGCGGGCCTTGGTCTCGATCACCAGCCGGTCGCCGTCCCGCGTAACGGTCTGCGGCGCGGCATAGTCGACCGCGTTGGCGGTCAGCGGATAGAAGTACACGTCCTTCGCCGCAGCCCCCGCCGGATAGGGCACCGCGATCCGCAGCGTGCCGCCATCGGCCTGGAAGCTGGCCGGCGTGCTCAGCGGCTTGGGCAGCTTGGCGCGCCAGCCGTCGAACTTCGCGCGGGTCGCCGCATTGATCGCGCCGTCGCCGATCGTCAGCACCGTCTCCAACTCGGCCTTTTCGGGCACGCAAAGCGTATCGGTGCAGACGAGATAGTCGAGCTTGAGCTTCACCGGCAGCACGCCCTTCGCGTCGGCGGGGATGTGCAGCGTCGTCAGCCGGACGAAGGTGCCCTCGTACACATAGTTCATCAGCCCGGCGATCAGCAGCCGCTGCGGCACGGGATAGCGGAAGTCCTCTGCCTTGGCACCCGCCGGCAGCGTCCAGTGCGCCTCCGCCGGCAGGCCCGCATCGCCGGGATTCTGCCAATAGGCATGCCATTTGGGGTCGGGCGTGGAGACCAGCGCCAGCGTCACGTCGCTGCCCGGTTTCGGGGTCGCGGTCTCCGCCACCAGCTCGCTGCGGACATGGGGGCCCTTGGCGAACCCCTGCGCGATCGCGGGCGCGCCGCCGAGCAGGAGGAGCAGAAGCGACATCAAAGCGAAACGTAGCTGGGCCATGGCGCCGTCCTTGCCCAGTTCGCTGCGTTCGACAATAGCTGGGTGTACCAACGTCCACCCGTGCCCGGAGCCGGCCCTGATGAAACTGCTTGCCCCCCTCGCCGCGCTTGCGCTGGCCGCCACCCCCGCGCTGGCCCAGCAGAGCGCGCCCGCGCCTGCCCTGCCGGCCACGCCGCCCAAGCTGGTGGTGGTAATCTCGGTCGACCAGTTCTCGGCCGATCTGTTCGCCGAATATCGCGGCCAGTTCACCAGCGGCTTCGCGCGGCTGATGACCGGCGCGGTGTTTCCGGCAGGCTATCAAAGCCACGCCGCGACCGAGACCTGCCCGGGCCACTCGACCATCCTCTCCGGCGACCACCCCTCGCGCACCGGCATCATCGCCAATGACTGGACCGATTTCGCCGCGCCGCGCGCCGACAAGACGGTCTATTGCGCCGAGGACGAGAGCGTCGCCGGCAGCGATTCCAACCACTACACCGTTTCCGACAAGCATCTGAAGGTGCCGACGCTGGGCGAGTGGATGAAGGCGGCCGATCCGCAGTCGCGCGTCGTCTCGGTGGCGGGCAAGGACCGCGCGGCGGTGATGATGGGCGGCCACAAGGTCGACGAGCTCTGGTGGTGGGACGGCAAGGCGTTTGTCTCCTATGCCGGCCGCACCGCGCCCGCGGCGGTAACCAGGATCAACGCCGCCACCACCGCGCGCATCGCCGAGGCGCAGACGCCGCTCGACCTGCCGGCCTTCTGCAAGGCCCGCAGCCGCGCGATCCCGGTGAGCGCTACCCGCACCGTCGGCGACGGCCGCTTCGCGCGTGCGGCGGGCGATGCCAAAGCGTTCCGCATCTCGCCCGAGTTCGACGATGCGGTGCTGGCACTCGGCGCCAGGCTCGCCACCGACATGAAGCTCGGCCAGCAGGGGCATACCGATCTGCTGATCGTCGGCGCCTCGGCCACCGACTATGTTGGCCATACCTATGGCACCGAGGGCAGCGAGATGTGCCTGCAGCTCTTCTCGCTCGACCAGACGCTGGGCCGGCTGTTCGACGCGCTGGATCGCACGGGCGTCGACTATCAGGTGGTACTGACCGCCGACCATGGTGGCCACGACCTGCCCGAACGCCACCGCGAACACGGCGCGCCGACCGAGCAGCGCATTACCACCGAGGTGACCACCACCAGCATCAGCCGCGCGCTTGCCGGCAAGCTGGCGCTGACCGGCCCGGTGCTGGTCGGCGGGCCCGGCGGCGACGTGTATGTCTCGCCGGCGGTGCCGCAGGCGAAGCGCGCCGCGGTGCTCGCCGAGGCCGCGAAGCTCTACACCGCAAACCCGCAGGTCCAGGCGGTGTTCACCCGCGCGCAGATCGAGGCGACGCCGATCGTCCACACGCCTCCCGAGACCTGGAGCCTGCTGGAGCGCGCCCGCGCCTCCTATGATCCGCAGCGGTCGGGCGATCTGATCGTGGCACTGAAGCCGCGCGTGACGCCGATCCTCGACCCCGCGATCGGCAATGTCGCGACGCATGGCAGCTTCTGGGACTATGACCGCCGCGTGCCGATCCTGTTCTGGCGCAAGGGCATGACCGGCTTCGAGCAGCCGCTGTCGGTGGAGACGGTGGACATCGCGCCGACGCTGGCGGCGCTGATCAAGGTACCGGTGCCGGTGGAGATCGACGGCCGCTGCCTGGATATCGACGCGGGCACGGGCGACAGCTGCAAGTAACTGAAGATCCTCCGCGCCACGGGGAGGATCCTACCGCCGCTCGAACGCGCGCATGCCCGTCAGCCGGTTGTTCGTGACCGTGACCCGTCCGCCGGACAGGTCCGCCACGAACGCCGGGTCCGCCGGCGCGCCGGGCGCCAACGCGGCGGTGTTGCCCTCCACCCGCAGCCCGTCCGTCGGATAGGTCCGCGCTTCGGCCGCGACCACGATCAGGCCGGACCGGTTCTCCTTGCCCTTCCCCTGCACGAACATGTTCTGCGCGATCAGGCCCGTACCGCCCTCGGACAGGTCGATCATGTAGTTGGTCTTGGCCCCTGCGCTGTCGTCGAAGCTGTTGTCGGTGATCGCCACGCGGCGCGCGCGCAGCTTCACATAGTGCCCGCCGGTGCCGCGCTCGAAGCGGCTATGGGTGATCGTCACCAGCCCGTCGACCGTCAGATAGATCGAATGCGCGCAGCTCGGCGATTCGTCGCACTGGCCAAGGCCGGCGAAGCTCGATCGGTCGATGGTGATGCTGCGCACGCTCGGGTGGCCACCGCCGATGATCCCCTCCTGGCTGTCGAGGAAGGTCGCGCGCGTGACGGTCAGGTCGCCCATCTCGATGCGGATGCCGGCACCGTTGCCGTCGCGCACGCGGAACTTGCGGAAGACGATGCCGTCCACCGCCGATCCGCGCCCGCGCAGCACGAACGCCGCCTTCTCCTCGCACACGGAGGTCTCGAAGATCGCGGTACCCGGCTGGGCGGCCTTGTAGGTGACGTGCCCCGCCGCCTGGACCACGCACTGGTGGTAGGTGCCGGGCGCGATCAGGATCGTCGCGGTGCCGTCGCGCACCGATGCCACGGCCGCCGCCAGCGTGGGAAATCCCCGCCCCGTCTCGGCGATGGTGAAGGGCTGAGCGGCGGCGAGGAGCGCGAGCAGGATCGACATTTCGCCATCCTGCCATGCCGGTGCTTAAAAATCCTCCGTCGTGCAACCGTGCACAATCCCCGCTTGTGCGGCGCAACGAAGCATTGCAGCATGCACCCAATTGGCCACTCGGGCGTTTGGGAGCATCGATGGGATCACGGGGGGCGTTCGACGAAATTTGGGGTCATGGCGGGCCGGACGCACCGCGCGCCGAGTTCTCCACCCTGTCGCAATGGATCGCGGATACACCCGCCGACGAGCTGCAACGGCGGCAGCAATCGGCAGAGGCGGCCTTCCGCCAGCTCGGCATCACCTTCGCCGTCTATGGCGACAGCGACGCCGCCGAACGGATCATCCCCTTCGACATCGTGCCGCGGATCTTCCTGCAGCGCGAATGGCAGAAACTGAGCGAAGGGCTCGTCCAGCGGGTCGAGGCGATCAACGCGTTCCTGGAGGACATCTACGGCGCCCGCCGGATCCTCGACGAGGGCATCCTCCCGCCCGAACTCGTCCTCCACAACGAACAGTTCCGCCCCGAAGTCGCCGGCATCCGCCCGCCGCACGGGGTCTGGGCGCATATTTGCGGCATCGACCTGGTCCGCACCGGGCCCGACGAGTTCTACGTGCTGGAGGACAATGCCCGCACGCCCTCCGGCGTCTCCTACATGCTGGAAAATCGCGAGGCGATGATCCGGCTCTGCCCCGAGTTGTTCCGCGATTTCCGCGTGGCGCCGGTCGACAGCTATCCGGACATGCTGCTCGAGACGATGCGCTCGGTCGCCCCCTCCGGGCGGGCACGGCCGGTGTGCGTCGTGCTGACCCCGGGCCATTTCAACTCGGCCTATTACGAGCACAGCTTCCTCGCCGATTCGATGGGCGTCGAGCTGGTCGAGGCCGCCGACCTCGTGGTCGATGACGACATCGTCTACATGGAGACGATCGCGGGCCGCGTGCGCGTGGACGTGATTTATCGCCGCATCGACGATGATTTCCTCGATCCGCTGGTCTTCCGGGCCGATTCGCTGCTCGGCGTGCCGGGGCTGATCGCCGCCTATCGCGCGGGCAATGTCGCGCTGCTCAACGCGCCCGGCAACGGCATTGCCGACGACAAGGCGATCTACAGCTACATGCCCGAGATCGTCCGCTTCTATTCGGGCGGCGAGGCCAAGCTGCCCAATGTCGAGACCTGGCGCTGCCGCGAACCGCAGGCGCTGAAATATGTGCTCGATCACCTGCCCGAGCTGGTGGTGAAGCTGGTCGACGGCTCGGGCGGCTATGGCATGCTGGTCGGCCCGACGGCGACGAAGGCGCAGATCGAGACGTTCCGCGCCGCGCTGATCGCCGAGCCGCACCGCTATATCGCGCAGCCGACGCTGGCGCTCTCCACCGTGCCGACGCTGACCGAAAAGGGCCTGGCCCCGCGCCATGTCGACTTCCGCCCGTTCGTGCTGACCGGAAGCGACAAGGTGCGCGTGGTGCCCGGCGGGCTGACCCGCGTCGCGCTGCGCGAGGGATCGCTGGTGGTCAATTCCAGCCAGGGCGGCGGCACCAAAGACAGTTTCGTGCTGCTGGGAGACTCGGCATGATGATGCTCTCCCGCACCGCTGCCGCGCTCTACTGGCTCGGCCGCTATGTCGAGCGCGCCGACTTCATCGCGCGGCTGGTGGAAGCCACGATCCGCCTCGATGCGCTGTCTGCCCGCCCCGCCGGCGAAGCGGCATGGCAGAGCGCGCTCTCGGTCAGCTATACCGACGAGATCTTCGCCGCGACCGGCCATCCGGCCACCCAGGCCCATGTCGCGAGGTTCCTGACGCTCGATTCGACCAACCCCGGCTCGATCATCCGCTGCCTGGAGATGGCGCGCAACAACGCCCGCGCGGTGCGCACCGCGCTCACCCGCGAGTCGTGGACCGCGATCAACCGCGCTTGGTGGCTGTTCGCCAACCGCGCCTCGACCGGCGGCGCCACCGAGACGCTCAGCCTGGTCGAGCAGACAAAGGGCGAGACCCGCGGTTTCGAAGGCGCGATCCACCGGATGATGCGCAACGAGGCGACGCTCCTGATCCAGCTGGGCGCCGCGATCGAGCGGGCGGACAACACCGCGCGACTGGTCGACGTGAAATACCACCTGCTGCTGCCGGCGGGCGAAAGCGTCGGCGGCGCGGTCGATCGCGACCAGTGGACGACGATCCTCCAGACCGTGTCCGCGGTCACCGCCTATCGCTGGCTCTATTCGGAGGGGCTGCGGCCCGACAACGTCATCGACCTGCTGGTCAGCCGTGCCGAGCTGCCGCGCAGCCTTGCCGCCTGTGTCGAGGAGAGCGTGACGCTGCTCAGCGCGCTCGCCAAGCGCACGGGGCTTCAGGGCGAGGCCGATCGGATGGCCCGCGCCCGCCTCGCCCGCGTCCAGAAGGCGCGCACGCCCGACATCATCGTCGGCGGCCTGCACGAATATCTGGAGACCTTCATCACCGAGAACGCGCTGCTCGACAGCGCGATCGCTCGCCAGTTCCGGTTCCTCTGATGCGCATCGCCGTCGAACACCGTTCGGTCTATCGCTTCACCCAGCCCCAGGCGCGGATCGTCCAGATGCTGCGCCTCACCCCCTGTGACACCCAGCACCAGACCGTGGTGAGCTGGATGGTCGGCGTCGATTGCGACGCGCGGCTGCGCGACGCGGTGGACGGCTATGGCAATGCGGTGACGATGCTCTACGCCGAGGGCCCGATCGAGGCGATCGAGATCGCGGTGACCGGCGAGGTGCTGACCACCGACAACGCCGGGGTGCTGCGCGGCGCGAGCGAACCGCTGCCCCCCGCGCTGTTCCTGCGCACGACGCCGCGCACCGCGCCCAGCCCGGAGCTCGCAGCTTTCGCGGCCGATGTGAGTGCCGGCACCACCGATCCGATTGAGCGGCTGCACCGGCTCAACCAGGCGTTGCACACCCGCTTCCGCTGCGTGCCCGACGTGCCCGACAACGGCCTCACCGCCGCCCAGGCCTTTGCCGGCAAGGCGGAGGCATCGCGCGACGTCGCGCAGATGTTCGTCTCGGCCGCGCGAACGCTGGAGGCGCCGGCCCGCTACGTCTCGGGCTATCATCTCGACGGCACCCAGCAATGCGCGCCGCATGCGTGGTGCGAAGCGTGGATCGCCGGGCTCGGCTGGGTGGCGTTCGATCCGGTCACCGGCCTTTCGCCGGACGACGGCTATGTGCGGGTCGCGATGGGCCTCGACTCCGAAGGTGCCGCCGCCGTGGCAGGCCACCGCATCGGGCATGGCGAGGAACAGCTTGCCGTGGACCTGCACGTCGATCGGCTGGGGAACGAGGAATAGCCTGCAGCGGTAGCCGCCGCGATTCCCAAAACCGCGTCATCCCGGCAACAGCCGCGACCTATTGAGGTCTCCGCGTGGATTCTCGCTGCTGGCGAGCGGCGACGGAGTCGCCGCTTTCGCCGAGGTGGCGAATGCGACTGTGCGCCCGCCCCTTCAGGCGAACGCCGCCGCCATCGCATTGGGCATCGCACCCACCAGATCCTCGTCGCTCAGCAGTGCCCAGCCGCTCGGCCCTAGCACCTCGATCGGGCGATACCGGGTCTTGTACGCCATGCGCGCGCTGCCTTTCACCCAATAGCCAAGATACACATAGGGCAGGCCCGCAGCCCGCGCGCGCAGGATGTGATCGAGGATGATGAAATTGCCCATGCCGGGCCGCGCCTCGTCATCGGTGACGAAATAGCTGTAGATCATCGACAGCCCGTCGCCCTGCTGATCGGTGATGCAGGCGCCGATCAGCCGGCCACGCTCGCCATCCACCGACGGCTCGCGATATTCGACGACATAGGAGTTGACCGGCGACTGCTCGACCATGTCGGCATAGTCGCTCTCGTCCATCGCCGCCATTCCGCCGCCGGGGTGCCGCGAATCGAGATAGCCTTTGAGCAGTTCATACTGCTCGCCCGTCGCCCAGGGCTTGCAAGCGGTGACTTCGATATCGCCATAGCGCTTAAGCAGCTTGCGCTGGGTGGCGTTGGGCTGGAAGCCCTCGGTCACCACGCGCACCGACACGCAGGCGGTACAGCCCGCGCAGCTCGGCCGATAGGCGACCGACTGGCTGCGACGAAAGCCGATCCGGCTCAGCGCGTCGTTGAGTTCGCCGGCATGCTGGCCGGTGAGTTCGGTAAAGATCTTCCGTTCCTGGCGGCCGGGAAGGTACGGGCAGGGAGACGGACTCGTAACGAAGAAACGCGGGAAACGAGATAATGCGGTCACCGCTCAGCCGTCCTCTTCTCCATCGGGCCGTCCCGACCAGCCCCTCTTAGAAGACTATGGGGCTGGAAGGGCATGATGAAAAGCGCGTTTACCATCAATCAGGACCAATCCCGCCCCCGCAGCTTTCCCGAGTGGCGCGGAACGAGACGATTCCGGCCGCCGCTAACCATGGATGGCGCTTGGCAGGTAAAGATCCCGTAACGTCGCGGCCGAAAGGCGGCCCTTCGCGCGAATCGAGTCGCGCTGCTCGGGCTAGTGCGCGGCGCCGAGTCCCAGCGCGTCGAGCGCCGCGCCGACCCCATCCTCCGCCGCCAGCGCGAACGCCGCCCGCCGGGCATGGGCGGCGATGCCCTCGTCCTGCAACAGCGCCGAGATCGCCGCGGCGGCCCGCGCTGCCGTGTAGCGGCGCTTGGGAAGCGAGCGGCCCAGCCCGGCGCGCACGATCCGCGCCGCATTGTCGAACTGGTCGCCGAAGATCGGGCAGACGAGCTGCGGCACGCCCGCGCCGATCGCCTGCGCCGTGGTGCCGATGCCGCCATGCCCGATCACCGCCGCCGCCTGGCCGAAGAGCTGCGAATGCGGCGCATAGCCGACAACCAGCACGTCCGCGCTCGCCAGCCCGGCATGCTGCGCCAGCAGATCCTCGCCGACCAGCAGCACCGCCCGACGCCCCAGCCGCCGCGCCGCCTCGGCGCTGGCCGCGTAGAAGCCGTCCTCGGCATAGACCGCCATGCTGCCCAACGTGAACACCAGCGGCGGCGGCCCGGCCGCGAGAAACGCCTGGAGCGCGGCGGAGAGCCCCTGCCCGGCAAAACCGCCGTCGTAGAAGACGAAGCCGGTCTGGACGAAGCTGGGCGGCGCATCCGCCGGTGCCGGGGAAAAGGTCGGCGACCACAGCCCCACCGCGCGGTCTACCGCCAGCGGGCCGGCGAGCATCTCGTTCCCGGCAAAGGGCGGCGCCCCCGCCGCGGCGCGCAGCGCGGCGAAGGGCGCCAACCCCTTGGCGAAGCGGCGCTGCGCCAGGCCCAGCAGCGGGCGGACGGCACCGGGCCCGAACCAGCGCCGCAGCGTCACCAGCCCGGTCTCACCGCGGGGCAGCACCGGCGGATCCTCGGCGGAGAGTAGCGTGATCGGCTGGAGCAGCGCCGTGGTGAGCCGCACCCCCGCCGCCTGCGCCGCGATCCGCGCATGGATCGAGAAGCTGCTGGCGATGACTAGATCGGCGCTGGCGATGACCGGCTTGAGATCGGCCAGCGTGGCCTCGGCATAGGGCACCAGCACCCGATCGGCGACGAAGCCAAAATCGCTCGCCATCGCCCGCGTGATCGCGCCCTCGTCCATGCCGGTATCGGCGAGCAGTTGCGGCCCATCGGGACGGATCGGGTGAAACTCGATGCCGTGTCGTGCGGCGATCGGCCGCACCGATTCCGCCCCCGCGAGCACGGGAACATGCCCACGCGCCTGCATCCCCAGTGCCAGCGCGATGAAAGGATGCACGTCCCCGAGCGTGCCCAGCGTCGCCAATATCACCCGCATCGATCGAATCCCCCGGCACAGGCCGATAGCGCCCGCGCTAGCCGGATCGCACTCTATCCCCACCCGCGCGCATCAACGCCCAATTTTTCGCCGGCACGTCAGGCAATGGGACGTTTGGACCCTACCCATGCGCGGGCTTCCAGCCCTTTCACGATCCGTCGGCCAAGCGCCACCGACGGCTGTTCGACATAGCGCTGCGCAAGAATCGAACCCAGGACGACCACCGCGAAATAGATCGGCGCCAGCACCAGCAGCGCTACGGTCCACGACGGGAACAGCGGCCAGAGACGGACAATGACAGCGAGAACGATCGTGTGCAGCAGGTAAATGGAATAGCTGACCTTGCCGAGAAGCTGGAAGGTACCCCCTGCGAACAGCTTGGCGTAGACGCAGGCGATGAACAGCGCGAGACCCGCGAGATAGCCCAAATTGGCAGCGACCATGCCGATCGATTCGGTCTTGGTGTGATGATAGGCCAGCGTGTTGGCGGCACAGGCCCCGGACACCAGCAGGAACAGGGCAACCGGGTAGAGCTTCATCGCGATCGGGCCATAGCCGGTGAGCCGCATGCGCGTGAGTGCCCCGAAATGCATTGCCGCCAGATAGGTCGGGATGCCGATCGGCAGGCTGCTCATCGGATGATACCAGCGCCAGATACCGCCCGCGATGGCGATAACCAAAAGCACGACCATCGCCGCTAGGTGCGTGGAGAAACTGTGAATGCTTTTGGTCAGAAAAAGGGCGTAGCAGCTGATATAGAACAGGATTTCTACCAGCAGCGTCCAGTCGACAGTCAAGATGTACGGCACCCCGATCACGCGGTGCAGAAGGGTGAGGTTCACCACAAACTGCGCGGGCGTGATCGACTTCGTACCCAATGCCAGAAAGGTGATCGCCGCCAGACAGACCGCCAGCCAGAAGGACGGGAAAATCCGGAAGAAACGGTTGATCGGGAACGAAATCGCCGGATTCTTGCCGCCGAAGCTGTAGGGGATGACGAACCCGCTGATGCAGAAGAATGCCACGACGCCGACGCGACCGGGACTGAACAGGTCGTAGAACCAAATATTTGCAGCCCCGCTGATGTACGAGGGAACCGGAAGCTTCGTCAGGGATTCACCCAAGTGGGTAAGTACGACCAGCATCGCGGCCACGCCGCGCAGTCCATCAATCTCGGTGAAACGTTTTCCATCAGCCATCGTTGCTTCCCCCCAGCGCAACATGAGGCGTGCCTATCATCTTGTCGAAAATGCCGCCACTATTAATGCCAATGAGTCGACGCATAATTGGCTGGGCGCCTTGCGTGTGACCACGATAAACCCGGCCATGCTATCGGTCGCGCAGGACGCTCCGGTCGCCGAGAACGGCCCGCTTTGCTTTCGTGCCGAGCATGTTACTGTAGAACAACAAAAAACGTTGCGGAATTTGGCGCAAGGAACGTTGCAGCTGTTGCCACGACGATGAAGGATCACGATGTTCGGCACAAGACGGGACTGGCTGCGGGCTACCGCCGGATTTGCACTTTCCGCCTGCGTTTCCTGCACCAGCAAGTCGAAGGACGCCGGCGAGGAAGCGGCGAGCCCCGATCCATTCCGCCTGCACCTTCAACTGCCCGTGCAGAAAGGGCTGCTCGCGCGCTGGTCCGCCAACCAGTCGGTTGTCGATGCCAAAGACGGGCGGGTGCTGTCGATCGGCGACCTTGCCGGGCGGGGTTTCGTCGCCAGCGACGAAGGAACGGGCCTCGGCCCGCAGCTGGTGCGCTATCCCAACGGCATGCAGGCGCTGCGCTTCAACCAGGACGCGTTCCTGGCTGCCGATACACCGCCGCTCGATCCCGTTGCCTCGACGATCATCGTGGTGCTGCGCGACCATAGCACGCGGGCCGTGCAGAAGACGATCCTGTCGTCCGGCAAGCGCTCTACCGCAGGCGGCGCGAAACTGGCGTTTTTGTCCAACGCCGTCGCCGGCGAGGCGCCGTTTGTCGGTCGTGCCGGCAACTGCACCGATCCGACACTGCGTCCGCACCTCGTCGTCGGCTGCCAGCTCCAGGTCGCGGGGTGGCGCAACGGGGCGCTGGGCGAACCGCATGGGGGGAACGACCGGACGACCGGCCAGCGCTGCGGATTGAACCGCAAGGCGGCGACAATCCCAAATCGCCGCGGCCCTGTGGCCCGCGGCCTCGAGATCGGGCGGGATTCAGCAGTCGCCACACCGCCCAGCACGCCTGCCGCCCCCCAGATCGCCTCGGGCAGCTGGTACAGCGGGGACATCCTCGAGCTTATCGTCTATGATCGCGCGCTGAAGGATTCCGAGTTCGATAGCGTTATGGCGGCCGTGGCGGACGCCTACGGTATCCCCGAGATCACCGATCAGTTCGTGCTGGAGGGCGATAGTCGGATCTGCGGGGTTCCGCCCACCAGCACCTGCGACAATCCCGGAATGATGCTGACCGAGCCCGGCGCCCCGCACGCGCTGCCGCGGTCGGTCCGCATGATCAACTATGCCGTGGGCGGGTCCTCGACGGTCATGCTGCGCAACCGGCTGAACCTGGCGCCGGCCACCGCCGGCCTGTGCCAGCGCATCCCCGGCGGCATCAACCGGCTGGCATTCCTGTGCGGCCACAACGATCTCAGCCGACCCGACATCCGGCCGCTCGCCGACAGGTCCGTCGCGGTCTATCGAGACGTGACGCGCGTGATCTCCAACGAGAGCCTGCCCAGCTATACGAGCTTGGGCTGGGAGGTCACGCTGCTCGTCGAGATGCACGACAACAACGAATTCTTCATCAACGGCGGCAAGGGCTATACGAGCTATCGGGCACTGCAGCGAAGCTTGGCCGGCAACGACCTGTTCCGCGACACCCAGACAGCGCCGGGCCAGAAATATGCCGGCATGCTCCGGGTTCTGGACATCGCCCGCATCCAGCACGCGAACCAAACCGTCTTCGATACGCGCGCCGATACCGCCAATTCGGTGTTCTACCGGCCCGACCGCCTGCACCAGACGCCGGACGGCATGAAGATGCTGGTGAGCGGCGGCGACACCCCCGCGTTCGGATTGCGGGCCGTCTGGCGCGGTTCGAAATAGGGCGCGGCGCACGATCCATCCGCACCATGGCAGGGTCCCGCCGTCTTGGCGGAGCGAGCGCCTCTCGTGGTGAGGTGGCAGCTTGACGCGTACCGGTGTCGCGATTTGGGACGGGTCCCAAACTCCACTAGAATGAGAGTCGTCCACTCGCAAAGGCCCTCCGTCCGGTGAACCACGAACTGACGTACCCCTTCACCGTGCCCTTCAACGACGCGATGCTGCTGTTCCTTCGCCAGGAACGGATTTATCTCGCCTACCACAACAAGATCGAAGGCATTCTTCACGTCGGGCAGCCGAT
>JAIYAA010000184.1 GCA_027489295.1 Sphingomonadales bacterium | reverse complement strand
TGGGCAACGATGATCAATCCCCCCTTGGGATCGCGCAGACGACGCGCCATCGCGGCGGCGTCATCGGCGGAGGCAGCCATCGGGGTGCCGGCTGCAACGAGCGCGGCGAGCAACAGGCAATTCAGCGATTTCATCGGATGATCCGTTGGACAAGAGTGAGCGGGGAGGCCGGCAGCGAGCCTCCCCCGAATAGCGGTTCAGTCGGTGGCGAGCGCCCGCCTCACCATTTCTTGCTGACGATCAGCCGAACGTTGCGGCCAAACAGCGGCCGTCCGAAGATCGCGGTTGGGGTACCCTGCCCCGCCAGGCGATCGCCCGCCGTGTTGCCCTCGGTCAGGCCGTGCGCATTGGTGAGATTGTCCCCCGCGACCTGGAAGCGCCACGCGCCATGGTCCAGCACCGCGCCGAGGCCGAAATAGCCATATGCCGGCAGCGCGGTGTTGTTGAAAAAGTCGACATAGCGGCGCGTGATGTAATCATAACGGCCGTACAGGCTCAGCCGGTCCGCGCCGAGGCGGAAGTCCAGGGTAGGCCGCACGTTGAGATAGAGCTTGGGTTCGCGCAGGATCTGCTTGCCGTTGGCGCGGCTGCCGTCCGCGCCGGTATTGCTGCTAAAATTCAGATACTTCGGATCCTGGACGGTGACCGACCCGGCGAGCGAAAGGGGCCCGCCAAGCTGGATCTGGCCATCCGCCTCGACCCCCTTGTTCTCGGCCGTCCCGACGAAATTGACGGTCTGGTCACTGCGTCCGGTCTGCGGATTGAACGCGGTGAAGCTGGCGTTGAGCGGATCGAACTTGGTGTAGAACCCGGTGACGTACAGATAGGATCGGCCGAACGCCGCCTTGATCCCGGCTTCGTACAGCCGCGCCTTGGTGGGCGCGAGCGACGGTGTCGGGTAGGTCGTCGTCACCGATGCCGTTGCCGGGATCTCCAGCCGCGAGGCGCGGGCATAGACCCCGAGATGACGGCTGAAATCGAAATTGGCACCGAGCGTCCAGTTGGTCGCCTGGAAGTTGAGCTTGCTCGTGCCCACTGCGCCGGTGAACGCGCGCGTGGCATCGTCGGCCAGCGTCGTCGGATCGCCGAGATTGGCGGCGGTGGTGATCTGGCCGAAACCGTCGTAGCGATACCATTCGTGGCGGATGCCGGCATCGATGCGCAGGCGATCGGTGACGTCCCAGGTATCGGCGCCGTACAGCGCAATCACCTTCGCGTCATAGCCACCGGCGTTGAGCGAGGCGGCATCGTTGAGCGATCCGCGATCGGTGACATAGCCCTTCACCGATCCGTCCGCCCCGTACGCGACCAGATCGAGCAGACGCGGCTGCGACCGAACCTCCATCAGATAGTTCTGATAGACCGCGAACGAGGTGAGGCCCCACAGCGCGGCGTAGCTGCCGACGCGGATGTCATGGCTGCCCAGGCCCGTCTCGAACTTGCGCGTAACGCTCAGGTCGCCCTGCCCCGAATAGAAATCGGCGCTGATCGAACGATATTGCGCCTGCACCACCAGCCCCGATGCGGTGGCGGGATCATAGGCAGTGGCGCCGCTGGTGCCGGCCAGCGCATAGCCCATCCGCGTGACGCCGCTGCCGAAGGCGGCCTGTGCGCGGGCCAGATAGCCGCTGGCGAAGCTGGCGCCGTCCGCCGGATTCGACGTCGAATAGAGCGCGTCGAAATCGTTGCGGCCATTGGTGTATCCCGCCTTGGCGGAGACGTGCCAGGCATCGAAATCGCCCTCGTAATCGAGCGCCACATTGCCGAAGCGCATGTGCCGGCCATTGGCGAGATCGCCGGTCCGGCTCTGGATCGCGCCGGCACCGTCGCGATACTTGATCGTCGCGGCGCGCAACGCCGGCGTGTTCAGGGTGCCGGTGAAGTAATCGATATAGTTGTTGAGACTGACAGACGTGTTGCGCGGATCCGCCGTCGGGATCGACAGATAGAAGAGATTGTGGTCGTTGGTATACTGGCCGGACAGTTTCAACGTGCCATTGTCGAGCTCGCGCAGGATATTGGCACGGATCTGGCCGCCCTTGTCGGAGGGAAAGCCATTGTCGCGGTAGCCGTCATTGTAGCGATAGAAACCGCCGATCGCGAAAGTGGTACGCTTGCCGAGGGGGCCGGACTGATAGCCCTCCAGTCGGTAGAGCCCGGTGGTACCGAGCGTCACCTGCGCCGCGCCATGCGGGGTTTGCTCGCCGGTCGCCGTGATGACGTTGACGATCGCCGCCGCACCCGAGGCGTAGATCGGTGCCGGGCCGCCGCGCACCACCTCGACGCGGTCGGTCATCAGGTCGAAGCGATTCATGCCGTCGCCCTGGTTGAAGAAGAAGCCGTCCAGCTCGTGGTAGAGCGGCAGCCCGTCCTGCTGATAATAGAGATAGCCCCGATCGGTCGGGATCCCGCGCACGCGGGTGATGTTCTGCACCTCGCCGCCGGTCTGCTCGATATGGATGCCGGGCAACGCGCCGACCAGTTCGGTCATGCTCTTGGGCGCGAGCTTCAGCACGTCTTCCTGCGACAATGTGTTGACCGCATAGGAAACGTCGAAGCGCCGCTGCGCGCGCGCCGACCCGGTCACCACGATGTCCTGCGGCTGCTCGGCCGCCAGATCCGTCCCGCCGGGCTGGGTCTGTGCGTGCGTCGGCATCGCCGTCATGGAAAGAGCGGCAAGCGCAGCGCTTGCCAGCCAATATTGCTTCGTCATCTGGTTTCCCCGTTTTTGCCTGATGCGGGGCACGTGGCGCGGCTCCATGACTCTTTTATTTGCTTACATGAAAATAAATCGCTCAAGGCAGAGCGGCCGTCACCGCATGGATGGGCGCCATCGCGGCGCCGATCACCACCGCGCGGCTGCCAAGCGTAGAAGGCAACACCAGCGAAACCGGCGCCTGATACCCGTGGTGGCGAGGCGCGCTAAGCTCGGTGATCCGCGCGGACAGGCGCGCCAGAATGCTGTGCGGCAGCGCGCCGGAGACCACCACCGCCCCCGGATCGAGCCATACCGCGCCGCCGATCACCGCCCGCTCCAGCTGCACCGCGACCCGCTCGATCCATGTCGCGATCAGCGCAGCATGCGGCTCGAGCATGGCCTCCACTTCCGACAGGGAATCGATCACGACGCCTGCCTGGCGGAGCGTATCGATCAGATCGATGCCCGATGGACGCAGCATCTCGCCGGGGAACAGCTTGCCGATCTCGCCGGCATTGCCGTGATCGCCGCGGAACAGATCGCGTGCCGCAATCAGCCCGCCGCCGATCCCGTGTCCCAGGAAAAGGACGAGGATCGACCGGAAGCGATCGATGATGCCGGGCTGGTAATATTCGCCGAGCGCCGCCGCCGTCGCGTCATTCTCGATCCAGATCGGCATGTCGAGCACGTCCCCCAGCGTTTCCGCCAACGGAATGTCGCTCCAGCCCGACAGGCGCCGCACCACGGCCCGGCGGTTGAGATCGCCGTCCAGCGCGTACCCGGGCACCGCGACGCCCAGGCCGAGAAAGCGCCCCCGCAGGAATCCGTGCTGCGCCACCAGAGCGCGCAGCCGCGCGTCCAGCGTCCGGGCGAAAACCCGGGGATCGGGATCGTCGAAGGGCTGCGTGTCATGGAGCAGCGGGGCGCCGCGGAAATCCAGCAGCACCAGCTCCAGCCAGCCGGGTTGCACGGTGGCCCCCACCGACCAGCCGCCACCGCCGGAAATGGTCAGCGGCACGGAAGGACGCCCCCGCACACCCTGTTCGAGCGGGGCGCCCTCCGCGATCAGGTCGAGCGCGACGAGTTGTTGCGTCACCCGTGTGATCGTCGCGCTATTCGTATCGAGGGCTGCGGCAAGATCGATGCGCGGCTGGGCACCGGCGATACGCAGATGGAGGAGCACGCGCTTCTGCAACTCGGTCAACAGCAATTGCGGGCGGGGAGCGGACGGCATGGCTGGCCGATATATTTGCATGATGTCAAAAAAACGAAAGCGTGGCGTGGTTAGCGCCGCAGCATGGCCCTCCCCACCCCCGTCGCGCATCCTGCACCAGTCCCGCTGGCCGTGCAGATCGGCTATGCCAGCGGCAATCTCGGCAAAAGCATCCTCTGGTCCAGTTTCGAGAGCTTCCTGCTATTCTACCTGGTCACGATCGCCGGCTTTTCGGCCTGGCTCGCCGGCGGCGTGCTGGCCGCGGCGATGATCTGGGACGGGCTTGCCGATCTCGGCGTGGCCTATCTGACCGACCGGCAAGGCAGACCCGAAGCGCTGGCGCGTCTGGTGCTGGTGGGCGCGCCGCTCGGCGCATTCGGCTTCTGGCTGACCTTTGCACCCGCGACGGGCGGCGCCTGGCCCGCGGTGGTCGCCGCCATCCTGCTGTGCCGGCTGGGCTATACGTTGTGCGACATCGGCCACAACACGCTGCTCGTCCGCGTCGCCAACGGGCCCAAGGCGGCCTCGCTGGTCTCCGGGCTGCGGCTCATCTTCAGCGCGATGGGGGGCGCACTCGTCGGTCTGGCAGCGGCTAAGTTGCTCGGGATCCGCGATCCGGAAGCCCAGCGCGATGCCTTTGGGGGCTGCGCGGCCATTGCCGGTGCATGCTATCTCGTCACGCTGCTGATCGCGGTGGGTGCCAGTCGTCGCCTTCCGGGTCCGCCGCGCCCGACGCCCCAGGCCGGCGGGGAGCGGCTGCTGCGATCGCTATGGCGTCGGCGGGAATATCGGCTGCTGCTTGCGCTGATCGCGTTGCAGGCCAGCCTGCTGCCGGCCTTCAACCGCGCCCTGCCCTTCTTCGGCACGGCGGTGAAGGGCGATCCCGCATGGTCCGGCTATGCGCTGGCGACGATCACCCTTGCCCAGTCGCTGTCGCTTCCACTCTGGATGCTTGCATCGCGGCGGCACGGCCCATCCCGCCTGCTCGCATCCGCGCATGTGCTGGCCGTACTCGCGATGGGCGTGTTGGCGGCACTGGCGATTTGGGGCGATGGCGGCGGCAGCGTCGTGGCGCTCGCGATGCTGGGGATGGGGCAGGCAGGCATGAACATGGCGATCTGGGCGCTGCTCGCGCTCAGCATCCAGTCCCAGGCCGCGTCGGGCACCAGATTGGAGGCCCTGCCCGTTGGGCTGTTCCTTGCCGTACTCAAATGCGCTGCCGGCCTCGGCAACACCGCAATCGCCGCGCTGGTCGGCGGGTTCAGCACGCTTCTCTACGTTGCCGTCGCCGCCATCGCGCTGCCCGTGCTGGGCTGTGTTGGGGTACTCGCCTTACTGCTGCTCAATCGAGACCGGGCACGCACCGTTCTTTGACGATATACTGCTGCTGCGTGCGGGCGCTGCATGTCGCGCGCTTCATCGTACGCGCAGATTAGCGCTTCACATAAAGAAAAGGCGGCACCGTTGCCGGTGCCGCCCTTCCAAAAAGCCGTGTTCGACGCCTTAGGCGGCGACGACCTTGGCGCTGCGGCGACGACGCACCGCTGCACCGGCCATGCCGGCACCAGCGATCATCATGCCCCAGGTGGCCGGCTCAGGAACGCCCGCCGGCGGCGACGCCAGCGTGTAGCTTCCCGAAACGGACGAACCTGCGCCGCCCGTCTGGGTGAAGCTGAAGGTCAGCGACGCGGCGCCGGCGTCGAACGCGCTCAGCGAACCGGCCGGAACGAACGTGCCGAGCGTGTAGAAGGAAACGACGCTGCTGAAGCCGGTCGACGCGGTCACCGAGGTCACGGTGCCGGTGAAGCTGCCGAACGCGCTGCTGAGCGTGATCGGCGAACCGATCGATGCCTTGGCGGCGCTGACCGACGCGAGGGTGAACTGCGGAACGGCGGCGAAGTCACCGCTCGAGCCCGAGACCAGGCTCGTCGAGCTGGTGAAGGTGGTGCCCGAACCGATCGCCGGCGTCGAGCTGCTCACGCCGAACAGTGCGCCAGCGAGCGTGCCGACGATGGTAGCGGCCGAAGCGGCCGTGGGTGCTGCAACCGCGGCGGTGGCGGCGGCAAGCAGGGTGAGAACACGAGTGCGCATAAAAACCCCCAATAAGGTTAACCGCCGACGCAGGGTCGGCCCTGCCCTACTCCACGGAAATTGGTTGAGGGTCAATCACAATATCCAAGCAAACGAGGATAATTGCACCAGTTTCGGTAGCACCTGCCCCTTTTTAGGTCAGGTCGCTCGCATTTTCCCGGTAACGATGCTGAATCCACCGGATTTTCGCATGTCGAGGAGTCCTCGCCGCACAGGAACGATCGGGCGAAATGCCACCACATTCAGGAGGTTTCAAAGCATTTCACATTGAAACCGACAAGTATTCTAGCCCGAATTGGCCTCCACTGGCGAGAATTAGTCGGTTCGTCGAAACATTCACGGTTGGGAAGATACCTGTTGTGGTTAACAGGCGATCTGGAAAAGCCGTGGTCGCACGCAAAAACCCCTATGAGTCAATGACTAAGTTGTTTTCACATCGTAACGATTATCGTAGCGCTGCGTGCAGTTTTTGCCGCGATGCAGCAACTGGTTTGCGCCGCAGCGAAAAAGGGCATCAGGCGGCATTGCGATTCGGCCGGAGCCGGGCGTGCAACTGCCATCCATCAGGCTGGCCGGTTGGCAAGCACCGCGTCGAGGAGCCCCGGGAACCGGCGATCGAATTCGGATCGCCGCAGCGTATTGATCATCTCACGCCCAGCCTGCGTCGTCTCGATCAACCCCGCCGCGCGCAACAGCTTGAGGTGATTAGACAACGTGCTTTTCGGAATGGTCTCGCAGGGCGCGGCATCCGCGCAGCGCAGCCGCTCGGCCACCGCCAGGCGGGCAACCATCTCCAGCCGATTGGGATCGGCCAGCGCATGCAGCGCCAGGTCGAGCGGAACGTCTTCGAGCCTTGGATGGGTGACGCGGGGCATGCTGACGCATATAGGGTATTGCCGACAATTTAATAGTTCGGGAATATTGAACCTTCAAGCGGGATTGCCATATGCCCGCCTGCCGGCAGCGCACGTCGCCGTGATCGCGGGCAGCATTTTGGAGTATCGACATGTCGATTCAGGGCAAGACAGCACTCGTCACCGGCGGATCGCGCGGGATCGGCGCCGCGATCGCCAAGCGACTGGCCGCAGAGGGCGCCGCCGTAGCGATCACCTATGCCGGCAACAAGGCGGCAGCGCAGGCCACCGTGGCAGCCATCGAAAGCGCAGGCGGTACCGCCTTCGCCTTTCAGGCCAATGCGGCCGATCCGGTCTCGCAGCGCGCAGGCATCGAACAGGCCGCCGCCGCTCTGGGCGGGATCGACATCCTCGTCCACAATGCGGGCGTGGCGGAGTTTGCGACCGTCGCCGAAGACACCGACGAAACCTATGATCGCCAGTTCGCGGTCAACGTGAAGGGCCTGCATATCGGCACGCGCGCGGCGCTGCCGCATCTTCGCGATGGCGGGCGGATCATCCTGATCGGCAGCATTTCGGGCGAGATGGCCTTCCCCGCGACCACGGTCTACAGCGCGACCAAGGCGGCGGTGGCAGCGCTGGCGCGCGGCTGGGCAAAGGACCTCGCGGCCCGCAACATCCTGGTCAACACCGTGCAGCCTGGGCCGATCGATACCGACATGAATCCGGCCGACAGCGACTTCGCCGGACAGATTCTCAGCGCCATTCCGCTCGGGCGCTATGGCAGGGTCGAGGAGATCGCTGGCACCGTCGCGTTCCTTGCCGGACCGGACGCCAGCTACATCACCGGCACCACGCTCAACATCGATGGCGGCGCGACGGCGTAAACTGCAGCATCGGCCCCTCCCTTCCAACGGGAGGGTCGCCGATGGTCAGCCGGGCAGCGCGCCCCCACCCCCACGCGATCAGGACACCAGCACGGGAGGTTTCGCGGCAATCTCACCGGTTTCCGCAGACATTGTCCGCAGTTCCCGCGGCCAGGGGCCGATCTCCGCTGCATAGCGCGCCTCGGCAGCCCCGTACGAGTCCCCTGCCATGATCGTCAGGCGCTCGCGGTCGCGGATGGTCAGGCGCGCACGTTCGCAGAGAAGGATCTTCTCGCCTTCGAGCACATGAAAGCAATCGGTGACGCTGGCGCGGCGAGTGTGAAGCGCGCGAGCGATTTCGTCATGGGTGACTGACAGCGTATCGCCTTCACAGCGATCATGGAGCATCAGGATCCATCGCGCGACACGACGTTCCAGCGCATCGGTGGCGTTCGATCCCAGCGTAGAGGCCATCTGCTCCAGGAAATTGTCGGCATAGCGCAGCAGGTTGGCGCGCAGCGTGGCGCTTTTCGCGCAGGCCTCCAGCAAGGGGCGGGACGCGATCGACAGGGCCGTACCGCCTTGTAGCTCGACGGTTGCGAGGGTGGAGCTTTGCTCCACGCCCATCAGGAGCGACCAGCCCAGCACGCCTTCCTGGCCCACCAGACCCAGCGCGGGGTGACGATCGCCAAGCAGCGCCTGCCGCACGCAGAACACCGCGGTTTCGGGGAAGATCAGGTGCAACGACCCGCAGGCCAGCCGATCCACCCGCTCGCGTGCGCCGAAGTGCAGGCGGGATAGATGCGGGATCAGCAGCCACGCGTCGCTTGGCGGAAGCGAGCGCAGCAGCAGATTGCCACGAATGTCCGGCGCATAGCGGGCGTTCGGTTTCGGCATCGGCGCGATCTCTCCTCGTTGCCTCTTAGCTTCGCAGCATGCGGTGCCACGGATGCACGAAAACGGCGCGGACCGGACAATTTGTACGACACCGTACCCAGCCGTCGCCGAACCGGAACTGCTTGAAAATGCCCGGGGTTCGAACGCCGCTACCATCAGGGAGGCATGCGCCGTGAACCAGGAAGTCGAGCTACTCGAAGCCTTCGAGCAACAGGCCCAGCGCCGAAAAGACCGTCGCGAATTCTTCAAGGCCTTCGCGCTCACCGCCGTCGCCGGGGGCGGACTCGCAATGGCGACCAGCGTCCAGCGCGCCGCCGCGCAAGCCAGTCTAAGCGATGGCGACGTGCTCAATTTCGCGCTGAACCTGGAATATCTCGAGGCGCAATTCTATTCCTACGCCGCCAACGGCGTGGGCCTGTCCGCCGATCTGCTGACGGGCTCCGGCAAAATCGGTGCCGCCGTCGGCGCGCGCCAGGCGACCTTCAAGGATCCGGCGGTTGCCGCCTATGCGCAGCAAATCGCAGCCGACGAGCGCGCCCACGTAGCGTTTCTGCGCAGTGCCATCGGCGCCACCGCGGTGGGCCAGCCCCAGATCGATATCGGCGTTTCGCCCACCAGCGCCTTTTCCAACGCGGCGCGTGCCGCGGGGCTGATCGGCGCCGGCGAATCCTTCGATCCCTATGCGAGCGACGAAAACTTCCTGCTCGGCGCGTTCATCTTCGAAGATGTCGGGGTGACCGCCTATAAGGGCGCCTCGCCGCTAATCACCAACAAGGTATTCCTTGAGGCGGCGGCAGGCATTCTGGCGGTTGAGGCCTATCACGCCGCGCTCGTGCGCACGACGCTCGACGCCAAGGGGATCGCAGCCCCGACGCTCGTGGATGCAACCGAGGCGATTTCCAACGCGCGCGACAGTCTGGATGGTCCCACCGAGGACGATCAGGGCATCCGGGCGATCGGCACCGCCAGCAATATCGCGCCCCTCGATGCCAATGGCCTCGCGTACAGCCGATCGACCGGTCAGGTCCTGAACATCGTGTATCTGAACAAGGCGGCCGTAACGGCAGGCGGATTTTTCCCCAACGGCGTCAACGGCACCATCGTCACCAGCGCAGCGAACTGATCGCTCGGCTCCAGGGAGACTTCAGCCATGAATCACGATATCGTTCTCCAGGTCCTGGATGCGTGCGATGCACGCCGCGCCGAGCGCCGGGCCTTCATGAAAAACGCGGGCCTTGCCGCTGCCGGCGCATCGATGCTGGCAGCGTGCAGCAGCAGCGATGACGGCCCGGGGTCGATGATCACCCCGACGCCGACCCCGACTCCCACGCCGACCCCGACCCCAACCAGCACCCTCACCGATCAGGATGTGCTGAACTTCGCGCTCAACCTCGAATATCTCGAGGCGCAATTCTATGCCTTTGCGGCGAACGGCACGTCGCTGCCGGCCAATCTGCTCTCGGGCAGCGGCCAGGTTGGCGTGATCAGCGGCGGGCGGCAGGTGCAGTTCAAGGACGCGGCCGTTGCCCGCTACGCCCGCGAGATCGCGGGTGACGAGCAGGCGCACGTCGCTTTCCTGCGAAGTGCATTGGGAAGCGTCGCGGTTGCGCAGCCCGACCTCGATCTCTCCGCGGACGTCAACGGCGCCTTCTCGACCGCGGCGCGAGCGGCGGGACTGGTCGGTGCGAACCAGGCGTTCGACCCCTATGCCAGCGACGAGAACTTCCTGCTGGCTGCCTTCATCTTCGAGGACGTCGGCGTCAGCGCCTACAAGGGCGCCTCGCCCCTGATCAGCAACAAGACCTATCTCGAGGCCGCCGCCGGCATCCTTGCCGCCGAGGCCTATCATGCCGGGCTGATCCGCACGACCTTGTACCGCAAGGGGCTGACAACGCCGACGCTGATCGACGCGACCGAAGCAATCTCCAATGCGCGCGACAGCCTGGACGGTGCCAGCGATCTCGACCAGGGCGTCCGCCCGATCGGCAATGCCACGAATATCGTGCCGACCGATTCCAACGGTGTGGCGTTCAGCCGAACGGCAGGTCAGGTGCTCAACATTGCCTATCTCAACAAGGCATCCGTCGATCGCGGCGGCTTTTTCCCGAAAGGCGTGAACGGCACGATCAAGCTCAGCGCTGCAAGCTGATGCCGCCGTTCGAGGGGGATTTGCGCGCGTCAGGGGGCTCGACCGCGATCAACGCGGCGAGCCTGCCCGGCGCGTTCCGGAGCGTAGCCGTGCCCGGCGCCGCAGGATTCTGGCGGAAACTCGGCGCCTTTGCCGGCCCGGGCTATCTCGTCGCGGTGGGCTATATGGACCCCGGCAACTGGGCGACCGGCTTGGCCGGCGGCTCGGCGTTCGGCTATTCGCTGCTGTCGGTTATCCTGCTGTCGAATCTGATGGCGATGCTGCTTCAAAGCCTCGCGGCGAAGCTGGGCATCGTCACCGGCATGGATCTCGCCCAGGCTTGCCGCGCGCGCTACGCGCTGGTGCCGCGACTTGGTCTCTGGTTGCTCTGCGAACTGGCGATCATCGCCTGTGATCTGGCGGAAGTGATCGGCACTGCCGTCGCACTCAAGCTGCTGTTCGGCCTCCCGCTCGTCGCCGGGATCGCCGTTACCGCGCTGGACGTATTGTTGATCCTGATGCTGCAGCGGCGCGGGTTCCGCCAGCTCGAAGCGTTCATCGTGGCGCTGCTTATCGTCATTGCGCTCTGCTTCGCGGTGGAACTCGCCTGGGCACAGCCCAGCCTTGCGGCGATCGGGACCGGCCTGCTGCCTTCCCCGCAGATCGTAACCGATCCGACGATGCTGTACGTCGCGATCGGCATTCTGGGTGCGACGGTGATGCCCCACAATCTCTACCTGCACTCCTCGATCGTGCAGACCCGCGCGTTCGAGCGCAGCGAGCGCGGCAAGCGCGAAGCGGTCCGGCTCGCCACGATCGACAGCACGGTCGCGCTCGGCCTAGCGCTGTTCGTCAATGCCGCGATCCTGATCCTCGCTGCCTCGGCGTTCCACGGATCGGGGCAGACCAGGGTTGCGGAGATCGGCGATGCCTATGCCCTGCTGGCCCCGACGCTTGGCATCGGCCTGGCCAGCACGCTGTTTGCGGTGGCACTGCTGGCCTCGGGTCAGAACTCCACGATCACGGGCACGCTTGCCGGGCAGATCGTGATGGAGGGCTTTCTCGACCTCCGGCTGCCGCACTGGCTGCGGCGAATGATCACGCGCGGCTTGGCGATCGTGCCGGCCGCGCTCGTGGCAGGCCTCTACGGCGACGGCGGCGTGGCGAGGCTGCTGGTCCTGAGTCAGGTGGTACTGAGCCTGCAGTTGCCCTTCGCCGTGGTTCCGCTCGTCCGCTTCACCGGCGACCGCGAACTGATGGGGCGCTTCGCCAACGGCCGAACCCTCCGGATCGCCGCGCTTGCGATCACCGCGGTGGTCATCACCCTGAACGGCGTTCTAGTCGTGCAGATGGCGCTTGGCTGACCTCGTCTATTCGACGATCCACACGCTCGAGCGCGGCGATGGGTACGATCTGGCAAGATCGGTGGTAGGGGAGACAGGATTCTAGACCAGAATAGCTGCCGCCCAAACCCACGGAAATCCGCGGTTCTTGCGGGATCGCCTATGCCTTGTGCAGGGCGTTTGTGTACCTGTCCAGTGCGATAACCGCACCCACTTGAAGCGAGGTCAATCCGGCGAATTGGACGACGCTCAGCCAGCCGTAACGGAGTGCTTCAGCGCATAAGCGCGACATCCGATTCGAGCCGCTTCTCGATCCGTTAACCGCCCCTCGGCCATATCAGACCCGTAGACAAACAACCGACGCGAAGACGCCTCGATACAGCGGAAACGACCCATGAGCGAAACTGATGTCAGAGAAATCAAACGCATCGCGGACGAGATGGCGGCCGCAGACGGCCGCGGCGGCTTCAGCACCAGCGAGCGCATAGCCGGTGCACTGGTCAACGGCCGTCGCGAATGGTTGCCTGCCGGCCTTGAGGACGAGCACACCGTCGACCTGCTCAATCGCATCGGTCGCGATTGGACGCTTGCCATGATGGAGGTGCGTTCCCGTGACTTCAACGGGCGTTGGTAAAAGCCTGCGAGCAGTGACCAACCGCACCCCTTGGTAACTCGGCTGGGGCTGCTCACCAAACAGAATGCCCCAGCCCTACCTACCTTACGCGGGTCGGCACTAGCCCCTCAAAGGCAGGCCTTCACCTTGTCCAGGCCGTTGTTGACCTTCAAGCGGCTCCGGTACTCCACGGTTGAACCGCCATTCGGCGCCGGCTTAAAATAGTATCGCACAACCACGCCCCAGGTGCTGGATCGCGTCACCCAGAAGTTCGTCCCGTCCGTGCCCATGTTGGGCCCGTTCCGGAGAGACTGCTCCGCGCATGCGGCCACAACGCCGGGTGCCTTGCTGCTCGTGAACGTCTCGAGCGATTGTTGCTCGAGCATTCCCTGCTGGCTCGCCGCGCAGCCGGAAAGGATGAGCAAAGCGAACGAGATAGCGCTTCTTTTCATAAGACCCCCCTGTTGATGGAGGGCGCTGATCCATCGCAGCAGCATGATCGTCAACCGATTCGCATCAACCTGGCCACGCGCACCAGATGGCCCGTCGAAAGCAGCTCCTGTGGCGATCTGGAGTTCACCACCGGCGGTGCGGCTCGGCGCCAATCAGAACAGGCGGTTCAACAGGCTCGGCTCGGCGACCTTTAGCCGATCGAGCATGCTGTTGACGTAGAACATGTCCGGCGTCGCCACAGCCGGAAGCACGATTACCCCATAATCGGGCTCGTCCTTGTTCAGCGTGAAGACCACCAGGCCCACGCCATGAATGCTGCACAGCGACTTCAAGCGGCTCATGTCGTCGCTGCTGGTCGAGCGCGGCACGACGATGTAGCTCTTGTGGGAAAAGAGCCTGTACGCAACGGCCTGTCCGAAGGCGACTACCGGTTGCGTGGGCGTCGCTTTGATTTCGGCGGTCACAATTTGCGGCTCGAACTTGAACATGTCCTGCGCGCGCGGCTTCAAGACGCCCATGACGTCCGGTGTGCCCCACTTCCCGCCTAGGCTGCTGCCTCCCAGCGCACCGGCGACCGTGACCTCGTCATTCTCTTCGAGCCATTCCGCGAAACTGGCGTAGAAATCCTGCTCGGCCAGCGGCTCCCGGGTGGCGCCATTGTTCATGGCGACGACCGGCGCGTTTGCCGCAGCAACCTCTGCGGCGATTGCCTCGGCTGCCTCAGCTTCCACGAACTTGGATAACTGATACGTACCGCGAGCGACCTTCGTGATGTCATCGGAGCTTTGAAACAGCACCTGGATGGCCCCGTGTATGCTGTTGAGCGGTGTATCCGGCGCTTCACCATGGATGAGCTTCAGGATCTCGCTCCAGCGAACGCCGCCAGGCTGCTCCTCCAGGATCTGGATGGCACGAGCTTGGATCTGCTTTCGGTTCAACTTTTCCATCGTCCGCCCCGTTCACCCCACCGCCGCATCGATTTGCCGCGCCACCGCGCCCCCGCGATCCAGCTCCGCCCACAGGAACACCACGCTGCCCCCGCTGACCTCCTGCAGCCGGGCACCGATGTTCTTCTTCTCGCGGCTGTCGGCATTGTCGGTGCGATCGGCGCCCTTGTACTCGACGATCAGCTTTCGCCCATCGGCCAGCTCGGCGACGAAATCCGGGTAGAACATGTCGGTCGACGTCGGCAGCGCATAGGACCACGGCGTGCGATCCACGTTGCGGACCCAGCGGTGCACGGCGGCATGATCATCGATCTGCACCGCCGCCATCCACTCCTCGCCGCCATGCTTCAGGTCACCGACCTGTGCGAACAGGTGCTTCCGCGGGCGCCAGGGGCCCGAATAGGGCGTGCGCGGATCGTAGCCCGCCTTCGAGAAGCTGAAGCCATTCTCCCCAAGCGCCAGAACCGGCGCGATGTCGGTCATCAGCAGCTGCACGCCCCGTACGCCCGCCTCGCGACGAAGCTGCGCGACCCGCGCGATGATCGCCCGGCGCAGCGCATATTTGCCGCGCACCAGCTGCGGCAGCGGGATCCGCTCCACCACGCCTTCAACGACGCGGCGGCAATATTCGAGGAAGATCGGCTGGGCGACGTCGCGCTGCCGCGTCGTCCGATCCAGCCAGCGGGAAAGGGCCGCTGTGTCCCAGTCCGTGGCGTCGTCCAGGGCCAATTCGGCGGCGGCATCGATCCGCGAATAGACGACATGATCACCTTCGATATCCATCTCGAACGTGTCGGGACGATCGGTCAGCGCAAAGCCCGGCAGGTTGGTGTCGACCTGCCGAAGATCCCAGCCGCCCACATCGACCAACGTCTCCGGGAATACGATCTCCAGCTGGCCATCACGCTCGATCGCAAGCTGCGGCAGCGTCAGCACCTCGCCCTGTTCGGCGGGCGATAGCGTCTCGACGCGGCGCGCGATGAACGCCTCGACAGCCGTCATCGGTGCCGCCTCCGGCGTGGTGATCGCTGCCGCCACATCGCGTAGCACCTGGTCTGGCGCATCGCGGTCGAACGTAATGGCGACACCGCCCGCACCATCGTCGGCGATGCGAGTCGCGGAGAGCATTTCCTGCGTCCAACTGCTCTGGTCCGGCCGGTCCTGCACCCGCAGCACGGGCAGCTCCACCGGCGTGAACAGCGGCTGGTTCTCGTTCCACTCGAACGACTCAGGCTGTTCAACGATGGCTTCCAACGCCGTGCGCTCGTCGAAGCCCATATCGACGAGGCGGTCCTTCAGCCCTTCGGCCGCGAGGAAGAAGTCGCGCTCCGACACATGCGCATAGGCGCGGTTCAGCTCTTCCGACGAGCGCCGGGTGGCGAACGGCATCCGAAGCACGCGCCCCAGCAGCTGCTCCACGGTACCGCGACTGCGGATGCTGGTGAGCGAGCAGAACACATAGGCAAAGGAACAGTCCCAGCCTTCCTTCAGCGCATCGACCGTGATGACGTGCTCGATCGTGCATGCCGGGTCGAACAGGTCGATGCCGTCCAGCTCGCGCTGATCGCCCGTCGCCACGGCAATCCTGTTCTCGGGGATGCGGCAATCCTCGATCAGGTGACGCTTGACCACATCGACCGTGGCCTCGGCACCCTCGCGTGCGGGCTGCGCCTGATACAAGGCGATCGGCCGGATACCGCCGCCATCCTTGGCGGCGATGCCTTCCAGCCAGGCGCGATTGTCGATCGCATGGGCAATCGCTGCCTGCCAGCTGCCATGATGCGACAGGTGGATCGGTAGCTTGATCATGTCCGCCGCCTTCAGTTCGGCGGCCGTCGCCGAGACGATCACGTTCGACCGCACCGGCGTGGCGGTAAACTCCACGACAGCCGCCGGCGCAAGGCGGCCGAAGGTCTCGCCGGACAAGGTCGAGGTGAAGTTGTGCGCCTCGTCGACGATGACGAGCGGCCGGTGCAGCTTCATCAGATTGGCGAAGCTGGCGATCGGCTTGCCGCGACGCGGCCCGTCGGCATGCCGCGCCACATCGGCGCCGGCCGGCAGCGCGGCGAAATGAGGCTCGAGCTCCTCGTCGTCGAGGTAGACATTGCGGTCCTCTGCATTGCGAACGCGGAATGCCTGCACCGTCGAGACGATCACTGTCGCGGCATCGGCCATGTCCTGCGGACGCAGTTGCCGGCGCTCGTCGATGCCATAGACACGCACCGCGCCGCCGAATGTCGCTTCCAGCGCCTGCCGATACGGGTGGCCGACCTTCTTCAGCGCACCCAGCGTCTGCTCGGCGATCGTCGTCGAGGTCACCAGCCAGAGCACCACCGGATAGCGGCGGCCGAGATAGGTGTCGCGCGCGACGCCGACGGCGTGGGACGCGAGCAGCGTCTTGCCGCCGCCCGTCGGCAGGCGCAGGCAGCAATAGGGCACGTCCGGCAACCCGGCGAGGGGCCGATAGGCCGCGCCATAGGCACCAGGCTCGCCCACCGCGCAGGCGGCTGCATAGGCCTGGGCGTGATCACGGATCGACGCCTGATCGAGGAACGTCCGCAGCGCATCGAGCGCGCGCCGCTGATATGCCTTCAATTCCATCAGCGCGCCCTCACATCATAGGGCGTCTGCTTGAACGTCACGCCCGCCTCGGCCAGCCGCGCCGCGCCCAGCTTGCACCACTCGCCATAGATGGTCATCGGGCCGGCCCAGCCGCTGTCGGCGCGCAGCTTTGCCAGCAGCGCCGCGGTCAACACATTGCCGCCGCTGACGGACCGATCGCCGAGAATGCCGTTGTACAGCAGGCAATAGGCCATGCCGTCATGCACCCCAAGGATCGGGGTATCGGCGGCACCAGTGAACGGCGCACCGGTTTCGCTGAACCAGACGTGCGCGGCGAGCGTCGTGAAGCGAATACCGTCGGTGATATGACCATCGGCATCGAACACCGGCGCGCCGAGCCGATAGAAGCGATATCCGCCACCGCCCGTCCAGCCGACGGCCTCGGAAATGCCGCCCTGCTCACCGGCGATCACCTTGTCGAGGCGTGGCTTGCAGTGCGTCTCCGCATGGTCACCCATCTCGATACCGATCCAGCGCCGACCCATTTTATGCGCGACCGCTGCCGTCGTCCCAGAGCCGAGGAAGCTGTCGAGCACAAGGTCGCCGGGGTTGCTAGCGATGTGGAGGATACGGTGCACCAGGCGCTCGGGCTTTGGCGTGCCGAACGGCGTATCATCATCGAACAAGGCCAGAATCTCTCGCTTAGATTCCTCGTTAGTACCCACGTCCTCAGCGAGCCAAAGCGACATTGGGACCAAGCCGGCCTCTTCGCCCGCAAACTGCTTGATCCGCGGACGCCCGGCGCCATCCCGGGGGAAGTAAACACGGCCCTCAGCCTCGTAGCGCCTGAAAACCTCCTCCGTCGCACCCCAGCAGCGCCCGCGAGGGGGTTCGTGCCGCTCTCCATTGGGCCCTTCTATCAAATACATTTGATTGGGCCTGTAACCCTGCGCAGAGAACGGTATCGACCGCCAAGGACCACGAGGGTCACCATCAGGGTTCGAGAAGCCGTTAAGGTTCGGCGGCAGCGGATTGCGGATCGCCTTCCATTGAACCGCAGGCACCTTGCCGTACGCCAAGACCGTGTCGTGAGCTAAGCCAATGGCCGCTCGGTTCTCCCTGGACGTCCGCTTCTGCCAGATCACCTCAGCAAGGAAGTTTCGGCGGCCGAACACCTCGTCCATAACGACCTTGAGGTAGTGGCCCTCATTGTCGTCGATCGACACCCAGATGCTGCCATCCTCGGCGAGGAGATCGCGCAGCAGCACCAGGCGGGGATAGATCATCGCCAGCCACTGGCTATGCTCCAGATTGTCGTCATAATGGTCGAAGGCCGACCGGGTATTGTACGGCGGATCGATGTAGATGCACTTCACCGTGCCCTTGTAGTAGGGCAGCAGGGCCTTCAGCGCGTCGAGATTGTCGCCCTGGATGAGCATGTTGCCGGAAGCGGCATCACCGCCGTCCAACGCCGGCGCGCCTTCCAGCAACCGATACGGCACCCCCGCCGCCGCGCGCACGTCCGCCTCGCGCGTCATCCAATCCAGTATCGGCACCTAGCCCCCACGCATCCAGTAACTTCCCAGCCGCTGTAGCGCCCACCCGCCATAGCGAACAAGCCTAGCACGTGATCGAATGGCGCTCGCGTGCTCCCGCGGACACTAGTCGGGCTGGCCAGCGGCCCAGTTGGCTGTACGCCCGGCGGCAACCACACCCCGGAAAATTAGCCCGACAAATATCCAAAAAATTGGCGCGTCCGGAAAATTCACCTTTAACGGCCGCCCGCATTTTTAGCGATGTCCGGAAAATTCGCATTTATGAGGCATTTCGCGAAAAAGCTCCGGCAGCTGGCTACCGCGTGCAGTGCAAGTGTTCATCGGATCTACGGCGCAGCCGCAGCCTGCCTCATAATTTCCCGGAAATTCGATTTCAAACTTCCGAGGTCGAATATTCCGCAGGCATGCATATTCCGTCCAGCGCAAGGTCAATGACAAAATGCAAAATTATTCATATTTATCAACCATGTCCCGAAAATTTCGATTTTCCGGATAATTCGCTTTCATCCGGATCAGCACTTGCCCCAAAAATAAAAATTTTTGGGCAGCGAATGGAAAATCGCGGCCGCAGTCGAAAATCCATATTTTCGCGGCATCCAAATAGGTTAATTCGCGCCTTCGTTAGTTTGGCCGTGTAAGGCTTGCTCGCAGGTCACCAAAGAGGCACTGTCCGACCAGCAAAATTTTAGGCGCAATACCTCAAACGTTACGCGGCCTCGCGTAACGTTTGATGAGAAGGCCTGCTACGCAGGCAATCGACCCAATTTCCCTCCGTGACGGCTATCAAGCCGCGTTGGCGTCGCGTTTCGGGATCGGCACGCGTCGCCCCCCGAGGGGCTCTGGGCGGCCCGCGCAGCGTGCCTTCGGTTGCGGCAGCCCTTCAGGCGCCGCTTTACTCCTACCAGATTTGGAAATCGCAGGGCTCTTCGATCGATTGAAGTGAGTGGAAAAAGGCAGTGCTCGCTGCAGCTCGCGATCGGTCCGCGTCCGCCATCGGGCGGCGCGTCCCCATGTGAGAGAAGACCATGCGCAAAGCGCCATATCCCCAACGCACTGAATACAACCCGCACCATGTCGTCGCCTACGACATCGAGACCATCGTCGAGGACGAACCGGCAGACGGCTCCTTCCCGCCATGGCCACGCCACAAGCCCGTTGCCGCTTCCTTCCTGTCCGCCCGCTGGACACCGGCGGGCTACCGCTTCGCCATCGACGCGCTGGTCTGCGAGCCCGGCGAAGAGGCTGACTTCTACGAACAGGTCGACCGGCTGCTGCCGGTGAATGCCACCGGTATTACGTACAACGGCCGGGGCTTCGACAATCGAGTACTGGCGCTCGGCGCCATGCGTCATCTGCCGGGCACTCCCCTGCAAGGTTTGTCCCGGCAAGTACGCGCCGGACGGTATGACGGCGCGCACTGCGATCTGGCCGACGCCTTTGCCGGCATGGGGGCAGCGCGGCCGGTCGCCATGGCCGAGATCTGCGCCGCCCTCGGCATCCCGGCGAAGCTCGACACCGATGGTTCGCAGGTCGGCACGCTTTGGCGTTCAGGCCAGCGTCGCAAGGTACTCGAATATGTGATGCAGGACTGCGTCTGCACCCTGCTCGCCTGGTACCACTATATCGCCTTCGAGAAGAGCAACGACCGGCTGTGGTATCTGCCGATGGCGGATCTGGCGGCATGGATCGAAGCCGATCCGGACCTCGCGCACCTGCTGCCGTTCGTCGACTGCCGGCCGGTGAAGCTGGCGCGCCAATGGGCTCCCGCGCTGCGAGCCTCTGCCGCCCTCGAAGATGCCGAGCTTCGCCTGAACCAGCTTCGCGACGAAGCCGCCTTTGCGAGCAGCGACACCGATCCGTTCTGATCGGCCGCGCTTCCACCCTTCCATCCCATCGTCCGCACGTCGCCGCCCACAGCGGCGCGTGCGCGCGCGTCCACGAAAGACCTTTCATGACCACGCCTACCGTTACCACCTGTGTTTCACTCACCCTGTCCCACGTACCCGTTCCAGCGTCTGCAGACGGCACACATCCGGAGGGACGCCACCTCGTCGGCCTTAGCATCCTGGTTGCGCAGCGCGACCTGAGGCGAGGCTGGCGCTTCGAACTGCACGGCTATGCGCTATCCGCCGGCACGCCGGAGGAGGCGCTGCTCGAATGGGCAGCCGACCGGCTTCCCGGCAACGCCACCTTCATTGGCTGGCAGGTGGATCACGGCATGATGCCGATGCTGCTGGACGCCGCAGCGACGGCGAAGCCGGAGATCGCTCAGCACTTCCTCGTGCGGCTGCACCGGCTGCTGTCCGGCGGGGTGGTCGATCTGGCCGTGCCTCGCGGTGGTGCGGCCGCACCGCCATTTGCCGACGTCGCGGCGGAGATGGCGATTTCCGCGCCACGCATGGATCTGCCGTCCATCTTCTCGGCCTGGGCAACGGGCCGGTGCGAGCAGCATCAGGCAGACCTCAAGGCACAGGCCCTGGCACTGTGGCGGGTGTTCACCCGTGACGCGGGGATGGCCGGCCTGTCGGCCGAGGCAGCGACAGAGGAATGGCTGCGCCGCGGCAAGACCGAAGGCTTCGTCTGCGCGACCAGATGAACCGGGACAGAGCATCGGAAGAACGGCGTCCGCCGTGGGGTGGAAAAACGCCTGTCGGCCCGCAGGGCCTTATCAAC
>JAIYAA010000083.1 GCA_027489295.1 Sphingomonadales bacterium | reverse complement strand
TGCCGATCCGCATGGCATCGCAGCATAATTCCCTTGATACCATATAACATCGCCGATACATCCTCGCGTCATTCTCCCTTCAGAAAGCGGAACCTGATGTCGCGTCGCGTACTCCTCGCCTCCTGTTCGATCGTTCTGCTGCCGGCTTCCGCATGGGCCGATCCGGATCCCATCGTTCCGGCGCGCGACGCGCCCGCACAGGCGAAGAGCGATCCGGCCCAGGCGCAGCAGGGCGTGAACATCATCGTCTCCGCGCCCTATCGCCAGAGCGAAACCGACGTCCTGTCGGGCACCTCGGTCGTGACCGGCGAGGAACTGACCCGAAGCCTTCGCCCGACGATCGGCGAGACGCTCGCGCACCAGCCGGGCGTTTCGGCGAGCTCGTTCGGCCCCAGCGCCTCGCGGCCGATCCTGCGCGGCTTCCAGGGCGAGCGTGTCCGCATCCTTACCGACGGCATCGGTTCGATCGACGTTTCCAATACCTCGGCCGATCATGCCGTGATCATCGATCCGCTGCTCGCCGAGCGGGTCGAGGTGCTGCGTGGCCCGTCGGCTCTGCTGTTCGGTTCGTCGGCGATGGGTGGCGTGGTCAACGTGATCGACAGCCGCATCCCGCGCAGCGTGCCGGAAAAGGGCTACCGGTTGAGCAGCATCGCCACCTATGGCTCGGCGGCCAACGAGCGGTCGGTAGGCGGTGCCGGGGACGTGGCGGTGGGCAGCCATCTCGTGCTGCATGCCGACGGCTCCTATTCCAAGTCCGACGACCTGAAGATCGGCGGCTACGCGCTCACCCCGGCCAAGCGGCGCGAGGCGCTGGCCAGCGCGGCGCTGCCCGCCGATCCGAACGATCCCGATCCAATCGACTTCGCCGCCAACGCCGCGGTGAAGAACCGCCTGCCCAACACCGCCGCCAAGACCTGGACCGCCGGGGCGGGCGCGGCGATCGTCACCGATGGCGGTACGCTCGGCATCGCCTACAGCCATTATGACAGCCTGTACGGGGTGCCGATCCGCTTCGCGACCCAGCCCGGCGACGGGCAGGAATCGCCGCGACTGAGCGTGGTGCAGAACCGGCTCGATCTGCGCGCCGAGGCGGATACCGGCGGCGGCATCCTGCAGAAGGTGCGGCTGCGCGCCGGCTATGCCGCCTATCGGCACTTCGAGCTTGAGCCGGACGGCGGGATCGGCACGGCCTTCTACAACAAGGGACTGGAGGGCCGGCTGGAGCTGGTCCAGGCCGATCGCGGCGCCTGGAAGGGGGCGAGCGGCGTCCAGTATTTCGCGCGCGACTTCGACGTGAAGGGCGACGAGGCGTTCCTGCCGAAGAACAAGACCGAGCAGGTCGGCCTGTTCACGCTGCAGCAGCTCGACATGGGGGCGCTCAAGGCCGAGGCGGGCGTGCGCTACGAGTTCACCGATCTGTCCGCCGATCCGGTGCAGGGCGACCTGCGCTTCTTCGACGGATCGCGGCATTTCGAGGCGTTGTCGGGCTCGGTCGGCGCGTCCTATGGCCTGAGCCGCGACGTGCGGATCGGGCTCAACCTGTCGCACACCGAGCGCGCGCCCTCGGCCGAGGAATTGTTCGCCAACGGTGCCCATGCCGGCACCGAGGCCTATGAGCTGGGCAACCCCAATTTCCGGCTGGAGAAGAGCTGGGGCCTGGAGGCGACACTGCACGCGCATGGCGACGGCTACAGCTTCGATGCCTCGGCCTACTACACCACCTTCTCCAACTATATCAGCGATGCCGAGACCGATTCGGCGGTTTGCGCCGCTGCCGCCGCGCCGAGCGGGCGGACGGTCGATTTGCCCTGCTTCCAGTTCACCCAGCGCGACGCGCGCTATTACGGGTTCGAGGCGGAAGGATCGGTGCGGCTGGCGCAGGTTGGCGGCTACACGGTCAACCTCGATGCGCTGGGCGACTATGTTCATGCCAACATCGTCGATCAGGGCCCGGCGCCGCGGATCCCGGCGATGCGGGTGCTGGGCGGGATCGAGGCGCAGTCGGATCGGGTCACTGGCCGGCTGGAGGCCGAGCATGTCTTCGTGCAGGACCGCATCGCCGCGTTCGAAACGCGCACCGCGCCCTATACGATGGTCAATGCGACGCTGAGCGTGAAGCCGTTCCCGACGATGCCGGGAACCACGCTCACGCTGTCGGCGAACAACCTGTTCGACGTCGATGCCCGGCGCGCGACCAGCTATCTGAAGGACTATGCGCCGCTCGCTGGACGCGACCTGCGGGCGACGCTGCGCTTCAGCCTGTAGTAACGTCGAGCAGGTCGCCGATCACGCCGGTGGGGCTGGCGGCGGGGATCGCCGCCATCGCCTTGCTGATCCGGGCGGGGTCGATCGACTGAGCGGGCTGGGTGAGCAGGTCGAACGCCTGCGCGCTCGGCAGCGGCTTGAACGCCGCGGCGTAGCGCGCGCGCAGCGCCTGCAGCTTCGGCTCCTGGTTCAGCATCGCCAGCGCCACTGCCTGGCGCAGCACGATCGCCTGGGCGGGCGGGGTGAGTGCGCCGGGCGCGGGGAGGGTGGCCTCGTTCTCGGTAACGAACGAGCCCCAGTTGCGGGTACGCCAGTGGATTTCGCTGCGCACGCCGGCGCCTCCGGGCACGCCGTCTAGTGCCGCCATTGCCGCCGCCTCGCGGCCGAGCTTGTAGAGCGCGACCGCCTCGATCCGCTTGCGATCGGAGCGCATCCCGTCCGAATAGCTCGGCTGTTCGGTGACGCGGAGGGTATCGAGCGCCTTCACCGGATCCCCGGAGAGAATGAACAGCGTCGCGACCTTCACCGAGAGCGGGCCCTGCGCCACGTCCTGCCGGCGCTGCAGCAGCTGATATTGCAGCAGTTCCGCCGCGCGCGGATAGAGCCCGGCATCTTCCAGCCGGGTGGCGAGGCGCACCGCCAGCGCGTCGCCCTCGGCACCGGCGGGGGCCAGCTCCTTATAGTCCCAGTAAAGGCCCGCGGCCTCGGGCAGCGGCGTGCCGCTGTCGGGTGCCAGCATCTCGGCCAGCCAGCCCTGGATCTGCTTGAGCATCACCGCCGAATCGCCGTCGGGGCGGAAGAAGCGGAACAGCGTGGCTGCGCTGCGCAGCGCCGAGCGATGGTCGTTCTCGCCCTGTGCCAGCTGATATTCCAGCCGCAGCGCACCCTGCTCGACCATATCGCCGCGCCAGCCATAGCGCAGCGCCTCCAGCTGCTTGATGCCCTCCTTGGGATCGATGCGATGCAGCTTCAGTTCGCCTTCGACGCGCGCGAGCTTGGCCTCGGCCTGCACCTCAGGCGTGCCGCTGAGCTCGGCGCGGGAAAGGCGGAACAGCCCCTCCGCGGGATCGCCGGACGCCAGCAGCGCCTTGCCACGCAGCAGATTGGCCTGCGCATCCTGCTCGCCGAACAGCTTCAGCCAGGCAATCGCCGGCTTGCCCTGTCCGACCGCGATCGCGCCGCGGGCGGCGGCCAGCGTGAAGGGCTTGCGCTCCTGCGGCGTGCGGCCGTTGATCGCGGGCACCGCGCAGTTGATCTGGCGGCCTGCGGCGGCGGCATCGCCGGTGCCGGCAAGCGCGCGGACGCGCCAGGCACAGGCCTCGGCATTATGCTCCAGCTCGGGGAGCGAGAGCGCCTGCACGGCATCCTTGTAATGGCCGATCATCGCCAGCGCGGCGCCGGTGGCGAGCTGGAAGGGCGCGGCGAGCGCCAGATCCTCGTCGTCCGAGACCATCGTCTCCAGCACGCCCAGCGCCTCGGCACCCATGCCGCGATGGATCAGCGATCCGGCATAGTTCCAGCGGGCGAGCTGGTGTCCGTCGGGCTTGGCGCGGACGATCGCGTCCCAGGCCTCTTCCTCGGTCAGCGCCGGCCAGGCCTTGCTGTCGGTGATCGTCGGCATCTGCGCGAGGATCGCGGCGAAGGGGGGCAGATCGGCATGGCCCTCAGACGGCGCAGCGGCAGGCGTCGTAGCATCGGCGCCATGCTCGGCCGCGGCAGCATCGTGCCCGGCGGCGGGCGCAGGCGCAGGGTCGTTGGGCGGTGCGGCGGCGGTGCTGGCGAGCAGCGCGACGATCAGCAATCGGCGCATCAGTGCGCCCCTGCCACGAAATAGGTGACGGCCGCGCCGCCGAGCACGCAGGAAATCACGAAGACGAGTGCGGGCACGATCGGCAGGCCCGCCGGCGCCGCGGCGTCCGGCGCGCCGGCCTTGGCAGTCTGCTCGGTCTTGGTGTCGACGGCGTTGCCGCGCGCGGCGCCGGCATCGGCGACGACGCGCATCCGGGAGGGGCGTTGATCGTGGCTCATTTGGATTCCGTTAAGTGCTTACCCTCTATTTATAGGACGTGCGTGGCTGCGTGACGGCCCGAACCACACGGAAACAGGAGAAATTCGGTGCGCGGCAAGCGAACATCGGCGATGCTCGGACTGGTGGCTGCAGCGCTCTCGCCATTGCCGGCGGGGCGTGCCCTGGCCTCCGGCGGGGGTGGTGAAGGTGGGCAACCGCATCTCGTAAAGATGGAGCCGATCGCCGTGCCGATCGTCGATTCCGATCGCGTCGCCGGCACGCTCAACTTCCAGCTGGTGCTGGAAGCGCATGATGCCGAAACGGCCGAAAAGCTGGCGGCGGCGATGCCGACGCTGCGCATGGCGGCGATCGCCGGCGGGGTGGAATTCGCGCGACTCGACGCCTCGGCTCTCCGCGCGGTCAATGCCGCGGATCTCGACAAGACGCTGACCGCCGCGCTGAAGACGGCGTCGCCGGAGGTCAGCCGGGTGCTGATCGTGGAAGTCGGCGCCTCGCAGAACTGAGGCGCGGCACTGCCGCCACACGCCGGCCCCGGCACTTCTCTATCGCTGGCGACGAGACGACCGGCATTCCCGCGCCTGCGGGAATGCCGGTCGTCGTTTCTGCGCCTCAGCTCAGCTCGGCTTGCGCGCGGTGCCGGCCGGGCCTGCCATCGCCGGTGCTGCCGCGGGCTTTGCCGCCGCGCTCTTGCGGGCGAGCGCCATGCTGAGCGACGCCGCGCCCTTGGGCGACATCGCCGCCAGGATCGCGGCGGTGGAGGCGGGCCGCATGCGCTGCGCCACCTTCATCTGCACTTCCATGTCGAGCTGCTCGAACACCGCCGCCGCCTTGGCGGGCTTCATCGCCTGATAGATGCGGGCGAGTTCGTCGAACTGCGCTTCCACGGGCGAAGGCGCGCCCGGGGTACCCGGTGCGCCCGCCGCCCCGTCCTTCTGCTGCGCCTCCACGCCCGCGGCGAGCCGCTGCTCGGCCGCCTTGGCCGCCTGCTCGCGCAGGTCCAGCGCGCGCTGGCGCTTGGCCGCTTCCTGGTCGCGTGCGCTCAGGTCACGCTCGATCGAGTTGCCGAGCCGGGTCTTGGCGGCGCCGTCCTGATCGGCGGTGGCGATGCTCGCCGCGTTGGCGACCGCGGCGATCGCCGAGGCGGCCGCCATCAGCAGCAGCAGGGAAGGGCGGGCCATTATGCGGCCTCGCGCGTGGCGGGGGTTTCGTCCACGGCTGCTTCGGGCGCGGTGCCCTCGGCGGCCTCCTCGGTCGCGACGCGCAGCGCGTTGGCGAGGCTGACGGCCGAGACGATGCGCTCGCAGGCGGAATCGGCGATGCCGATCATGTCCGAGAGTTCGTCGCGCAGGTCGCGCGCCTGTTCCACCAGGCGGGCGTGGCGCGCGCAATCGGTGCCCAGCGTCTGCTTCATGTCGGACAGCACGCTGCGCGCCTGGACCGTCGCGTGATCGAGCGC
>JAIYAA010000358.1 GCA_027489295.1 Sphingomonadales bacterium | reverse complement strand
CGTAATCTCCCTTTGACGTCGTTTATGGTGTGGAGGTGACAAGCCGCCGAGACCGCGCCCCCATGCGCGGACTTGACGATCGCACGGCCATAGGCATGGCGCAGTGCCTGGGCGCGGCCAGCGAGCACCAGGGCATCGCAGGCCATTTCCTGGTCGGCGCGGAAGGCGCGGAACGCCCGCCATGCGACCGGATTGAACCAATGGGCGGCCAGCACGATCAGCGCGGCCCAGTTGGCGATCAGGTCGCCGCGCAGATGGTGGCCCAGCTCATGGGCGAGCGCGAGATCGCGTTCGACCTCGTCATAGCGCTCGGAAAAATCGCGCGGAAACGCGACATACTTGCGGAAGATGCCGAAGGCGAGCGGACCGTGCGCGGCATCGGTCTCGATCACCCGCACCCGGCCCTCGGCGACGGTACGATCCACCCGCGCGCGGGAGAGCAGGTGGCGGCAGAAGCGGCGATGCGCGACCAGGTGATAGCCCAGGAAGATCAGCGCGCCCGCGCTCCACAGCGCCAGCACCAGCAGGGTGAGGTTCAGCCCGTCGGCCACCGGCGTCGGCACCACCAGCGCGGCGGGCAGATGATGGCCGCCGGCGCTCAGGTCGATGGTGAGCACCGCCCCCTGGTCGACACCTGCGGGCAGCGTCTCGGGGTTGAGCACGCCCATCGCCACTGCCGGCGCCTCGGCCGCCTTGCGGGTGAGCGGGGCGAGCCACTGGGTAAGGTGCCACTGCCCCGGCAGCGGCGGCAGCAGCATCCGCGCGGCGGGCAGCACCCACAGCGCATAGGCGAGCTGCGGCCCGAAGGCGCGGCGCACGGGGCCTCGCAGGGCAAGCGCGAGCAACATCAGCAGCGTGCTCGCGAGCAGGGTTTCGATCCACCAGCCGATCATTGCTTCAGCTCCTTCAGGAGAGCCTCGATTTCGGCGATGTCCTGATCGGTGATGGCGTCGCGCTCGGCGAGATGCGCCACCAGCGGGGTCAGCCGGCCGCCGAACAGCCGGTCGATCAGTTTGCGCGACTCCCCTACCACATAATCACCCCGCGCGACGAGCGGACGATAGCGATAGCGCCGCCCCTCTTCCTCATGCGCGATGACGTTCTTGGCGAGCAGGCGCCCGAGCAGCGTCTTGACCGTGTTGGCGCTCCAGTCGCGATCGGCGGGCACCCGCTCGGTCACTTCCTGCGCGGTGAGCGGCGATTCCTCCCACAGAACCTCCATCACCGCATGTTCGGCTTCGCTGATTCGCTCGGTCATACACCCTCACTGACTACGCCTGTAATCGTCGCGATTACGTCTGTAGTCAAGGCGCTGAATGCTGGATGAACGGCGTTGCGCGGGCGAATGTGTCGGCCTGGCTTACACCGGCCGCGCAGGGTTAACGGGGATTGACCACCACACCCCGCCGCCGAGCGTGTATTAGAGATTCTGGCACGCGGCCTGCAACGTACCAGGCACCCCCAAGCGTCGAACCCCAAGACGCTTCCGGGCGGGTCGATGGTTCACCGGCATGGCCATCGACCCGCCCACACCGGGTTTCCCTTTCAGTCCCAGCCGCTGTCGTTCCGGCAAAAGCCGGAATCCATTGGGGCCCCCATCGCGGCGCCTGCCCCAGCGTCCTGGCGAATGGATCCCGGCTTCCGCCGGGATGACGATCGGTAGAGTCGTGACGCGCCCCAAACGAAAAGGGCCCCCGCCATCGGCGAGAGCCCTTTCCATCGATCGGTACGAACCGCGCGTCAGGCCGACGCCGCGACGCCCTTGTCGGCCATCAGCTGGGTCAGCTCGCCGCTCTCGTACATTTCCATCATGATGTCCGAACCGCCGACGAACTCGCCCTTCACATAGAGCTGGGGGATCGTCGGCCAGTCGGAGAACGCCTTGATGCCCTGGCGGACGCCCTGGTCCTGCAGCACGTCGACGCTCTCGAACTCAACGCCGAGATGGTTGAGGATCGCCACGGCGCGGCTGGAAAAGCCGCACTGGGGGAACAGGGGGCTGCCCTTCATGAACAGCAGCACGTCGCTGCCATCGACCAGCTGCTGTATGCGAGCCTGGGTATCGTCGGTCATAGCTTACTCCTCGGGCGTCGCTTCGGTGGTCAGCTGGAGCGCGTGGAGCACGCCGCCCATCCGTCCACCCAGCGCCGCATAGACGGCCTGGTGTTGCCGCACGCGCGGCATGCCCCGGAACATGGGGGCGACAACGCGCGCTGCATAGTGGTCGCCATCGCCGGCCAGATCGGTGATCTCGATCTGGGCATCGGGGATGCCGGCGCGGATCAGCGCCTCGATCTCGGCAGCGGGCATCGGCATGTTACTTGGATTCCATCAGCTGGCGGCGGGCCTCGACGGTCTGCTCCTCGATCGCGCGGCGCACGGTGGCGTCGTCGACCTCGACATTGGCGGCGAGCATGTCGCCGAGCAGCTTGCGGATCACGTCCTCGTCGCCGGCTTCCTCGAAATCGGCCTGGACGACCGCCTTGGCATAGGCGTCGGTCTCTTCGGGCGTGAGGCCCATCTT
>JAIYAA010000250.1 GCA_027489295.1 Sphingomonadales bacterium | reverse complement strand
GCGCCGACCAAGCCCAAGGCGGATGCACTCTATCGGGAGATCGTCGGCCACATCAAACAGGACGACGCCTCGGTCCCCTACGCCAAGCACGGCTATTTCTATTACACCCGCTTCGATACCGGCGCCGACTATGCCATGGTCGCCCGCCGCAAGGGCAGCATGACCGCGCCCGAACAGCTGCTGTTCGACCAGCCGGCCATGGCCAAGGGCAAGGGCTTCTTCCAGATCGGCAACTGGCGGGTGAGCCCCGACAATAGCCGCATCGCCTGGGCCGAGGACACCGTCGGGCGGCGGCAGTACGTCCTGAAGGTGAAGGACATCGCCACCGGCACGCTGCTCGCGGATACCGTTTCGAACATCGAGGCGGGGCTCGTCTGGTCGGCCGATGGACGCACGATCTTCTATGTCGAGAAGGATCCGGTGACGCTGCTCGGCACGCGGGTGAAGGCGCATGTGCTGGGCACTCCGGCCTCGGCCGACCGTCTGGTCTATACCGAGAAGGACGACACCTTCTACATGAGCATCGGCGCCACTACCGACGAGCGCTATATCTGCATCAACCTCCATTCTACGGTGAGCGACGAGCAGCGCTGTGCGCCGGCCGCCAACCCGGTGGAGTTCACGCCGGTCGCCCCGCGCGAGCGCGACTTCCTGTACAATGCCGATCATCTGGGCGGACGCTGGATCGTCCGCACCAACTTCCGGGCGCCCAATTACCGAATCATGGTGGTACCCGATGCCAAGGCGGCGGCGGGCCGTGCGGCCTGGACCGATCTGGTGCCGACCAGCGACCAGGTGTTCATCGAGGGCTTCCAGCCGTTCAACCGCTTCCTCGCGATCGAGGAGCGATCGGGGGGCAACAAGCGGCTGCGGATGCTGACGCCTGCCGGCAAGAGCAGCTTCGTCGGCGCGGACGAACCCGCCTATGTGATGAACCTCGACGTCAACGAGGATCCGGTCAGCCCGGTGCTGCGCTACAGCTATGGCTCGCTGGTCACACCGACCACGACGTACGAGGTCGACGCCGCCACCGGCAAGCGCACGGTGCTGAAGGTCCAGCCGGTGCCGGGCTATGATGCGAGCAAGTATACCACCGAACGCGTCTGGGCGACCGCGCGCGACGGCACCAAGGTGCCGGTAAGCCTGGTCTACGCCAAGACCTTCCAGAAGAACGGCACCGCCGCGCTGTTCCAGTACGCCTATGGCAGCTATGGCTATTCGACCGATCCCAGCTTCAACCCGACGCTGCCGAGCATGCTCGATCGCGGCATGGTCTATGCCATCGCGCATATCCGCGGCGGGCAGGAAATGGGTCGCCACTGGTATGATGACGGCAAGATCTTCCACAAGAAGAACAGCTTCACAGACTTCGTCGACGTGACCCGGTTCCTGGTAGGCCAGGGCTATGCCGCCAAGGGGCGCGTGGCGGCGATGGGCGGCAGCGCGGGCGGGCTGCTGATGGGCGCGGTCGCCAATCTGGCGCCGCAGGACTATCGCGTGATCATCGCACAGGTACCCTTTGTCGACGTGGTGACGACGATGCTCGACACCTCGATCCCGCTGACCACCGGCGAGTTCGACGAATGGGGCAACCCGGCCGAGAAGCGCTATTACGACTATATGCTGAGCTACTCGCCCTACGACAATGTCGCGGCGCAGGCCTATCCGGCGCTCTATGTCGGCACCGGGCTATGGGACAGCCAGGTGCAATATTACGAGCCGACCAAATGGGTGGCGAAGCTGCGCGCGACCAAGACCGATCAGAACCCCCTGGTATTCCGCGTCAACATGGAAGCGGGCCATGGCGGCAAGTCCGGCCGGTTCGAGCGCTATCACCAGAATGCGGAGTATCTCGCCTTCGCGCTCGACCAGCTGAAGGTGCAGTGACGAGTCCGAGGGCGGCTGCCGGTCAGCCGCCCTTCGGCCGGGTATAGGGCGTGAACTTGCCCATCCGGCAATAACCGCTGGGAATGCTCGTCCCCGGCGTAAGCACGCGGAACTGGTCGTTCCGGCACAGCTGGCTGCCGCGCATCTCGACGATCACCGTGCTCAGGGGCGCGAGCGACGGGCATTCGGAGACCAGATCGTTGCGATAGATGCGTCCGCCCTGGCGATAGACGAGGGTGCGGGTGTCGATGATCTGCGGCCCGTCCGTCATGCCGGGGTTGATGCAATCCTGCGGTTTGCCGGCCACGCGGTCACCGATCGTGCTGGCGAGCTCGCGGCGGGCCTGGGCGTCGCGCTGCGCCTGATATTCGGCGTTCTGCGCGCAGCCTGCGAGCAGCAGTGCACCAAGCGTGATAGCGATGCGCATCCTCAACCTCCTGATTTCGAGTAGGGTATGAACGGCCCGAGTGCGCAGCTGCCGCTCAACCGGCCATTCAGTGCCTCGCGGGTCTGCACCTGATCACCCTCGCACGGATCGCCGCGCAGGCTGCGCACGATGACAATGTCGCCGCGGGCAAGCCCGGGGCACTGGCCGACGACGCGGTTGAGATATTTTCGGGTGCGTCCGCCGACATAGAGCACCGCATCGGGCACGCCGTGCACCTCCGAGAACCGCTCGCGGACCAGGCAGCGCTGCGGCGCGCCCGGGGTCAGTCCGCGCAGGCTTTTTTCGAGGGCGATGGCGGCCGGGTCGGGGCGGCGCTGATCGGCGCTCGCGGTACCGGCCAGCGCGAGAACCAGAATGGGGACTGCATAGCGGATCATCGGCAGCTTCCTTCGATCGTCTGCCCCGCGGACTATAACGCGTCAGCCGGTAAAAGCATCCTTCGCGGCCCGCCGCTCGGCCAGTATTTCCGCCGTCGCCGCGCGCAGGAACGGGTTGGTGGCGCGTTCGGCGGCGATCGTCGTCGGCACGGTCGCTTCGCCCGAAGCAAGCATCCGCTCGACCGCGACCAGGCGGGTCGCGATCGCGGTGTTTTCGGGCTCCGCGACCACCGCATAGCGCGCATTGCCCAGCGTGTATTCGTGCGCGCAATAGACCTGCGTCGCGTCCGGCAGCGCCTCGAACCGGCGCATCGCGTCGTACATCTGCGCCGCCGTGCCTTCGAACAGCCGGCCGCAGCCCATCACGAACAGGGTATCGCCGACGAACACCAGCGCGTCTTCGCCGAAGTGATAGGCGATGTGGCCGGCGGTGTGCGCCGGCACTTCCAGTACCGCCGCGACGTGGTCGCCGATCGCCACGGAGTCGCCGTCGCCCACGAGACGATCGGCGGTCGGGATCTTGGCGGCCTCGGCGGCAGGGGCGATCACGGTGCAGCCGGTGGCTGCCTTGAGCGCCGCATTGCCGCCGGTGTGATCGGGGTGCCAGTGCGTGTTCCAGATCACGCTGAGCTGCCAGCCCTGTTGGGCCAGTGCCGCCAGCACCGGATCGGCCGCGCCCGGATCGACCACGATCGTCTCGGTCGAGACGGGATCATGGACAAGCCAGATGTAATTGTCCGTGAAGGCGGGGACGCGGACGATCCGGAGCGAGGTCATCGCCTTACCACTCGCCCGTGTTCGGCATCGAGGCCCAGGGTTCCTGCGGCGGCAGACTGCCCTTCTGGAGCAGTTCGATCGAGATCGCGTCGGGGGTGCGGACGAAGGCCATGTGGCCGTCGCGCGGCGGGCGGTTGATCGTCACCCCGGCATCCTGCAGCCGCTGGCAGGTGTCGTAGATGTCATCGACCTGGAAGGCGAGATGGCCGAAATTGCGGCCGCCGGTATAGGTTTCCGGATCCCAATTGTGGGTCAGCTCCACCTCCGCGCTGCCGCGGCCGGTGGCGGGATCGATGTCTTCCTCGCTCGCCAGATAGATCAGCGTGAAGCGGCCCTTCTCGCTGGTGATGCGGTGCGTTTCCTTGAGGCCCAGCAGCTCGAAAAACGCGATCGTCGCGTCCGGATCGGTGACGCGGATCATGGTGTGGAGAAACTTCATGGGGCACGTTCCCTGGATTGGCGTTGATCGCCAGATAGGGGCGCGGCCCTGCGCCCGCCACCCGGCTATTTGGCCGGGGGCGGATCGAACTGGGCGAGCGCCGTGCGGGCGGCCGTGGCCTGCGGGCTGTTCGGGGCGGCGGTGACCACCTTGTTCCACGCGGTTTTCGCCGCGGCTTCGTCGCCGCTGGCGGCGGCGATGTTGCCGGCCTCCAACTGCACGGCGGCGTCGTCGCCGGCGCGCTTGATCGCCTCGGCAATATCCTTCTGCGCACGCGGCAGATCGGCCATGCGGCGGGCGAGGGTGGCGGAGAGTAGCCAGGCGAGCGGATCGTCGCCCGCCTTGGCGATCGCCACGTCGATATCGGCGCGAGCCCCCGCATTCTCGCCCGAGGCGACGGCGGCGCGGGCGCGATCGAGATAGGCTTCGCCCAGGGCAAGGCCCTTCAGCGCCCCGGTGGCGAGCGCGGCGTTGAAGCTCGCCCGCGCCTTGGGCGGCTTCTTGGCGGCGAGCCAGGCATTGCCGGCCTGGGTCCAGTAGGTCGCTGCCCGCCCGCCGTCCTTGACGGTCTCCGCCTCGCCTGCCGCTTCCTCGAACGCGGCTGCGGCCGAGTCCCAGCGTGCCTGGTTGGCGTAGGCGACGGCGAGGCACTGGCGGGCGAACATCCCGCCCTTGTCGGCGCGCCACTTCACCGCGTCGTCGATCGCCGCCGTGGGGTCGCCGGTCGCCAGATCCATGCACTTGGTGAAGCGCGGCGGCTCGCCCGCCGGGGCAGGGGCCGCGGCCTTGGCGGCGGCCGCCCTGGCGCGCTCGGCGTCGCGCAGCACGGGGCCGGCCTTGGGGGCGATCGCGGTGGTCTGCTGGGCGATCAGCAGGAGGAAGGGGATGAGCATTCGGTCAGGATGTCCTCGGTGGCACGGAGCAGCAGACGCATATCGCCCTCGCGCGACAGGCGATGATTTCCGTCCTTGACGATCCATGTCTGGACGTTTTCTGAACGGAAATGGGCGGCGAGGCGCAGAGCCAGCGCCCACGGCACTTCCTCGTCGCATTGGCCCTGGAGCAGGCGAACGGGGCCGTCAAAGGCAAGCGGCGTTTCCAGCACCCGATTTGCCTCGCCCGATTCCCAAAAGGCGCGGGTGGTGACCATCGGCTCGTCCGAATAGGTGCTGGGCTGTTCCAGCCGGCCCTGCTCGGCGAGGATGCGCTTCTCCTCCGCGGTGAAGCCCCAGTCGGTAAAGTCGGGCGCGGCGGCGATACCCACCATGCCGACGACGCGGTCGGGCCGGGCCTTCGCCACCAGCAGCATCAGCCAGCCGCCCATCGACGAGCCGACCAGCACCACCGGGCCTGCCACCAGGGTATCGATCATCTCCAGCGCATCGTCGCGCCAGTCGGCGAGGCTATGGTCCTCGAACGCACCAGGGCTTTCGCCGCAGCCACGATAGTCGAAGCGCAGAAACGCCTGGCCACGCGCCTGCGCCCATGCCTCGAGCGCGAGCACCTTCGATCCCTGCATGTCGGAGCGATAGCCGGGCAGGAAGACGATGGTGGGGTAGGCGCCGGGGCTGTGACGGTAGGCGAGGCTGGTCATGCCGGGGGTGTAGCCGTTCCGCCCCGCGACGGCCAGCGACGGAACCGATTACTGCGATCGGGATTGATCGTGGGACATTGCCCGTCGACAGGAGCAGGATCGTCGCATGACACAGGTAGAAAAAGCCATTGCGCTGCCGGTACGCCGGTTCGTTCCCAGCCCGCAGCTTCTCTTCGGCGCGGCGATCGCTGTCTCGGGGCTGTCGGTTGCGGCCGGAAAGCTGCTCGGACTGCTGCTCTAGAAGGCGCTCTGTCGCGGCGGCGTGTTGCTGCACATGGTGCGAAGCGCCTGCCACTGGGCTGGCGTCAGCGCCGGTGTGTAGCGGGCGCCCGGCTGTACGCTCCCCGCAAAGCGCTGCTCTCGCGACGAGGAGAGCGGGTGGGACGAAAGATAGTTGAGCAGCAGCCCGGCATTGCCCGGTTGTTCATCCTGCCTGGCCAGCCGCGCGAACAGGGCGGCGGTCGGAACCGGCGAAATGTTCGCCGCCTGAAGCTGGCCGATCGCATACCCGTCCGCCCCGGCTTCGGCCTTGCGCGAATAGCGGGCGTTGAGCAGCGCGTTGCCATAGCCGCCGACGTTGCTGTCAAACCCGCCGAACAACAGCCTGAGGCCATATTGCCGGATCAGCGACTCCATGCCGTCGCGGTGGGCGACATGGCCGAGTTCGTGGCCCAGGACCCCGGCCACCTCGTCGGCGGACGTGGCATTCTGGATCAGGCCGTCGAAGATCACCACCTGGCCGCCGGGAAAGGCGACCGCATTGATCATCGGGGCCTGCACGACATGGATCGTCACGCCATCGCCCTGGTGCAGGCGGGCCGCGAGCGCCTTGAGCGCCGCCTCGCCCTGCGGCGACGTGCAGGCATAGCCGCCAAGATTGCCGACGAGCAGCCGGCCCATGCGCTGCTCCACCGATTGCGGGATCATCCGCGCGATCAGCGGCGGCAGCTTGAGCGTCACCGCCACCACCAGCGCGGCAAGGATGGCGAGCACGCCCGCCGAGCGCCACAGCCCGAAGCGGTCGATCCAGCGGCCATAGCGGGTGGGCTTCGGCAGCTGCACCGCGATTTCGGACGGCGGGAATTCGAGGAAGGTGATCCGCCAGCCCGGCCGCCCCTTCAGCCCGAAGGCGCGCTCGTGGTGCGAGGTGCCGTGCGGCGTCAGGTCGGCAAAGGCATAGGGGCCGGGGTCGACGCCGTCGCCCTCCAGCAGGAAATGCAGCTCGTCCGGCGTGGCGACGATCACCGGCATGCGCCGTTCGCCGCTGCGGCCATCATAATGCCAGACGCGCGTTTCCACCGCCCGATCTCCTTAGAAAGCGCCCATGTCGAAGCTGTCGAACAGCCCCTCGCCCTGGCCGGGCGCGCGCGTGGTGGATTGGGTGAACTGGTCCAGCTCCAGCGTGCCAAAGGCGCGCAGGTGGCGGACGAAGAACGCCCAGTTGCGATAGCCGATGAAGATCGCGCCGATGCCGAGCGTGCACACCACCAGCGCAAAGGTGCCGAGCATAAGCTTCAGCCAGTCGCGGGTGCGCGCCGTGAACTCGAACTCGAGGTCGCCGAGCGAAAGGGCTGCGATTACCTGCCGGAAATAGGCCGAATAGAAATAGAGCGAGATGATGCCCAGCGCGACGAAGAAGACGAGGTAGAAGCCAACGAGGAAGATGGCGAGGCCATAGCTCTGCACCATGGCGGTGGCGTTGGCGCCCGAGATCGCCGCGGCGATGCCGGCCACTATGGCGCCCACCACCAGCACGATCGGCATCAGATAGAAGAGCAGGTAGCGCCCCATCAGCCCGTCCGTGCTGGCGGACGCGACGAAACGGAAGGGGCCGAAGCTCATCGCGTTCCATCGCTTGTTCCACAGGCTTACCAGCGCCCACGGCACCAGCAGGCCGAACGCGATGCCGCCCAGCATGGTCCGCCACAAATAGGAAAGGCCGTAGCGGAAGCCCTGATCGTCGCTGCCGCCGCGAATGCCGTGCCAGTAGGTGCGGCTGAGCCGGTAGCGCAGCGCACGGAAGATCGCGACACCGCCCAGGCTCAGCACCACGACGTAGAACAGAAGCGCGAGGAAGAACGCGGCGGCATGCGCCTGTATCGATCCCTGTGCCGCGAGCACGCCCATCAGCAACTGGATGCCGGCAAGCGGGAGGATCAGCAGGACGAAGACCATCACATAGCCGATCATCAGCTCCAGCCCGGTGCCGGTCCATTCCAGCCGATCGTCGATGAAGCGGGTGCTGCTCCACAAATATTGGCGGGTGCGCGTGCGCCCCCAGAAATTGTAGATGCCGAGCGTGACGATCGTCAGCAGCAGATTGGTGAATGCAATCGGCGCATATTCGCGCCACGATCCGTAGAATTCGAACGCGCCGCGCTCGGTTGGCTGATTCATCCCCAGTCCCCCTCGGCCGCCATCCAATAGCGGCCAAGGGTTTACGTCAAGTAACCATTACTGCGCAGCGGTGAAGGTATCGCACTGGCGAGGATCGCCGGTGTCTAGCCCGCGCTTCAGCCACGCCTTGCGCTGCGCCGAGGTGCCGTGGGTGAAGCTGTCCGGCACGACGGTGCCCTGCGCTTCCTTCTGCAGCGTGTCGTCGCCGATCGCGTTGGCGGCGGTCATGCCTTCCTCGATGTCGCCCGGCTCCAGCCGGTCGCGGTTGCGTGCCGCCCAGACGCCGGCATAGCAGTCGGCCTGCAGCTCCAGCTTGACCGACAGGCGGTTGCCCTCGGTCTTCGAGCCGCGCGCCTGCGCCTGCGAGACCTCGGTCGAGGTGCCGAGCAGATCCTGGATATGGTGCCCCATCTCGTGCGCGATCACGTAATCGCGGGCGAAATCGCCCTTGGCGCCGAAGCGGTTCTGCAGCTCGTCGAAGAAGGTCGTGTCGATATACACGCCGTTGTCGCTCGGGCAGTAGAAGGGCCCCACGGCCGAATTTGCCGCGCCGCAGCCGGTGCTTGCGCCGCCCGAGAAGAAATTGATGGTCGCGGGCTTGTAGTCGTTGCGGCCCATTTCCTGGAAGATCTTCGTCCAGGTGAGATCGGTGCTGCGCATCACGCGGCATGCCTCGAGCCGCCGCTCGTTGACACGGCAGACCTGCTGGCCGGACTGGCCCGCGGTCGGCGAGCGCCCGGCGCTGCCGCCGCCGCTCTGCCCCAGCATGCCGCCGCCGCCGCCCAGGCCGAACATCACCAGTGCGATGATGCCGATGAGCACGATCCCGCCGCAGCCCATGCCGCGGCCCAGGAACATCGGCAGCAGCCCGAGCAGCGGAAAGCCGCCACCACCGCCACCCGAGCCCAGATCGCGGGCATTGTCGGTAGGATCCAGATCGTCGAGCCGCATCGGGCCTCCCCTTGTTGGTTGGGTTCGTTCGGTTGGCGTGACAATGCGCCAGACCGAAGTGCGTTGCACGCCCTCGTACCAAGCTTCGTATTGCTCCGCAGCATGGGATGGGCCACATCGCGTGCCATGGCCGATGCTGAGTCTCGCCCGCACCGCCGCCGCCATGCCGCACCAGGCATGCCGTTGCCGGACACTGTCGCGTTGGTGCTGCAGGGGGGCGGGGCGCTCGGCAGTTTCCAGGCCGGGGTGATCGAGGAACTCGCCACCGCCGCGATCGAGGTCGACTGGGTGGCCGGCATCTCGATCGGCGCAGTCAATGCGGCGCTGTTCGCCGGCAACCCACCCGAGAAGCGATTGGGCGCGATCCGCGCCTTCTGGGAGCAGGTGACCTCCGCACTGCCCGATTTCTCGCTGCCGATGACCGACCAGCTGCGCGAGATCAGCCATGCATGGGCCGCCGGCGCGGTGATGCTGGGCGGCGTGCCCGGCTTCTTCAGTCCGCGCCGGATCCCGCCCGCCTTCGCCGTCCCCGGGACGCCCGAGGCGCTGAGCTTCTACGACACCAGCCCGTTGCGCGAGACGCTGGACCGGCTGATCGACTGGGACCTGCTCAACAACGGCCCGGTCCGCCTCTCGGTCGGCGCGGTCAATCTCCACAGCGGCAACTTCCGCTATTTCGATACGCGCGACGAACGCATCGACGCACGGCACATCATGGCGTCTGGTGCGTTGCCGCCCGGGCTGCCGCCGGTCGAGATCGACGGTTGCTGGTATTGGGACGGGGGACTCGTCTCCAATACGCCGCTCACCCACGTCCTCGATCGGCAGGAGGCCGAGATGCTCGTCTTCCAGGTTGACCTGTTCCCCGCCGAAAACGAACTGCCGCGCACGATCATGGACGTGATGAGCCGCGAGAAGGAAATTCGCTTCTCCAGTCGCACCCGCGCCATTTCCGACGAGCGGCTGCGGCTTCGCAAGGCGCGTGAAACGGTGCGCGCGCTGCTCGACAAGCTGCCGGAGCATGTTGCGGAAGAACCGGAAGTGCAGGCGGTTCGGGCGCTGGTGACCGAATATCCGGTAAACGTGCTGCAGCTGATCTACCGCGCCAAGCTGTGGGAAGGCGGCTCGCGCGACTTCGAATTCTCCGCGCGGACGATGCACGAGCACTGGGAGGCCGGCCGCACCGCGGTGGCCGAAACCATGGCCAACAGCCGCCTCGTCGCGCAGAACATCCTTGACGGCAAGACCGCCGCCTTCGATCTCACCCAGCGTTAACAAGGGAGTATGCCGATGTTCCTCAAGGGCAAGTCCGCGATCGTCACCGGGTCCACCTCGGGCATCGGCCTCGCTTATGCCAAGGCGCTGGCGGCCGAGGGTGCGAACGTGCTGATCAACGGCTTCGGCGACGCCGACGCGATCGAGAAGGAGCGCGCCGCCCTGGCCGAGACCAGCGGCGGCAAGGCGCTGTACGACGCGGCCGACATGACCAAGCCCGAGGCGATCGCGGCCATGGTCGCGCGCGCCGAGGCCGAGTTCGGCGCGGTCGACATCGTCATCTCGAATGCCGGCATCCAGCATGTCGCACCGATCGACGAATTCCCGATCGAGAAGTGGGACGCGATCCTCGCGATCAACCTCAGCTCGACCTTCCACCTGATGCGCGCGGCGATTCCCGGCATGAAGGCGCGGAAATGGGGCCGGATCATCTCCACCGCCAGCGCGCACAGCCTGGTCGCCAGCCCGAACAAGGCCGCCTATGTCGCAGCCAAGCACGGCCTGGCCGGCCTCACCAAGACCGCGGCGCTGGAAGTGGCGACCCACGGCATCACGGTAAACTGCATCTCGCCGGGCTATGTCTGGACGCCGCTGGTCGAAAACCAGATTCCCGACACGATGAAGACCCGTGGGCTCACCCGCGAGCAGGTGATCAACGACGTGCTGCTCGATGCCCAACCGACCAAGGAGTTCGTGCTGCCCGAGCAGGTGGCCGCGCTCGCGCTGTTCCTGTGCCGCGACGAGGCGGCGCAGATCACCGGGTCGAACTATTCGATCGACGGCGGTTGGACCGCCGAATGATGCTGCGCACGATCGTCGTCCTCGGTCTCGGCACGGCGCTGGCGGGATGCAGCATCTATCGCGAATCGACCTCGCCGGGCATGGACACCAGCAGCAACTGGCGCCGCACCGCAACCGATGTGGACCGCGAGAAGCTGCGGAACTGGCGCAAGGCGTGGAGTGAGGCGCTGCCGCTCGCCCGCGCCGCCGATGCCAGGCTGATCGACGGCGATCCCGAACTGTTCGATCCCGATCGAGCGCAGGCGGACGCGATGCCGCCCGCCGGCGCCTATCGCTGCCGCACCTTCAAGCTGGGCGGCGGCGGCACCGCCGTCAGCGCTATCGTCACCTATGACTGGCGGCCTTGCGCGCTGACCCAGGACGGGCAGGTCCTCCATCTGCGGATCGAAGGCGGCGTTCAGCGCCCCGACGGCAACCTGTTTCCCGACGTGAAGGCGCGCGCGGTGTTCATCGGTACGCTGGAAGTGGGCGATGATAGTGCGCCGCTCCGCTATGGCCTCGACAACAAGCGCGACCTGATCGGCTATGGCGAGCGGATCGGTGCGAAGCGCTGGCGGTTGGTGCTGCCCTTTCCCGCCTTCGAATCGAAGCTGGACGTGGTCGACATCGTGCCCGCGACGTGATCGTGCCGGTTTGACAGCGGCGGCGGCAGGCGAGACACTCGCCCCCATGATCGACAAGGGGGTGCCATGTTCACGTCTTTCCTGCTGGCCGGGGCAATGAGCCTCGGCACGCCCGCCGCCGCTGCCGCCGCCGATCCGGTGCGCGAGGCGACGGCGAAGGCGATGCCGCAGCTGATGGCGCTCTACCGCGACCTCCACGCCAATCCCGAACTCAGCCTCCACGAAGTGAAGACCGCGGCCAAGATGGCGGCGGCCGCGCGCGAGGCCGGCTATGAGGTCACCGAGAAGGTAGGCGGCACCGGCGTTGTCGCGGTGCTGCGCAACGGGCCCGGCCCGGTGCTGCTGATCCGCGCCGACATGGACGGGCTGCCGGTGGTCGAGAACACCGGCCTGCCGTTCGCGTCCAAGGTCCGCGCGACCACCGATGAAGGCATCGAGAGCGGCGTGATGCACGCCTGCGGGCACGACACGCACATGGCGAGCTGGGTCGGCACGCTGCGCAACCTCGCGGCGATGAAGAGCCAGTGGCACGGCACGGTGGTGATGATCGCGCAGCCGGCCGAGGAGCGAGGGCGGGGCGCCAAGGACATGCTCGACGACGGGCTGTTCACGCGCTTTCCCAGGCCCGCCTATGCGATCGCCTTCCATGACAGCGCCGGCCTGCCCGCCGGCCAGATCGGCATCACACCCGGCTATGCCCTTGCCAATGTCGATTCGGTCGATCTGGTGGTGAAGGGGGTGGGCGGCCACGGCGCCTATCCGCACACGACCCGGGACCCGATCGTGCTCGCAGCCCGCATCGTGACCACGCTGCAGACGCTGGTCAGCCGCGAGATGGATCCCCAGCAGCCGGCGGTGGTGACGGTGGGCGCGATCCACGGCGGATCGAAGCACAATGTGATCGGCAACGACGTGACGATGCTGCTCACCGTGCGCAGTTTCACGCCGGAATCGCGCCAGCAACTGCTCGACGGCATCGCCCGCATTGCCCGCGGCGAGGCGATCGCCGCGGGCGTGCCCGAGGACCGGATGCCGGTGATGAAGGTGAAGGACGAATTCACGCCCGCCACCTTCAACACCCAGCCGCTCGCCGGGCGGTTGCAGGGGCTGTTCACCGCGCGCTTCGGCAAGGAGCGGGTGGTGGAGCAAAAGGCGGTGATGGGCGGCGAGGATTTCAGCCGCTACTGGCTGGCCGACCAGAGCATCCAGAGCACGATCTTCTGGGTGGGTGGCGTCCCCAAGGCGAAATGGGATGCGGCGCAGGGCGGCAAGGCGATGCTGCCCTCGCTCCACAGCGCCGAATGGGCGCCCGATGCGGAAGCGGTGGTCAGCACCGCGACCGAAGCGCTGACCGCAGCGGCGCTGGATATCCTGAAACGATAAGGTGGCGGCCCGAACGCGGCGCGATCCTGCCCATTCGGGCAGTATCGCTTGTAACAAAATTCCATTGCAGGCCCGGAAACCCGCCGTTACACTTCGATAACACACACCGAGGTGGGGAAGCCTACGATAATGAAATTGCATCGTTCCTTGTTGCTGACCAGCGTCGCGGCGCTGCTCGTTTCCGCGCCTGCGCTCGCCCAGACGGGCACGCCGAAATATGGCAGCTTCGGCGTCGACGTTTCCGCGGAAAAGGCGGGCGTAAAGCCCGGCGACGATTTCTGGACCTATGTGAACGGCGGCTGGGCCGATCGCACCGAGATCGCCGCCGACCGTACCTCGGCCGGCCCGTTCGTCGACTTGGCGCTCGCGGCCGAAACCAATGTCCGCACGCTGCTCGACGACATGGCCAAGAACCCCGCCGCCTATGGCGCGAGCGGCAAGCAGATCGGCGATTTCTACGCCAGCTGGATGGACGAGGCCGGCATCGAGGCGCGCGGCGCCGCTCCGCTGAAGCCCTATCTTGCCAAGATCGCCGGCGTGCAGGACAAGACGGCGCTGCAGGTGCTGTTCGCCAGCGTCGGCTATGCGACGCCGGTGGAAGTGGAAATCACCCCCGGTTTCGCCGATCCGACCCGCTACACCGCCGCCGTCGGCCAGGGCAGCCTGGGCATGCCGCGCGACTATTTCCTCAATCCGGGCGAGAAGTTCGACGCGTTCCGCAAGGCCTATCGCGCCTATGTGCAGCAGATCCAGGAATTGGCCGGCATCCCCGATGCCAGCGCCAAGGCCGATGCGATCGTCGCGCTCGAACTGGCGATGGCCAAGGTCCAGTGGTCGCCCGAGCAGAGCCGTGACATCGCCAAGCTCAACGATCCGCAGACGATCGCGGGGCTGAAGGCCAAGGCGCCCGAGTTCGACTGGGCGCTGATGCTCAAGACCGCCGGCATCGACAGCTCGCCGCAGATCCTGATGGCGCAGAACACCGCGCTGATCGCGCTCGGCAAGATCTTCGCCGAAACGCCGCTGCAGACCTGGAAGGACTACCTCGCCTATCGCTTCGTCAGCGACCACGCGACCTATCTGCCCAAGGCGTTCGACCAGGCCCGCTTCGACTTCTATTCGAAGACGCTCTCTGGCGTGCCGGTGCAGCGCGAGCGCTGGAAGCGCGGCGTCCAGATGGTCAACGGCGCGTTGGGCGAGGCGGTCGGCAAGGCCTATGTCGCCAAATATTATCCGCCCGAGGCGGAAAAGCAGATGGCCGAGCTGATCGAGAATCTGCGCGATTCCTATCGCGAGCGGATCGAGGGTTCGACCTGGATGGACGAGGCGACCCGCAAGGCCGCGCTGGTCAAGCTGGCCGCGTTCGAACCGCGGATCGGCCATCCCGAGAAGTATATCGATTATTCGTCGCTGAGCGTGGAACGCGGCGATCTGCTGGGCAATGTGATGCGCTCGGGCGAGTTCGAGCATAAGCTGGCGCTGTCGCGCTTCCCGAAGCCGGTCGATCGCACGCTGTGGGCGATGACGCCGCAGACGGTGAACGCCTATTACAACCCGCTGTCGAACCAGATCACCTTCCCGGCGGCGATCCTGCAGCCGCCCTTCTTCGATCCGAACGCCGATCCGGCGGTCAATTACGGCGCGATCGGCGCGGTGATCGGCCACGAGATGGGCCATGGCTTCGACGATCAGGGGAGCATGTTCGGCCCCACCGGCAAGCTGGAGAATTGGTGGACGCCCAAGGCCAAGGCCGATTTCGGCACGCGCACCGCGGCGCTGGCTGGCCAGTACGACACCTATGAGCCGATGCCCGGCATGAAGATCAAGGGCAAGCTGACGCTCGGCGAGAATATCGGCGACCTCGGCGGGGTCGAGGCGGCGTACGGCGCCTATCAGAAGTATCAGGCCAAGCACGGCAAGGGGAAGACGATCGACGGACTGACCGGCGACCAGCGCTTCTTCCTCGGTTGGGGGCAGGCGTGGCGGGTGAAGATGCGCGAGGACGCGCTGCGCCAGCAGCTGCTCACCGATCCGCATTCGCCGGCCACCGCCCGCGTCAACGGCGTCGTCCGCAACGTCGATGCCTGGTACAAGGCGTTCAACATCCAGCCGGGCGACAAGCTGTATCTCACGCCCGAGCAGCGCGTGCACATCTGGTAAGCACCATCCGTATGGATACGGAGACGGCCCGGTGGAAACACCGGGCCGTTTTGCGTTCTGGGAGGGGAAATCGTGTCAGTTGCGTGACACGCAACCGCCGGGGACCGGCTTTGCAGTTGCGGAATCAGCGACGCGAAACCAGATGCGCTGCCCACGCTGCATTGCAGCAATACTGATTTCCGAGGTTGCTCATGTTTTCGCTGATCGCGCTGTATTTCGCCCATCGTCGCCTGGCTGCCGAAGCGGCCCAGCCGGTCGTGGCAGGCGGCCGCGCGCTCGCGGCAGCCAATGAGCAGGATGTGATCGCGGTACTGCCGCTCGCGGCCTGATCTCGAGACTCGTTCGCCCACTCCCCCCTCGGGCGAACGACAGGGGCGCCGCAGTTCCCCCAATGTATGCGGCGCCCCGTCCCATTCTGCCGGCGTTTACTTGACGCCGTGCATCCAGCGCTTGAGCGGCCAGCTGAGAATCAGCAGCAGCACGCCAAGCCCGATCGCCCATTCCGAGATCAGCGTGAACACGCCGAGATAGGTATCCAGGCTGACCTTCAGATTGGTCACCTGGCCGCCGACGGTCTCGACGCTGGCGAACTGGGCGATCACGCCGGCGACATATTGCGCCACCGAGATCGACAGGAACCACACGCCCATCATCATGCCGACGATCCGCGCGATCGACAGCTTGGTGATCATGCTGAGGCCGACCGGCGAGATGCACAGCTCGGCGAAGCTGTGGATGAAGTACAATCCGGCAAGCCACCACACGGATACCTTGAAGCTGGTATCGGCCCACCCGGCGCCCCACACCAGGAACAGGAAGCCGCCGCCGACGGCGACCAGCGCGATGCCGAACTTCACCGGAATGCTCGGCTCCAGCCCGCGTCTGGCCAGCCCGCCCCACAGCATCGACATCAGCGGCGCGAGCAGCACGATGAAGATCGCGTTGAAGCTCTGCGTCTGGCCGGCGGTGATCGTGAACCAGCCGAAGATCGACAGGTTTGTGTTGCGATCGGCGAACAGGGTGAGCGAGGAGCCCGCCTGTTCGAACAGCGTCCAGAACACGACGTTGAACACGATCAGCACCATTGCCGCCAGCATCATCTGGAATTCACGGCGATCGCCGGCGAGGAACGACCAGACCAGGATCGCCGGCACGCCGATCAGGAAGGTGCCGAACAGCAGCTTGCCCATCAGCGACAGCGAGGCGACATAGCCGAGCAGGCCCGAGCCGGCCGGCGCGGGCTCGGCCGCCATCAGGTTGATGTAAAGCAGGTAGAAGAGCGGCACGACGCAGATGGCGCCGATATAGATCAGGATCTGCTGACGGCCGGTCGCGGCCTTGGCCGGGGGTTCACCGATACCGTCGAGCTTGCCGCCGTCCATCTGGATCAGCGCCCAGGAGCAGAGCATGCCGATCGCGGCGAGGCCGAAGCCCGCCCACCAGCCGACCGCCACCGCCAGCCACGGGCACAGCGCCTGCGACAGCATCGAGCCGAGGTTGATACCCATGTAGAAGATGGTGAAGCCGGCATCGCGTCGGGTGTCGCCGGGGCGATAGAGTTCGCCGACCATGGTCGAGATGTTCGGCTTGAAGAAGCCGTTGCCGACCGAGACCATCGACAGCGCGATCAGCATCACCATCACGTAGAAGGGGCTGCGATCCGCTTCGGATTCGAACCCGCCCTTGGCGATGGTGCGGACCGTCTGGCCGTTCTCGCTGAGCGTGATCGAGCCGTCGTCATTGCCCTTGATCAGTTGCTTGTGGCCCTGGTCGATCACGTAGCGCTGCTCGCCGGCGGCGGTCTTCTCGACCGACACCTCGTAGCGCTGGCCATCGATCTTGGCATAGGGCGTGGCGGTCTGGCCGCCGAAGCACAGCACGAAATAGCCGATCGACATCAGGATCGCGCCGAACTTGACCGCGCGCTTGGAGCCCAGGAACTGGTCCGCCAGATAGCCGCCGACCAGCGGGGTGAGGTACACCAGCGCGGTGTAGCCGCCGTACAGGCCGGTCGCCGCGCGATCGCCGAACAGGAAATGCTGGGTGAGATACAGCGTCAGCAGCGCCCGCATGCCGTAGAAGCCGAAGCGCTCCCACATTTCGGTGGAGAACAGGCGTGCCAGCTGGCGCGGGTGGCCGAACCAGGTCTTCTCGTCGGCGGGGTTTACGTGGGTGATATCCGGTTCTGCCGGGGAATCGGCAGTGGGTGTGTCGACCATGCAGTTGTCCTTGGAGATGGGTGCCAGGCGCATGGGCCCGGTGCATGGGTGCGCAGACTAGAGCCTGCATCGCCGCTGTAAAGCCGTGCGGGTTGGCGGGAGCGGGACAGCGCCCTAGATGACCGCCATGACCTTCAACGACCGCACCACGCCGCTCACGCTCCTCCAGACCCGTCGCTCGGGCAAGCCGCGCGACCTGATCGGGCCCGGCCCGAGTGCCGAGCAGCTCGACCAGATGGTGGCGATCGCAGCGCGCACGCCCGATCACGGCAAGCTGGCGCCGTGGCGGTTCGTGATCGTGCCCGACGACGCCCGCCCCGCTCTGGCGCTGAAGCTGGTCGAGATCCTGCGGGCGGAAAATCCCGACGCGACGCCGCGCGACGAAGAGGCGGCCGCCCAGTTCGCGACGCAGGCGCCCGCGCTGGTGGTGGTGCTGTCGGCACCCGTGCAGCCGCACAAGATCGCGCTGTGGGAACAGGAACTGTCGGCCGGTGCCGCCTGCATGAACCTGCTCCACGCCGCCCATGCGATGGGTTTTGCCGGGGGGTGGCTGACCGGCTGGCCGGCCTATTCCCCGGCGGTGCGCAACCTGTTCGGCAGCGACGGCCAGCGCATCGCCGGCTTCGTCTTTCTCGGCACGCCGTCGCGCCCGCTGGAGGAACGGCCGCGCGGCGACCTGACCCAGATCGTCCATCGGTGGAATCCCTGACTCTGGACTTTCAGGGCATCTGCTGTATTATGGCAGCATGACAGCCCTGGAGCACGAAGACAGCCCGGTCTACCTCAAGCTGCGCGCCATCATCGCCGCGGCGATCCTGCGCGGCCAGTACCGCGCCGGGGACCAGCTTCCCTCGGTTCGCGCGCTCGCCGCCGAACACGGTGCAAACCCGCTGACGGTGGCCAAGGCCTATCAGAGTTTCCAGGATGACGGGTATGTCGAGGTGCGTCGCGGCGTCGGCATGTTCGTCGTCGCAGGTGCGGTCGAACGGCTGCGGCTGGCGGAGCGCGAACGCTTCCTCAACGGCTTCTGGCCGCGGGTGAAGGACCATATCGCGCTGCTCGGCCTCGACGTGCGCGAGCTGCTCGACGGCAGCCACGAGATCGCCTGACGCCATGGCGGCCGATCCCAAGCCGGGCTGGCGCCGCACCCTGGGCGGCTGGGCCGGGACCATCGGCATCTTCTTCCTGTTCCAAAGCGCAGTGGCGCGGCCGTATTACATTCCGTCGGGGTCGATGATGCCTGCGCTGCGCACCGGCGATCGGCTGGTGGCGAGCAAATTCCCGTATGGCTTCTCGCAGGCCTCGCTGGTGCCCCACGGCCGCGACATCGCCAGGACACGACTGTTCGGCGGCACGCCCGCGCGCGGCGACATCGTGATCGTCGTGCGCCGCGGCGATGGCGAAGACCTGATCAAGCGCGTGATCGGCCTGCCGGGCGATACGCTTGCGGTCCGCCACGGCCAGGTGATCCTGAACGGCAAGCCGGTACCGCGGGTGGCGGACGGCCATGCGATGATCCCGGTCGACGCGGCGGTGCCGTGCGACGACGGCCCGGTCGCCGCGTTCCGCAAGCCGGGGCCCGATGGCAAGCTCTACTGCCAACTGCCGCTCTATCGCGAAACGCTGCCGGGCGGCGCCAGCTACGACGTGGTCGATCTGGGCGATACCGCCTTGCCTAACGGCTATGCCAGTCCAGGGGATACCTACGGGCCCATCACGGTGCCGGCGGGCCATGTCTTCCTGATGGGTGACAACCGTGACCAGTCCGCCGATAGCCGCTTCGGATCAGACGAACTGGGGCTGGGCGGCCCGGTCCCGCTGGAGACGATCGCCGGGCGTGCCGAATTCGTCACGCTCAGCTATGATGGCGAGGGATCGTGGCTGAACCCGTTCGCCTATTTCACCTCGATCCGCTGGGACCGCGCCGCCGGCTCGCTGCGGCCGAAGCGTGCCGATTGAGCACGCTGCTGCAATGGGCGGTCGCGGGGTTCATCCTGCTCGCCGTGCCGTTGCTGATCGGGTTCGCGCGGCGGCACAGCCGGGGCCGGGCGGGGGCTGCGATGCTGCTGCTGGGGCTCGCCTTCGGTCACCTCTTCGATCCTGCCAAGGCGCAAGCGACCGAGTCGATCGAGAAACGCCGCCAGCAGGGACAAGAGGCAGGGCAGTCTGACCAATAGTCAAATTGGATGATGGGCCAGGGGGTTGGGTGACGATTCGCCGTCACGGGGCCGCCCGACATAGGTGCGATTTCCTAATTCACTTGACTTTTTGCACATGTTCTTGCTATGTTCTTATCTGTTGGGCGGGCAAGTCATACGCATGAACATGGAGCGTATGGCTGCCGGCGCGGGATTGCGCGCGTCCTTGTGAAGTCTCGGGATTTTACGCAGACTGGTATCCCCGCCCGACAAGTTCGGCGGGGAAGGCCGGTCTGCCTGCGTTGTTCCCATGCACCGGGAATGTGCTTCTTACCCCTATAGTTGCGAAGGAATGCATATGTCCGTGTCGGATATGGGCACCGCCGCATCATGGGTTCAAAGATCAGGAGCCATTCCATGCGCAACACCGAGATCGCACCTAGCGAAGCCGTAGCTGTCACCATGGTCCCCGCCGACGCTGGCGGGGGCGAGCCGGCGTCGCTGTCCGAAGCCGACATCCCCTTGCTCACGCCCGGAACGGGCTGGACGATCCTGAACGGGCAGGGCGTCGCCGGCGCGGCACCGGCGCGGACCGACACGGTCTATGACGCGCAGACCTATCCGGTCCCGGCGTGTCGCCGTACCCGCGGCTATTGGCTGAACATCTATCCTGGCGCGACCATCGGCCAGACCATGGTCGTCACCATCCAGGCGGTAGGCACCACGGCAGCGATCCCGGTTTCGTGCGAGGGCAACAGCGTGATGGCGCCCTTTGGCCGCAACCCTGTCGACGGCAGCTACGGCCATCTGGTGCGCGTCGCCGCGCGGGCGGGGCAGAATGGGTGGGCGACGGTGTCGGCGGTACTGACCCCGGCCTATGGCGGCATGGCGGAGACGATCGCGATCCCGCTGCATCTCAATACCGATGCGACCGGCGCCGGCTTCGTGCCCACCGTCACCCGATATGTCCGACTGGAGGGCAGCGACGGCAATGACGGCGTGAGCGCTGCAACGGCCAAGCGCACGCTGAAGGGGGCGGTCGATTCGGCGCCGCTTTCGGGGACGATCAACACGAAGAACGCGATCTGGGTGTTCGATATCGGCCCGGGCGCGCGCGACCAGCATCTCTGGGCCAAGGTCAACGGCAGCGATGTGGGGCAGGCTACGCCGGGGGTAAGCCGCGCCTTCGCCTATCAGTGGATCGTGCGGGGGCAGGGACGCGAGGCGACGGTGCTCACCGTCGACCCGACTTCCTACGACTACGACTGGACGATCACGAAAGGTACCGGGCGCCCGCCGAAGATCCAGTCGCTGACGCTGGACCTGAAGGAGGTTCTCCAGAAGCGCGGGGGTGCCTGGTTCGACGATTGCCGCATCACCGACGACTGGGGAGCGAACCGTCCGCGCGTGTTCGGCTATCCGCAGGGCGACGATACGCTGAGCGGCCGCTTCCCGGCGGGGTTCAGTCCGGGAGGCTCGCTTCGCTTTCGCGACAATCCCGACAGCGCACTCAACTATCCCCGCTGGATGATGTCGAATTGCGACGTGGTGATGGGTGAATGCGGCACGATCCAGCAACGGCTCAACTGCACTCTCACCATTTCCTACGACGTCGTCGCGGTCGGCGATTCCGGTGACTGGGCGCATCAGGGAAACCGTGCTCGCCAGTTCGGCAACCTTGAAGCCAGCCTGCACTCGGGCGCATATATGGTCGTCGCAACCGCACAGCCGTTCGACGGCTATGGCGGCTATACCGAGCTGACCTTCGAGGCGGGGCCGGTCTGGGCCACGGCCAGCAGCTGGACGGTGGAAGACGGCAACACGTTCCTGCGGGTTCTGCAGGCGGCCGATGCCGCCGCCGTGACGTCGCAGAGCCCGTTCCTGATCAATTGCGACGGGACGCGGGACTTTCCCTATCTCGGCCACCGCATCAAGCCCAACAACACCGTCAGCTTCCCCCCCGGCTGGGGCTGGGATTCGGAAAATCGGACGGTGCGCATCGCTGGTCGGATCCCGCTGGCGGCCGGCGACAAGGTCTTCGCCTATACCGTCGCGCACGGCGATGCCGGGCAGTTCGTGCAGAATGGCCGGCCGACCGTGAACAAGACGCGCGAGAACTATACGTTCGTCGACTGCGTGTTCGAGGGCCATAGCTGGCAGCCGTTGCTGCCGCAGGGCGGCACGGTAGGCGCCACCGGCGGGGCGGGGAACGGCCAGCTGGTCGACATCGCCGATGTCAGTGTCACCGTTGCCGCCGGATCGGGTGTCGTGCAGTTCGACGGCGGTGTGATCCCGGCCTGGCTGAAGCGGTACGACTGGATCGGCTATACGCCCACCGATGGTTCGCCGGGGCCGGTGCTGCGATGCGTGACCGCGATCGACTCCGCCACCGGGCAGGTGACCGTGCACCAGCCCTTTCCCACCGCGCGCACGAACGCACCCGTGCAGTGCCTGAAGGCGATTGTGGGTCTCTACGTCGTCAACTGCATCTACAACATCTCGGGCGAATCCTACCATCTGGCCCAGCTGACGCCGTGCCTGGTCGACTCGGCCATTCTGTACGCGAGCTTCCCCGGCTGGACGCTCAACGAGCAGACGCTGTGGATCCGCGCCGGCGGACCCGATGGTGGCGGCCTGTGGGATCTGCGGCTGGTAGACTCGCTGTTCCATTCCGTCACGCAGATCGGTGCATGGCCGGATGCCAGTGGTTTCCTGCTCGACAATTGCTGGACCGAGCGCGCCAACAACAGCAGTGTGCCCATGCCCCCCGCCAACATCGTGAACGGGCGTGGATCCGGCTATGTGCTCGGCTTTCCGGATCGCACGGCGCCCCTAGCGCTGGCGTATGTGCCCGCGGCGGCGATGACCAAGACGCTGCCGAACCGCATCTACTGGCGACGCCGCGCGCCCGGCGAGCGTATCGGCGCGTTGCTCTAGGCGCAGGGGCTCGCACGGACCGGTCCGCGATCGCGTGGCGGATCGTGCGCGACATGGCCCCGCGTGCCATCGACAGGGGCGGCGGCGCTTTCTAAGCTGCCGCCCATGCAGGACAATATCCGGGCCGAGCGGCCGAGCTTCGTCACCCATCTCGAATGCTCGATGACGGGCGAGCACTATGCGGCGGACCAGCTGCACCAGCTCTCCCGCGTCGGGCGGCCGCTGCTGGTGCGTTACGATCTTGCGGGTATCGGCGCGGCGCTGACCCGCGACGCGCTGGCGGCGCGGCCGACCGACCTCTGGCGCTGGCGCGAGCTGCTGCCGGTGCGGCGGGCCGAGAACATCGTCTCGCTGGGCGAGATCGAGACGCCGCTGATCGATATCCCCAAGTCCGGTGGGCCGGGCGCGATCGTGAAGGACGAGGGTCGGTTGCCGACCGGCTCGTTCAAGGCACGCGGCCTCGTGATGGCGGTGAGCATGGCGCGCGAACTCGGCGTCACCCGCATCGCGATGCCGACCAACGGCAATGCCGGCGCGGCGCTGGCCGCCTATGCCGCGCGCTGCGGCATCGAGACGGTGATCCTCTGCCCCGAGGAGACGCCCGAAGTGAACGTCCGCGAGATCGCTGCGCAGGGTGCGCGGGTCTACCGGGTCAACGGCCAGATCGACGAATGCGGCGCGATCGTCGGGCGCGGGGCGGCCGAGGGGCGCTGGTTCGACTTCTCGACCCTCAAGGAGCCGTACCGGATCGAGGGCAAGAAGACGATGGGGCTCGAGCTCGCTGCCCAGTTCGGCTGGGAGCTGCCCGATGCGATCTTCTACCCCACCGGCGGCGGCACCGGGCTGATCGGCATGTGGAAGGCGTTCGACGAGCTGGAGCGGCTCGGATGGATCGGATCGAAGCGCCCGCGGATGTACGCGGTGCAGGCCTCGGGCTGTGCGCCGATCGTCCGCGCTTTCGAGGCGGGCGAGGACCATGCCGAGCGCTGGGAGAATGCCGCGACGGTGGCCGCGGGCATCCGCGTGCCGCGCGCTGTGGGCGACTTCCTGATCCTGCGCGCGGTGCGCGAGAGCGGCGGCCGCGCGCTGGCGGTCGGCGATCCGGCGATCCTGCAGGCGGTGGACGATTGCGCGCGCAAGGACGGGCTGCTGCTCTGCCCCGAAGGCGGGGCGACGCTGGCGGCATACCGGCAGGCGGTCCGCGAAGGGCTGGTTGATCCCGAGGAGCGGACGGTGCTGTTCAATTGCGCAACGGGTCTGAAGTATCCGATGCCGGAAGCGGGAGCTTGGCTGGACAAGGATGCGGAGATCGATCTCGGCAGCCTGTGAGGCCCGCCGCGTGCGTGCTTACCGCGTGAAGAGGATGCCGACGACGATCAGGAAGGCGGTTCCCTCTAGAAGGCCGAGCAGCACGCTGCCGGCCGCCCGCAGGCGGCCGATGCCGAGCACGCGCGCGAACCAGAGCGTTTCGACGCCCCAGTAATAGATGATGGTCGCGACCACGACGCCGCGTCCGGCGTCGTGCGCGAGGCTGTGGTGGTCGAGGGTCAGGCTGCTGCCGACGCCCAGGCCCAGCGCGAACACTGCTGCGGGGTAGCATTGCTCGTAGAAGGGCTGCTGCAGCGAATCCCGGTCGAGCGCCTGACCGCTGTGGCGGACGATCCGTGCGGCGAGAAACAGCGGGAAGGCGGCGAACACGATCATCCGGAGGATGAGCGCGCTGGTATTGTCGTTGACGAGGTTGGCGAGCCCGTGATGGTTGAGGATGATGGCGTCGACCTGCCCGAGCGCGGTAGCAACCGCATGCGCGAGCAGCAGGGCCAGCGCGAGGAACAGCGGCGGACTGAGCACCGCCTTGTACCGCTGATCGTCCGGGAGCGCGGCTTCCTGGCGGATATCCGCCATGGTACCGATGGGACGAAAGATCGAGCGGACCAGGGTGAGCGGGAAGAAAAGCAGCCAGCTCATCACCTCGTAGAGAAGTTCATCGAGCGAATTGAGCCACCGCATGAAGTCCATGGCTGCAGCATGTGCGATCGTTGCCAGTTGCGCAATGGCAACCCGCCTGCGTGGACAGCCACTTGCGCGCCGAGTAGGATCCTGGAGCTGATGAAAATCGGCCTAACAGGGAGGCTGTCATGATGCGTATCCGGGCAACAGCACTTTCGGCTGCAATGATCTTCGTCTCCGTCCTTTCGATCGACGCACAGGCGCAGACGACGGGACTGGAGGACATGGTCGGCGCGCGCGCCGGTCAGGCGGAGATGGAGTTGCAGCGGCGCGGCTATGTGAACATCCGCGGCGAAAAGGGGGATGATCGTTCCTACACCTATTGGTGGAATGACGATCGGCGCCAGTGTGTGACCATCGCAACGATGAACGGCCGCTATGGCTCGATCCAGCCGACCTTGCCGCCGGATTGCCGCAAGCCCGGCAATCTGCGCCCAAATCCCAGCTATGCGCAGCGTCCGCCGGGTCGCCCGGGTTCGGGCTATCCGGTCGATCCCGGCTATGGGCGGCCGCCATTTGGCGGAGGCCAGGACCGGCCGGGGTATGATGACGGCCCGACGGTCGATGGCCGCAATGTGGAACTGGGGCTGGTCTGCTTCGGCGACGGCTCCAAGGACGGTATCGCCAGCGGCTCGACCTGGACGTGGAACAAGGACCGCAAACGCTACGAATATGGAACCTACACCACCTCCAAGACCGAGGTGTTCGATGCATCGCTGATGATCCAGACGTGGAATGGCGGCGGGCGCATCCGGCTGCCGCGCTCGCTTGTTCCGCCGATCCATTCGGGCGGGCAGGATGGGTGGTGGGATCTCTATGACCTGTTCGTGAGCGCGGACACCATTCGCGCGACCTATCGGCTGAACGGCTTCAACAAGCCCAAGGTGACGATCGACCGGCGTTCGGGGCGGGTTACCGTGCAGGGGCTGTCCGACTATGGCTTCCGCGGTTCGTGCGACACGATCGGCCACCAGCGGCGGAAATTCTGAGGTTGCGCGCGATGGGTGACTGGCCGCTCGCATCGGAGCGACCGGCTACCCTTCCCGGTCATGCCGCGAACGCCTCGGCCTCCACCGCGTACAGCACGGCAGCCTTCGCCATCGCCGCCGCGCGCAGGCCGAGCGCCTCGGGCACGATCTGCTCGACATAGAAGCGCGCTGCCGCCTGCTTCATCTTCAGGAAGCCGGGTTCGCCGTCGCTCTTTGCTGCCAGCCGCCCGCTCTTCTCCATCAGCCAGCCGCATGCTGCGATCGACAGCATCGTCAGGAAGGGATAGCTGGCCGCCAGCCGGTCGTCCATGTCCGAGCCCAGAAGGTTGCGGCCCACATCCTCGCAGGCGTCGATCAGCTGGCGAAGCCCCGCATTCTCGGCCTCGGCGCGCATGTCGGCGAGCAGGCCGAGCAGCGTCGCGCCATTGTCCATGCTCAGCTTGCGGCCGACCAGATCGGCGGCCTGGATGCCGTTGGTGCCTTCGTAGATCGGGGTGATGCGCGCGTCGCGGAAATGCTGGGCGGC
>JAIYAA010000124.1 GCA_027489295.1 Sphingomonadales bacterium | reverse complement strand
TCGCCATTGGTCTCGCGGCTCAAATCGAGATCGGTGCCGCCGATGCGCAGCGTCGCCGGGCCGGCGGGCCAGCTGAGCTGCTGCGCGCCTTCCTGCGTTGCCGGCCCGTCGACCGTCTTGCGGGTGATGCCGCTATCGGTGGCGAACGAGAACGGCGCCGGGGTCACGCCCTTGGCGAAGAAGGTGCTGACATTGGCCAGCGAGGCATCGACGCCCGAGACTTCGCTGAGCGCGCCGACCGTGCCCGGCTTGGCATAGCTGAGGCCGTAGCCGAAGGCGAACAGCGGGTCATAGCCCGGCTCGCCGCGGTTGAGCGTGAACTGGCCCGCGGTCTTGGGCCAGCTGAACGAGAGCGTGCCGCTGAAGTCGCGGCGCGGCTTGCCGGACTTGTCGCCGATCAGCACGTCGGCCACGCCCGCGCCCTCGCTGCCCGGCAGCCAGGCGGCGACGAACGCGTCCGAGGCGTTGAGCTCGGGGTTCACCCAGAGCGGGCGACCCGAGAGGAACACCGAGACGACCGGCACGCCGGCGGCCTTCAGCTTCTTGAGCAGCGCCAGCGCCTGCTTGTCGCCCGGCTGGAATTCCAGCGTGCGCACGTCGCCGCGCATCTCGGCATAGGGCTCCTCGCCAAACACGACGATCGCCACGTCGGGCTTGGCCGTGAAGCTGCCGTCGGCGGAGAGCGTGGCGCTGCCGCCGCCGGCCTTCACCGCCGCCTGGATGCCGGCGAAGATCGTCTCGCCGTTGGGGAACATCGCATTGGGGTTGCCGTCGCCCTGCCAGCTGAGCGTCCAGCCGCCCGACTGCTGCGCCATCGAATCGGCGCCCGACCCCGCGACGAGCACATTCGCGCTCGCCTTCAGCGGCAGCACGCCGCTGTTCTTCAGCAGCACGAGCGACTTGGCCACCGCTTCGCGGGCGATCGCGCGGTGCTCGGGCGAACCGATCACCTCCGGCTTGCTCTCATAGGGGCGGGCCGGGTTGAACAGGCCCATCTGCACCTTCACCCGCAGGATGCGGCGGACGGCATCGTCGATCCGCGCCATCGGGATGGTGCCATCCTTGGCATGGGCGAGCGTCGAGTCGTACAGCCCCTTCCAGCTGTCCGGCGCCATCGCCATGTCGAGCCCGGCGTTGAACGTCGCCGCGCAATCGGTGGGGGTGCAGCCGGGGATCTGGGCATGGCCGTTCCAGTCGCCGACGACGAAGCCGTCAAAGCCCATCTTGCCCTTGAGCACATCGGTAAGCAGCGATTTGTTGCCGTGCATCTTGGTGCCGTTCCAGCTGCTGAACGAGGCCATCACCGTCATCGTGCCAGCGTTGACCGCGCCCGGATAGCCGGCGTTGTGGATGCGGATCAGCTCGTCTTCGGAAACGCGGGTATCGCCCTGGTCCTGGCCGCCAAAGGTGCCGCCGTCGCCGAGGAAATGCTTGGCCGAGGCCGCGACATAGCCCTTCTGGAACCGATCCTTTGTGCCCGGTGCGCCCTGCAGGCCGCGGATCATCGCGCCGGCATAGCTGCGCACCACCTCGGGCGCTTCCGAATAGCCCTCATAGGCGCGGCCCCAGCGCTCGTCCTGCGGCACCGCGAGCGTCGGCCCGAACGCCCAGTCCATGCCGACCGAGGCGGTCTCCTCGGCGGTCGCGCGGCCGATCTTCTCCATCAGCGCCGGATCGCGCATCGCGCCGAGACCGACATTGTGCGGGAAGAGCGTCGCACCGATCACATTGCTGTTGCCGTGTACCGCGTCGATGCCGAACATGATCGGGATGGGCGTGTGGCCGACCTTGCGGGCAAGCGCCGCCTTCTGGAACGCCTGCGCGGTCGCCAGCCATGGCCCACGGGGCGAACGGTCGGGCGCGCCGATCGGCGGCGAGCTGCCGCCCGCCAGGATCGAGCCGAGCGGATAGATCGCCAGATCCTCGGGCTTGATGCTGCCGATATCGGCCTGGATCATCTGGCCGACCTTCTCCTCCAGCGTCATCTTCGCCATCAGCTGGGTGACGAAGGTCTCGGTGGCGGGATCGATCAGGCCCTGGCTCTTCGCGGCCGGCCATTTCTCGGGATGCGCGGTGGACGACAACGCTGTCGGCGCTTGCTGCGCGAAGGCAGGGGTTGCAGCCAGGATGGTGGTTGCCAGTAGCAGCTTCAGGCCCGCAGGCATCATGTCTCTCCCGTTCAGTCTTCTACGCGCGATACCGCAGCTTCGGCGCCCAAGTCCATGCATCGACGGCATGGGCGCTGGATCCGGATGCCGGCGATGCACCCCCTGCATCTACCGGGCTTCCATCGGCTTTTCGAGCCGCAATTATGCCTGTGCGCCGGCGGCCGCGCGCATTGCCATCGCGATCGGGCCCAGCGGCCCGGCCAGATCCCCCAGCGCCGGCGCCACGACATAGGGGGCAGGCGGGACGACGAGGTAGCCGGCGATGCTGGCGCGAAGCAGCGGGTCGATCCGGTCGAGCAGATGCGGCTGGCGCTGGATCACGCCGCCGCCGATCGCGATGCGCTGCGGCCCGGTGGTCGCCACCAGCGTATGGCAGAGGAGCGCGATCGCCGAGGCGACGCGGTCCCATAGCGGGTGGTCGGCCGCCACCGTCTCCACCGGCTGGTCGCCGAGCGCGGCGCGGATGCCGGTGCCCGACGCCAGACCCTCGATACAGTCGTCATGGAAGGGGCAGCCGCTCGGCGCGGTGTCGTGCGGCAGGCGCGGCACGCGGATATGGCCCATTTCGCAGTGCCCGATGCCGCGCGTCGGCTGGCCGTTGACCACCAGCCCGACGCCGACGCCGGTGCCGACCGTCACATAGGCAAAGTCGCGGAGCCCCTGGCCCGCGCCCCATTGCATCTCGGCCAGCGCCGCACCGTTCACATCGGTGTCGAACGCCATCGGCACCGCATAGGGCGCGGCCAGCCGGCGGGCGACATCGGTGCCGCTCCAGCCCGGCTTGGAGGTGGTGAGGATGTGGCCGAACTGCGGATGGGCGGGATCGAGACACACTGGCCCGAAGCTGGCGATGCCGAGGGCGGCGAACCCCGTGTCGTTCCACCAGCGATCGAGAATGGCTTCAAGCGCGGCCAGCGTGGCCTCCGGCGCCTGGGTCGGCACGGTTTCCTGCGCGAGAATGGTATCCGGGCCCTGCGCAAGGGTCAGCACGCATTTGGTGCCGCCAAGCTCGATGCCGACATAGGGGCGAGGTGGGGTCTGGGCCATCAGCGAGTCACGCCCCGATGTCCGGAATCCACACGCTGCTCGATCGCCACCGATGTCCCCTCCCCGCTGTGCCGGCACATCGCCGATCTGCTGCCAAAGTCCGCGCGCGTCGCGCGGCGCTTTCTCTGCCCCGCACCGGCGCCGGGCACAAGATTAAAGTTATTCGATTGATTTAATAGTCGATCAGGCGAAGGCGGCGATCGCTTCGCCGTCGCCTGCCGAGGCCTTCCACAGCGCGCTGCTCTTGGGCAGCAGGAAATAGCTGAACGGCAGGATCGCGGCCCCCACGGCCGGCGCATCGGCGGAAAGCTGCGCGCGGGCGATCGGCGCCAGCGCGGGCGCATCGCCGCCCTGTTCGGCGAGCAGGGCATTGGCGCGTTCGGCCAGCCGATCGACATGGCGACGCGGCAGGCGGCCGCCGATGAGCACCGCTTCCGGATTGATCAGGCAGTTCACCGCGAGCAGCGGCCCGACGAGCAGCCGCGCCGATTCCTCGATCCAGGCATCGACCACCGCTTCGAGCGCGGGATCGCTGCCGTCACAGGCGAGCATGTCCTGCACGCTGTACCCCGCCGCCTCGAGTGGGGCGGCGAGGCCGGAGAGCGAGACATGCGCCTGAATCTGCCGCACCACGCCATCCGGATCGCGGTGGGTGAGGAAGCCCAGTTCGCCGCTCCGCCCGGTCGCGCCGCGAAAATAGTTGCTGTCGATCACCAGCCCGCCGCCCAGCGCCGACGAGATCAGGATGTAGAAGAAGCTCGAATGCTGCAGGCCCAGGCCCAGCTGCAGCTCGCCCATCGCGGCGGCGGCGGCGTCGTTCTCGACGAACACGGGGATGTCCAGCGGCTCGCCCAGCAGGTCGGCGAGGTCGGTCTCCTCCCAGCGGCGATATTCGTCGGGCTTGCCGGGCAGCTCGATCAGGCCGAGATCGTCCGGGCTGGCCACGCCGAGGCCGACGATCCGCCGCGCATCGACGCCGGCCGAGGCGATCAGCGCTTCCACTTCGGCGCGGTAGAAGGCCGCCACCTGCTCGGGCAGCGCGAAATCGATCTCGCGCGTGGCGCGGCCCACCGTCTCGCCCAGGAAATCGACCAGCACCAGCGTGACGTGATCGCGGTCGATGTTGAGGCCCAGCGAATAGCAGGCCTGGGGATTGATGATCAGGTTGGTCGGCGGCTGCCCCCGCCCGCCAAAGCGGCGCCCCGCCTCCTGGATCAGCCCGTCGGCGAGCAGCCGCTTGGTGATGTTGGCGATCGCGGCGGCCGTAAGCCCGGTGATCCGCGCAAGATCGACCCGCGTCAGCGAACCGTTGGCGCGGATCGCATGCAGGGTGACGCGCTGATTGTGGTCAGCGGCACGTTCCAGGTTGGTACCCGAAAGGCGTATCGGAGGGCGGCCGCTCGTCATGATGGTTGCGATAACAGTCGATTTAAGGCCACGGTGCAAGCGCCGATACGATCACGGCGGTTGAATTACTAAATTTGGTGAATAAAAACGGCGGCGTAGCCAGACGGCGACGAATGGACCCCGGGGCGCGACATGCGCGGGCCCGGCGCACACTTGGGGAGGAATACCGATGCGCAACTCTACCCGCGCGATGCTTGTGGGCGCCGCCATGGTGGCGATCACGGCGGTGCAGGCGGCCGAACCGGACAATGGCGGGCCATACAATGCCAGCTTCCTCGCCGGCGGCATCGGTATCGATCGGCCGCTGAGCGGCGCCGACGCCTTGCTGCGCTCCGGCGCGCCGATAACGCTGTCGGCCTGGGTCAAGCCCGATCTCGTCCAACAGGGCGTGGTGACGCTGATCGCGTTCGGCGATCCCGCCGGCGACTGCCGCTGCCTCGGCCTGCGGGGCGGCGCGCTCCACTTCTTCGGCAGCGGCACGGCGGTCAACACCACCGCCAAGCTGACCGCCGGCCGCTGGGCGCATGTCGCCGCGGTCATCGAAGGCGGCCGGGTGCGGCTGTATCTCGACGGCAAGCCGGTGGGCGAAGGCGCGCTCAACGGCGCCGCGGTCGCTTCGCGGATCGCGCTGGCACCGGTGGTGACGGGGCAGCCCCACTTCGGCGGCGCGCTGGTCCAGGCGCAGCTGCGCGGCGTGGCGCTGGGTGCCAGCGAAGTCCAGGGCGAGGCGGGCAATCCGCCGGCGTTCGAGCTGGTCCAGATGTGGCGCGTCGGCGTGGGCTGGGACCTGCAAAAGACCGCCAATATCGGCATGACGCGCCAGCAGGACCCCTGGACGCTGCCGCAGAGCACCACCGCCTACACCCCGCCGGTCGCCAAGCCGGTACCGGCGCTGCCGAGCCTCGCGCCCGCCGGTCCGCTGCGCTGGCAGATCAACGGCTGGCAGCTCGCCGCCGCCCCCGGCGTGTCCGCCGATGGCGGCACGCTCTCGCGCCCCGGCAAGCCCGAAGGCACCTGGTATGCCGCGACCGTGCCGGGCACGGTGCTGACCACCCTGGTCGATCGCGGCGTGTACCCGGATCCCTATTACGGCCTCAACAACCTCAAGATTCCCGAGAGCCTGGCGCGGCAGGACTATTGGTACCGCACCAGCTTCACCGTACCGGCAGACGCCGCCGGCAAGCGGCTGACCCTGGTGTTCGGCGGCATCAACTATGCGTCCGAAGTGTGGGTCAACGGCCAGCGCCAGGGCGGCACCCGCGGCGCCTTCATCCGCGGCCAGTTCGAGATCGTGCCGGCGGCGGGCGAGAACGTCGTCGCCGTCCGCGTCTCGCCGCCGCCGCATCCGGGCATCCCGCACGAACAGTCGATCAAGGCCGGCGTCGGCGAGAATG
>JAIYAA010000382.1 GCA_027489295.1 Sphingomonadales bacterium | reverse complement strand
GCCTCGCGCGCCAAGAGCACCGCCGCCGCGATGTCCCATTCATGCCCCCAGCGCAGCGTCGCGACGAGGTCGGCCTCGCCCGCCGCGACCATCGCGATGCGCAGCGCGATCGAATTGGGCTTGGGGACCATCACCAGGTCGCGGTCGACCTTGGGGAGCTGGTCCGCCGGCACCCGCGCGCCGGGCAGTTCGGCGCGCTCGGCCGCCCGCAGCGCCACGCCGTTCCGCCACGCCCCCGCCCCCGCCCCGGCTCGCGCCGTCCACACCTCGCCGCGCGCGGGGGCGTCGAGCACGCCGATCACCGGCTGGCCGTTCTCCACCAGCGCGATCGAGACCGCCCAGCCGGGCCGCCCGCGCAGATAATCGCGGGTGCCGTCGATCGGGTCCACCACCCAGAGGCGGGAGAGCGCCAGCCGATCGGCATTGTCCACCGTCTCTTCCGAAAGCCACCCGGCATCGGGCAGCAGCGCTCCCAGCCGGTCGCGGAGCAGCGCATCGACCTCGAGGTCCACCGCGCAGACCGGGTTGCCCGGCGCCTTTTCCCAGCGCGCGAAATCGCTCTGCCAGCGCGCCATGGCGTGGCGCCCCGCCTCGGCGGCGATGGCGGCGATTTCGGCGGCCAGCTCAGGCACCGGCGATCGTCATCCCGTCGATGCGGAGCGTCGGCGCGTTGATGCCATAGCGGAACTCGAGGTCGTTGGCCGGAGTGATCGCGCGGAACATGTCCTTGAGGTTGCTCGCGATGGTGATCTCGGAGACTGGCACGGTAAGCTCGCCCTTCTCGATCAGGAAGCCCGCGGCGCCCCGGCTATAGTCGCCGGTCACGCCGTTGACGCCCTGGCCGATCAGCTCGAACACGTAGAGGCCGTACTCGATCTCGCCGATCAGCGTTGCGGCCGGCACATGGCCCGGCGCCATATAGAGGTTGCTCGGCGACACCCCCGGCGCGCCGCCGCCGCCGCGCGTCGCGTGGCCGGTCGGCTCCAGCCCCAGCTGGCGGGCTGCGGCACTTTCGAGCAGCCAGGTCTCGAGCATGCCCTCGCGCACGATCTGCACGGGCTGGACCGGCAGCCCCTCGCCGTCGAAGGCACGCGAGCGCATGCCGCGCGGGCGGTGCGGATCGTCCCACACCGTCACGCCGGGCGCGAACACCTGGCTGCCCAGCGCGTCGAGCAGGAAGCTCGTCTTGCGCGTGATCGCCGCGCCCGAGATCGCCCCCATCAGATGGCCGAGCAGCCCCGAAGACACACGGCGGTCGAACACCACCGGCATCGCGCCGCTGGGGATCTTGCGCGGGTTGCACCGCGCCACCGCCCGCTCGCCGGCCAACCGCCCGATCACCTCGGGCGAATCGAGTTGCACCGCGTGGCGGGCGGAGTGGTGCGCATAGTCGCGCTCCATCGCACCCTCGCTGCCGGCCAGCACGCTGGCGGAAATGCCGTGGCTCGACTGCGCATAGGCGCCGCTGAAGCCATGGCTGGTGACCAGCGCCAGCTGCACCCGGCTCGCGCCGGCGCCGGCACCCTCGCTGTTGGTGACGCCCGCGACGCCCCGCGCAGCCTCTTCGGCGGCGAGCGCGCGGGCCTTCAATGCGGCGGGTTCCACCTCGGCGCCGTCGTCCAGGTCGAGCTGCGGGGGCGCGCCTTGCATCAGCCGGTCCTCGGGGGCGAGGCCGGCCCAGCGGTCCTCGGGCGCCTCGCGCGCCATGGCGACGGCGCGCTCCACCAGCGTCGCGAGCGCGTCGCTGCTCAGGTCGCTGGTCGAGACGCTCGCCGAGCGGCGGCCCACGAACACGCGGAGGTCCAGTTCCTCGGCCTCGGAGCGCTCGACATCCTCCAGCGCGCCCATCCGGACGGAGACCGAAAGCGAGCGATCGGCGGAGAAGACGGCATCGGCGGCATCGGCCCCGGCACGGCGGGCACGCGCCACCGCATCGGCGGCGCGCTCCAGGGCCTGTTCGTTGTTCAGCATCCCCGCGATCTAGGGGCGCGGGGGCACAAAATCAAAGTCCGGAAAGCCCCACCACCGCGCAGGCCGCCAGCATCAGGAAGCCGGCATCGCGATTGGCGCGGAAGCGGCGCAGCGCATTGGTGCCGTCGGCGGGCTTCAGCGTGGCGAGCTGCCAGGCGAAATGCACCGCCACCGGCAGCAGCGCGAGCAGCGCCAGCGGGTCCGGCCGCACGGTCCACAAGGCCCAGCCCCACAGCAGCAGCGCGGCGCCATAGAGCAGCCCCACCCCGAAGCGGACGTGCGCCCCCATCCGCCGCGCGGAGGAGCGGACGCCGACGATCGCGTCGTCCTCCACGTCCTGCAGCGCGTAGATCGTGTCGTAGCCGATCACCCACAGGATCGTGCCGGCATAGAGCCACCACTGCGCGCCGCTCCGGCTGGCGAACGCGCCCTCGGGATCGCCGGCGACGAAGCCCACGACGGCGCCCGATCCGAACACGATGCCGAGGAACGCCTGCGGCCACCAGGTGATGCGCTTCATGAACGGATAGGCGGCGACCACCGGCAGCGTCGCCAGCGACCAGAGCTTGGCGGGCAGCGGCATGGCGAGCCACACGCCGAGGCCGATCGCCAGCAGCACGCCAAGCCAGGTCCAGGCCGCGCGCACCGAGACCGCGCCGCTCGGCAACGGGCGGCTGCGGGTGCGCTCCACCTGCGCGTCGAGATCGCGGTCGACGATGTCGTTGTAGACGCACCCCGCGCCGCGCATCGCGATCGCGCCCGCCAGCATCGCCCCGATCCGCCACCAGCCGCCATCGGGCAACCCGGAGAGCACCGCCCCCCAGGCGCAGGGCAGGAACAGCAGCCACCAGCCGATCGGCCGGTCGAACCGCGCGAGCAGCGCATAGGGCCGCCAGCCGCGGGGCAGCAGCCCGAGCAGGCCGCGATGTTCGGTATCGGGGACGATGGGAGTGGCGCCGGTCATGCCCCGCCTGCTGCCACAAGCGCAGGCCTGCCCCCAAGTCGAAATTTTTCGGCATATTTCTGCGACAATCGCTAGCTAGCGCGACGAATCGGTTTTCGGGTGGAGGGCAAGGATATGCGGATGCTGGGGATCGCCGGGCTGTTGCTCGTGCTGGCAAGCGGCGCGCAGGCGCAGGACGGACCGCCGCCGCCGGGTGGCCCGGGCGGACCGGGGGGCCCCGGCGGCCGTCCGCGCGGCCTGTTCGTCAGCCCGATGGGCGAGCCCTTTCGTGGCACGCCCGATGGCAAGGCGCCGCAGGACGCCTGGTTCGACGGCGCCGATGCCAACCATGACGGCGCGCTGACGCTCGACGAGTTTCGCGACGATGCGATGCGCTGGTTCAAGGTCCTCGACCGCAAGGGCGATGGCGAGATCGACCCGGGTGACATCGAATATTACGAGACCGTGCTGGCCCCCGAGGCGCGCGGCGGCGGGTTCGAAATGGGCGGCCCGACGATGGGCGATGACGGCCAGGTAAAAGCCGCCGACATCGGCTCGACGCGCGTGCTGAGCGGCCTTGCCCGCTTCAACTATCTCGGCAGCCCGGAGCCGGTGACGGCGGCCGATTCGAGCCTCAACGGCGGCGTGACCCCGGTCGAGTTCCTCGGCGCGGCCAAGCGCCGGTTCGACCTGCTCGACACCAACCATGACGGCAAGATCACCAAGGAAGAACTGCCCGAGCTTCGCGCCGGCCCGATGAAGCGGCGCGGCGGCCGGGGCGGTCCGAGCGATGGCGGCGGCCGCCGGGGCGGTGGCGGTGGCCATCGCGGCGGCGGCGGCATGGGCGGCCAGATGGGCGGCGGTTACGGGGGCTGACGCCCCCGGCCCTCATTCGCGCTCGGGCACCGGCACGTTGAACCCGTTCAGCGTCACCGAGACCAGGCTGTAGAGCCCGACCAGATAGATCAGCTCGTTCGCTCCGTGCTGCCCGAAGGTATCGACCGCAAGGCGGTAGCACGGCTCGGGCAGCACGCCGCCCTTCACCAGCGCATAGGCGACGTCGAACGCGACGTTTTCCTGGTCGTTGAGGTCCGCGGGCTTAAGGCCCGCGCAGATCGCGGAGATGCGCGCGGGCGACATCTTCTCTTCCTCCGCCACGGCGACATGGGCGTAGATCTCATAGGCGGCATCGAAATGCGCGCCGGTGACGAGGATCGCGATCTGGCGGGCAGGGTCGGGCAGCGTCGCTTCCATCGACATCGCCTTGGTCAGTTCCCAGATCGCGCCGCCGATCCGCGGCTCGTGCAGCCAGGGGTTCCACGGCCCCATCAGGCTGCCGTCCTCTCCCACCGCGACGAAGGCGTTGAAGTTGGACGAGATGCCGCGCTTCATATCGTCGTAGAGCGGCTTCTGGGTGTCGCTGAGCTGATCGGGGTGCAGGAGCGGCAGGCGCATGGAGTGCAATCCTCGGCTGGACGCGGCAGGCGTGCCGCGCTGCACAAATGCTACAGCAGGCGATAGGCTCCCGCCATCGTCCGCGGGGGATAGGGCGCATGGACGAACCGGCCCCACCCCGGCTACAGCAACGCCCATGCCCGCAACCCCCGCCTGGCCGCCGCAATCCGCCCCCCGCCTGTTCGTCGAAGGCCCGCTCGCACCTGGGCTGCGCCGGATCGACGGTCCGCAGGCGCATTACCTCGGTTCGGTGATGCGGCTGAAGCCCGGCGAAGCGGTGAAGCTGTTTGACGGGACGAACGGCGAATGGCTCGGCATCGCGCGCGACATCGGCAAGCGCGACCTGACGCTGGAGATTACCGAGCAGCTCCGGCCCCACGAGAATGTGCCCGACCTGTGGCTGTGCGCCGCGCCGATCAAGAAGGGCCGCATCGACTGGGTGGCGGAAAAGGCCTGCGAGCTCGGTGTCGCCCGCCTCGTGCCGGTGCTCACCCGCCGTACGGTGATCGACCGGCTCAACCTCGATCGGCTCCGCTCCCACATGATCGAGGCGGCCGAGCAATGCGGCCGCACCGCGCTGCCCGAGCTGGTCGAGCCGGTGAAGCTCCCCGCCCTGCTCCGCGACTGGCCGGCGGACCGCGCCCTGTTCTTCGCCGACGAGACCGGCGGCGTGCCCGCGTTTGCGGCGATGCGCGCCCATCCCGGGCCCGCCGCGATCCTGGTAGGCCCGGAGGGCGGATTCGACGCCGAGGAACGCGAATCGATTCGCGCCGTTCCGCAGGCCATCGGCATCGCGCTCGGCCCCCGCATCCTGCGCGCCGAGACCGCGGCGGCGGCGGCAGTAAGCCTCTGGATGGGGGCCGCCGGCGACTGGTAAACCGAACGGTACAAAAATCAGCTGGCGTCGTTTCGCCGGCATCGCTAAGGGCGCGAAAATGAGCACCAAGACCGTTTCGAACAAGACCGCGGCGGTCATCGAGGATCGCGCCCAGCTGGTGGAATATTTCGCCAAGGGCGAGAAGCCGGCGGAGCGCTGGCGCATCGGCACCGAGCATGAGAAGTTCGTCTACTGGATGGACGGCAGCCACCGCGCGCCCAGCTATGAGGAGCGCGGCGGCATCCATGCGCTGCTGATCGGCCTTACCGAATTCGGCTGGAAGCCGGTCTATGAGGGCGAGAACATCATCGCCCTGTCCGGCCCCGACGGCGCGATCAGCCTCGAGCCGGCCGGCCAGTTCGAACTCTCCGGCGCGCCGCTCGAAAACCTGCACGATACCTGCGCCGAAACCGGTCGCCACTTGAAGCAGGTGAAGGCCGTGGGCGACCGGCTGGGCATAGGCTTCCTCGGCATGGGCATGTGGCCGGACAAGACCCGCGCCGATCTGCCGATCATGCCCAAGGGCCGCTACGAAATCATGCTGCGCCACATGCCGCGCGTCGGCACGATGGGCCTCGACATGATGCTGCGCACCTGCACGATCCAGGTGAACCTGGATTATGCCAGCGAAGCCGACATGGCGAAGAAGTTCCGTGTCGGCCTGGCGCTGCAGCCACTGGCGACCGCCTTGTTCGCCAACTCGCCCTTCACCGAGGGCAAGCCCAACGGCTTCCTCTCCTATCGCAGCCATATCTGGTCGGACACCGATCCGGCGCGCACCGGCATGCTGCCCTTCGTGTTCGAGGACGGTTTCGGATACGAACGCTATGCCGATTACGCGCTCGATGTGCCGATGTACTTCGTCTACCGCGACGGCAAATATATCGACGCGGCGGGCCTCAGCTTCCGCGACTTCCTGAAGGGCGAGCTGTCTGTCCTGCCCGGCGAGCTGCCGACGATCGACGACTGGGCCGACCACCTCTCCACCGCCTTCCCCGAAGTGCGGATGAAGCAGTTCCTCGAGATGCGCGGCGCCGATGGCGGTCGCTGGGGCCGCATCTGCGCGCTGCCGGCGCTGTGGGTGGGGCTGCTTTACGACCAGGGTGCGCTCGATGCGGCCTGGGATCTGGTGAAGGGCTGGTCGATGGAAGGCCGCGAGGCGCTGCGCAGCGCGGTGCCGAAGCTGGCGTTGGATGCGCCGCTGCCGGGCGGCGGCAAGCTGGCCGACATCGCCGGTGAAGTGCTCGACATCGCGGGTGCGGGGCTGAAGGCGCGCGCGCGGCTGAACGGCTCGGGCGACAACGAGTCCGGCTTCCTCGATCCGCTGCGCGAGATCGTGCGCACCGGCAAGGTGCCGGCGCAGGTGCTGCTCGATCGCTATCATGGCGATTGGCAGGGGGATATCACGCGGGTGTACGGCGAGGCGAAGTTTTAATCGTCTAGACCATACCGACATAGTATATACCTCCTCAGTATCGCCTACGAGGATGCCATGTCGAAAGCCGCCGTCTTCACGATGAAGCTCGAACCCGACCTGCGGGACGCCTTCATGGCAGCTGCGGAAGCGGCGCATCGCCCGGCTTCGCAAGTAGTTCGGGAGTTGATGCGCGAGTTCGTCCAGCGCCAGGACGATGCTGATTCCTACCGCGCCTTCGTTACTCGCAAGGTCGAGCTGTCGCGCGAGTCCATCCGGCGGGGTGAAGGTCGTAGCAACGAGGAGGTGGAAGCCGAGTTTGCCGCACGTCGTGCAAGGGTTTCCGACGGCCAGTGAATGTCCGCTGGTCGCCCGAAGCGGAGCAGGACCGCGCGGCGATTTGGGAATATATTGACGCACGCGACCAACAGGCGGCGGTGCGCATCGACACGTTGATCCGCGACGTTGCAGCGAAGCTACCCGACTTCCCGAAGCTGGGGCACCCAGGCGATGTGCCGGGGACACGCGAGTTAACCCCGCATCGCAGCTACCGGCTAATCTACGAAATCGCGGAAGACGTGATCTGGGTCGTCGCGGTAATCCACACGGCGCGGCAATGGCCGCCGGTGGGAGAGTAAGCAAATCACTTCACCACTCCACCGAGTCCCCCTCCCGAAAGCGGGAGGGGGATCTGGAGAGGAGGACTAACCTCAGACCGTCGGCTTGCCGTCCACACGCGCCGGCACGCCCGCACCGTCACGCAGCTCCGCCGGGAGCAGGGCTTCCGGCAGGTCCTGGTACGACACCGGGCGCACGAAGCGATCGATCGCCAGCGTGCCGACCGAGGTGCTGCGGCCGTCCGAAGTCGACGGGAACGGCCCGCCATGGACCATCGCGTCGGTCACTTCGACGCCGGTCGGCCAGCCATTGGCCAGGATGCGGCCGGCCAGACGCTCGAGCGACGGCAGCAGGTCCTGCGCGACGGCGATGTCGCCCTCGTCCATGTGCAGCGTGGTGGTCAGCTGGCCTTCGAGCAGCGACACCACCTTCTTCAGCTCCGCCACATCGGCGCAGCGGACCAGCATCGAGGTCGCGCCGAAGATTTCCTCGGCATGGCTGGGATCGGCGATGAAATCCGCGCCCTTCATCGTGAACAGCACCGCGCGGCCGCAGGTCGGGCCCTGGGCTTCCACGCCCTGCGCGATCTGCTCGACGGTGTCGACCGAGGCGAGCTTGGCAACGCCGCTTTCATAGGCCTTGTGGATGTTCGGCGTGAGCATCACCTGAGCCGGCGCGCCGAGCATCGCTTCGCTGGCGGCGGCCAGGAAGCGATCGAGTGCCGGGCCTTCCAGCGCCAGCACGAGGCCGGGGTTGGTGCAGAACTGGCCGGCGCCCATCGTCACCGAGGCGACATAGCCCTTGCCCAGCGCCTCTGCGCGGGCTTCCAGCGCCGCCGGCAGCAGGAAGACGGGGTTGATGCTGCTCATCTCGGCATAGACGGGGATTGGCACCGGGCGGCTCTGCGCGATCTTGACCAGCGCCAGGCCACCGCCGCGCGAGCCGGTAAAGCCCACCGCGGTGATGCGCGGATCGCGGATCAGCGCCTCACCCAGCTCGTTCGCCGGGCCCGCAACCATCGAGAACACGCCTTCCGGCATGCCGGTCTTCTGCGCCGCGCGGGTGATCGCGCTGGCGACCAGCTCGGCGGTGCCGGGGTGCGCCGGATGGCCCTTCACCACCACCGGGCAACCGGCGGCGAGCGCCGAGGCGGTGTCGCCGCCCGCGGTCGAGAAGGCGAGCGGGAAGTTCGACGCGCCGAACACGGCCACGGGGCCCAGCGGCACCATGCGCAGGCGCAGGTCGGGCTTGGGCAGCGGTGCGCGATCGGGGATCGCATGGTCGATGCGGACGCGGAGATAGTCGCCCAGGCGCAGTTCCTTGGCGAACAGGCGCAGCTGGCCGGCGGTGCGGCCGCGCTCGCCCTGCAGGCGGGGCTGCGGCAGGCCGCTTTCCTGCATCGCGCGCTCGACGAGCTCGTCGCCCAGCGCCTCGATCTCCTCGGCGATGGCTTCGAGGAATTTCGCACGCTCTTCGCGCGGCAGGCTCGAATAGGGCAGGAACGCAGCCTCGGCGGCGGCGCAGGCGGCGTCGACGTCTTCCAGCGTCGCGACGCTGAAGCTGGGCTCGATCTCGCTGCCGGTGGCGGCGGCAACGGCGCGGAAGCCGGCGTCGCGGGCGACGCGCTTCGATGCGATGAACAATTCTCCGGTCAGCGCCATGGCGAGATCTCTCCGATTCAGGTCGTGAAGTTAGCGGTAACAGTCGTGGCGGGACGTAGGCGCTGGACGCGCCCGGTGCAACCGCCCCGCCGCCCCGTGCCGACAGCCCGGGCAGGAAATCAAGCGAATGCCCGCCCCGTTGGCAGCGCTAATACTCCGGGCAGATGCGATGCGCTAACCTAAATTGGCGCGGCCGAGGATATTTCAAACCTTTGCGCAGTTGGGCCCGGACGACATTGGAAAGGCGGCTCGGATGGCGACGGCACTGGCACAAGGTTCCACCCCCGAGCGCGACGCCGAGCGTCGGCGCGGCACCCGCGCGCTGCAGGCGCTCAATTTCTTCATGGCGGACATGCAGGCGGGTATCGGCCCGTTCCTCGGCGTGTTCCTCCAGCAGCGCGGGTGGACCGCAGGCCCCATCGGCACGGTGATGACCGCGGGCGGCGTCGCCGGCATGGCGATGACGGTGCCCGCGGGCGCCTTCATCGATCATACCGAGAAGAAGCGGCTGGTGGTGATCGTCACCGGCATCTGCACGGTGCTCGCCTCGTTCCTGATCCTGCTGTCGCAGGCCGGCTGGGTGGTGACGGTGAGCCAGGTCGCCACCGCGATCGCGGGGGCTGCGATCGGGCCGGCGGTGGCGGGGATGACGCTGGGCATCGTCCGCCAGCGCGGGTTCAACGCGCAGAACGGGCGAAACCAGGCGTGGAATCACGCGGGCAACATGGTCGGCGCGGGGCTTTCCGGCTGGCTGGGCTGGAAGTTCGGCATGCCGGCGATCTTCTATCTGGCGGCGGTGTTCGGCGTGCTGGCGATCACCAGCGTGCTGCTGATTCCCGAACGCGCGATCGACCATGCCGCCGCACGCGGCCTCGAAGCGCGCGAGGACGCGGAGGATGCCGAAGGCGGCAAGGCGGAGGGCTTCGCCGCGCTGTTCCAGACCAAGCCGCTGCTGATCCTCGCCGCAGCGCTGGCCTGCTTCCACCTCGGCAATGGTGCGATGCTGCCGCTCTACGGGCTCGCGGTGGTCGGCGCGGGCAAGGGCGATGCCGCGCTGTTCACCGCCACCACCGTGGTCGTCGCCCAGGCGGTGATGATCCTCACCTCGCTGCTGGCGATGCGGATGGCGGCGGGGCGCGGCTATTGGCTGGTGCTGCTGATCTCGTTCGCGTCACTGCCGCTGCGCGGGCTGCTCGCCGGCAGCTTCATCGAGCATTGGGGCGTGTGGCCGGTCCAGGCGCTCGACGGCATCGGCGCCGGGCTGCAGAGCGTCGCGGTGCCGGGGCTGGTCGCCTGCATGCTGGATGGCACCGGCCGGGTGAATGTCGGCCAAGGCGCGGTGATGACGGTGCAGGGCGTGGGCGCATCGCTGAGCCCCGCGATCGGCGGCTGGCTGGCACAGGCGATCGGCTACCGCGCGGCCTTCTACATCCTCGGCAGCTTCGCGCTGGTCAGCCTGGCGCTGTGGATCGGCTTTGCAGCGATCCTCCGCCCCGCCTGCAAGGGTACGCGGCCCGACCCCGCCGCATGACCGCTGCGTCGCTTGCCACCTGGAGCATCTGCGCGGCCGCCACGGCCGGCGTGATCGCCCGCCCCTTTCGCTGGCCGGAGGCGATCTGGGCGGTCGCCGGCGCGGCGCTGCTGCTGGTGCTGGGGCTGATGCCGCTGGCCGCCGCGGGCGCGGCCGTGGGCAAGGGGCTGGACGTCTATCTATTCCTGATCGGCATGATGCTGCTCAGCGAAACCGCACGCGAACAGGGGCTGTTCGACTGGGTGGCCGCCACCGCCGTCGCCCATGCCCGGGGATCCACCGCGCGGCTGTTCGCGCTGGTGTTCGCGATCGGCATCGTCACCACCACCTTCCTGTCCAACGACGCGACCGCGGTGGTGCTCACCCCGGCGGTCTATGCCGCCGCGCGCAAGGCGAAGGCGGATCCGCTGCCCATGCTGCTCGCCTGCGCGCTGATCGCCAACGCCGCGAGCTTCGTGCTGCCGATCTCCAACCCCGCCAATCTGGTGCTGTATGGCGGCAAGATGCCGCCGCTCGGGCAATGGTTCGGCGCGTTCGCCCTGCCCTCGATCGCGGCGATCGCGGTGACCTTCGCAATGCTGCGCTGGGCGGAGCGCGACCGGCTGTCGGGGCGCTGCGCAACGGACGTGACGCGTGCGCCGCTGTCCGGTGGGGGCAAGGCCGCGCTGGCCGGCATCGTGGTAACGGCCATGCTGCTGCTCGCGGTGTCGGCGCTGGACCGGCCGCTGGGCCTGCCCACCTGCATCGCCGGGCTCGCAACGACGCTGCTCGTCTGCGCCCGGACGCGGCGCTCGCCGCTCGCGCTGGCGCGCTCGGTGTCGTGGAGCGTGCTGCCGCTGGTCGCCGGGCTGTTCGTGCTGGTCGAGGCGCTCGACCGGAGCGGCGTGATCGGCCTCGTCGCCGACGCTCTGCGATCGGCGGCGGGAACGCCGGTCACCGGCGCGGCGAGTGCGGGCACGATTCTCGCCTTCGCTTCCAATCTCATGAACAACCTGCCTGCCGGCCTGATCGCGAGCGAAGCGGTGGCACAGGCGCATCCGCCGCGGCTGATCGTCGATGCGCTGCTGATCGGCGTCGATCTGGGACCGAACCTGTCGATCACCGGCAGCCTCGCCACGATCCTGTGGCTGCAGGCGATCCGGCGCGAGGGCGAGGATGTCGGCTTCTGGCGATTCCTGAAGGTCGGCGCGGTGACGATGATACCGGCGCTGATCGCGGCGCTGGGCGCACGCGTGCTGCTCGGATGAGCAGTGGCGGAGACGGAGCCCATCCAACCAAGAGCCTAACCGCCTTGCTTTCCCTAGACTTTTTCCCGCGTCACCACACCGATACCATGGTTGATACCATGCGAATGAAATCTACTGCCTTTGCGTCCCCGGTTGAGGACGCCAGCTCGATACCATGATCGCCGGTGATCGCAAATTCAAAGGAACGAATTGACCTGCTGCGGCGGCCCGCCGGTGGTATGCTGGGCCCATCAACGGCCGGTCGTCGGCGATGGGGAGGAGCGAGTATGAAGCCTGCGGCACGCCGGAGAGTGGAGCGCGAGGTGCACGAGATCATGGAGCGCGACGGCGACAACTGCTCGCTGTGCCGCAAGCCGATGGAGCACAACTCGAAGACCTTCGGCGGAACAACCAAGGTTGGGACGAGCGCGCTGGTCGGCGAATGCTGCGAGCGCCAGCTGGCCGAGGTTGTGCTGATGGGCGTGTTCGTCTCGGGCGACGACGACTTGGCGACGCTGATGCCCACTGGGAAGGGCAGGCAGCCCCGCGCCCATGATGCGGAGCAGGCTGTGGATGCTATCCAGGGCCTCTTCGCCAAGGCACAGTCAGAGGTGACCGACTTGGTTCGCCGAGCTGGCGTCCCCCAGGCCCCTGCGAAAATCTTCCGGCAGGAGACCGCCTGGAAAGACGATGACGCTCGGTGGTTCGAGCAGCACCCTGCCCGCTCGCACCGCCTGCGCCAGCCGATTGCGGACGAGGCTGAAAAATCGAACTTCGCCGCGATCGATATGCCTGCTCGCCACGAGCTGCAGGTCCTGGTTCGCCAGATCGAGCCGGGGCAGCGAATGCGCGTGCCGTTCGGCCGCAACCTCGACGTGCCAATCCCCGACGACGAAATTGTGCTGCACGCGCTCTTCGACATCGTCGTGAGCCAGCGCGGAGGCGGGCCAGCCATCACAGGTGAGGCAATGGCAGCTGCGATCGAGCGTTACAGCGGGAAAGGCTCCGCCCGCCCCTCATGAAAGCGGCCGCCCTCTAATCGTCATCGCCAGCGCTCTCCCACGGGCCGGCCGGGAGGTCGACAATCCCTCGCTGGTTGAACACGGCGATTGAGCCATCAGGCCAGAGGAGGACCCCTGCGACGTCGATCTTCTCGGCGCGCGTAGCCGCCACTGCGCTAGCCGAGCACCGCTTAAAATCGATCCTCAGACATACAGACGCAAATTTTGCTTGTGATCAAACGCAAACTTTGCGTATCTAGTGGGCATGATCAATCGAGCGTTTATCCGTTCCTCGCTTTATTCCCGGCAGCAGGTCGCTCGGCTCACTGGGCTCGACGACTCCACGCTGAACTATTGGATGCGCGAGGGCGTCCTGCAGGCGGCGGAAGGAGGGATGGGCAAAGGTCAGCACCGGCGGTTTGCCTACCACCAGATCAACCTGGCGCTGCTGCTCAACCAGCTACGCGGTTTCGGTGTGTCCCTGCCAGCCCTGAAGCGCCTCGCATTCCGGTTCCACGATGCGCTTGCCGATTACCAACACGCTGGGATCACCCGCGAAAATGACGACATCGTCGATACCATCATCCGCATTCGGCAGGAGGTTGCGGAGCAGGGGTTCTACGAAGACACAGTCAGCGAGGAAGATCTCGCCAAGTACATCGAGCTATTCCCCTGGTTCGCGACCAAAAAAATCTACCGATCTCATAGCCACCTCCGATACAGATGTCAGTTATCTTTGGAGGAGGCCATTGAAGTCCGGCGCCTTGTGCATCTCGTGTATGACCGTGAACCAGATCCTGATTGGACAATAACCGACGATGTTCTGAGCATTGCAATGGGCGTCGACATCACCGCTTGGGCTGCATCTCGGCCTTACTGGCAGGCGATCACCTACCTCGCGCCTGACTGGCAGGTTGAGGTCAACGAGCACTATTACACGCCGCTCATCGTTTATCGAAATAGCAGTGGGGAATGGGAGGTCGCCAAGGGTGACCCCGAAGCGTCGATGCTCAGCTACGTGGGCATCTATCTTGAGAAGCTCGGCGAAGAGGCCTGGGCACAGTTGGCCGATGGAGATCGAGCATGATGATCGTGCGCAACCCGCCGGCAGAACCGGCCCATCTTGAATTGATCACCCAATCACCGGAGCACCGCGCGGTGGAGGTCGCAATCCGCATCGCCCGGGTCGCTTTCCAGTGCGCCGAGTTGGCCGAGAAGCCGACTTGGGACGAGCTGCGCGAGCACCACGGTAAAGACGTCACGTTCGTTCTTGATTTGCCCGTGCCCGTCTCGATCGCTGTAGCTGCTGCCGGACGGCCGGCGGGTAGCAACGAGGAAGCCCCCATGATCATCGATGGCGCTCAAGGCGTGCTGGAGCTTGCGGCCTTGATTGCAGCCACGGCCGGAGATCATCAGCGTCGTTCGGCACTATCTCGCAGCTGACGACTTACCGAACATAAAGAGAACGGCTATGGTCCGACGCCACCGAGTCGGCAGCTTCTTCCACGCGCACGATCGGCCGCAGCAGGCGCTAGGGGGCGCGGACGATGAAAGACCGGAGCATCGACAGCATACTGAGGCTCCGGGACGTGATGAGGCGAACCGGCCTTTCCCGAGCTACCATCTATCGCTTGGAGGGTGCCGGCAGATTCCCGGCGAAGTTACGGATGAGCGTGAACTGCGTTGGCTGGTATGAGTCCGACATCGGTGATTATGTCGCGAACCCGACCGACTATCGCCAGCCGCAGCAGGAAGACTGATCCGGCCGCATGACCTCACCCTCGGCCGCCACTATCCCGCTGAGCAGCGGCCAACGCAGCGAGATCAGGCCCATGCGAGCGCAACGCGTGCGCCGCGACCATCGCCTGTTGCAGAACGGGGTGAGCATCGCGCGCTGAAACCCGAGACATTCGCTCCAGGAATGCCTTGGCCCGCACCATTGCGGATCGGACGACGGCAAGGTCCTGCTCGTGCTGCGCGCGCGCGGACGCCATCAATGCCCGCTCCACCTGTAGGCTGGAGCGCTGCCCGTCGATCTCGGCGCGTTCGACCGCCAGCGCCTGACGCTCGGCTTCGAGGCGGCGGCGCTCCTTCTGCGCAGCGCTGCGCTCGACCTCGAGCTCCAACTCCCGCTTCGCCGATGCCGCCCGCCTGGCGCTAAGCTCGAGCATCGATTCCTCCAAGGCTTGTTGATGCTCTATGGCCGCGGCGCGCGCTCGCGCAGCCTCCACCTTCTCGCGCTCGGTGCGCGCCATGAATTGGCCCATGGGCTCGTGCTTGCGCCCGCTGCCCGCCTCCCCGCGGGAAAGCCCGAATGGCGACATCGCGTCGGCATAGTCGTCCTGGAGTTTGTCGAACTGGCCCGGCCCTGAGATCGTGCGCCCCACCAGCGACCAGCGAACGACGGATGAGTCCCGCCGGCGCCGATCCGACTTCACCTCGAGCGGGAGGACAACGAGGTGGATGTGGGGCGTCTTCTCGTCGAGGTGCATCACCATCGAGGCGACGCGGTGCGCACCCCAGCGATCCATGGCGAATTTCACCTGCGCGCGGGCCCAGTTGCCCAGCCGAGCCTTCTGCTCGGCGGCCCCACCTTCTTCGAAGAAGCCTGGGGACGCGGTCATGATCGCCTCGTAGGCAATGACGCCGTTCTTCCGCATCTTGTCCGGATCGATGCCGGCGCGACGCAGCTTGCCCTTCACATCCGCAACCAGATCACGACTGCCGACCAGATGCTCAGGCGGCGGGGCGCCGGGAACGGCATGCTCGATCGGCTTCGTGCGGGCGTTGTGCACATTCGCCCCGCGCATGTCCGACCACGTCTTGATCGGGCCAGTATCGCGGAACGTGATGATCGAAAATATCTTCCCCATGTCACCCTCGGCTTTCCCGCCGAATGATACCATGAACGTAGAACTCAACTACAAGTCCGAAATTTACTTCCGAGCAAAAATATGCACTTGCAGACTGTCCGACGACGTGAACGTATTTCTATAACGTCGCGGGGTAAATGCCATCTGTCGCTCAGCGACAGATCATTCCGACTTATAGGTTACCGCTATGCGATCACCGCCGGTCGAGCCACTCACATTGTCCAGAATGCGCGCTGCCTTGCCGGTGTTGCCCGCGATCGTGGCCATTCCGATATTGTTCTCCTCGCGCATTCTCGCCAGCTCCGACCGAAGCTCGCGGATCTCGGCAGCGGCATCGTCATTGGCCGCCGGCGCGCTCGCGGTCTGAGCCGTGGCGGCTGCGTCGGCCGCGTTCGCCGGAGCCGACGATGAGCCCGGCCCAGCGGCGGGCTTCGTCAGCGCGGTGATCACGCCATAGGTGGCTTCCAAGCTGGCGGCGGTCTGGGCGCGGATCCGGTCCAGTTCCTGCCGGCTGGTCGCGGCATTGCCGGCTGCGGTGAGGAGGGACTGCGACAGGCCCGTCAGTGATTTCGCGGCGTCCTGGTCGCCTCCCCTGGCCGCCACAGTGGCTGCATTGAACTGTCCGAGCAGCGACGCGAAGGTTCCGCCTCCGGACGAGTCCGACAGCCCGCGGATGCGCTTCACCTCGTCCATGATGCTCTCCCCAACGCTTTTCCAGGCGTCGGCAAGGGCCTGCGCATTTTGCGCGGCTTCCTGTGCGTCCGCCAGCGCCCAGACCTGCTGCTGCAATGCACGATTGCTCGGATCGATCTTGGCGAGATCGAGATCCCGCAAGGCCTGGGTATCACCCTGAAGCTGTAGCAGCTGGCGCTGCAAATCGGCGCGCTCGCTGATGATGTCCGCAGCGCTCTTCGCCCCAGCCAGCGCATTCTGCAGATCGGCGAACGCCGGAGCCAGCTTCAGCAGCGTCGCATAGGTCGACTGGCCGGCCGCCGTCGTGAGATCCTGCGCTTCGACCAGTGCCCGGAAGCCCGCGAGGGTCGTGGGCATCGAAAGGCCCAGGCTCGCGAAGACCTTCGAGAACTGCGCGGTCTGCGCGGCGGCCTGCTCTTCCTTCGTGTAGAACGCCTGGAAATAGTCGGAGACCGCACCGGTCAGATCGCTGATGCTGTCGAACTGGTCGGCGAGGCCGAGCTTCGCCGCTACACCGAGCGTCTTGGTGCTGCCGCCGAGCTGGTCGAGCGCGGTGCTCACGGCTTCGACCGTAGACGAAACGCGCACGAGCGTCTCGAAGGCTCCCTCGCCAACCTTCTGGAACTGCTCGATGCCGGGGAAAGCAGCCTTCGCCATGTTGTCGGCAGCGGCGCCGAACACCGCGCTCAGCTTCTCCTGGATCTGCTCACCGGTGAGCCCCTTCAGATCGATCTTGCCGATGTTCACGACGAAGCCGTTCAGCCGCTGCTGGATCGCCTCGGTCGATTCGCCGAGCGGGCCGGCAGCCGCCTTGATGGAATCGTTGAAGCCGCGAAGGATCAGCGTGAACTGGTTGGAGAGCGCTGGATCGAGAGCTCCATATTCGGTGGAGTAGGACCGGCCACTGACGATGCCGAGGAACTTCTTCGTCTTGGTGACATCCGAATAGGCCTGGCCGTTGAAGCCGCCGTTCAGAACGCTCCCGAGCGACTGGGCGCCCCCGTAGATGCCGCTGCCGGTCACGTCGGTGCGCGTCCCGAATAAGCCGCTGAGGATGCCTCCGATCAGCGGAATGGACCCCAGGACCGACCCGATGACGTTCGGCTTGAAGCCCTGCGCGACGTTCGTGCTGGCATTGATGTCGCCGCCGCGCACGATCACCGAGGCGACACCGCTGATCTGGCTGTCGATCGAGCGCAACGATTCGAGCATCTGCCGGGAATAGACGTTCGTCAGCGTGTCGACGTCCTTCAGCGCGTCGATCGCATTCTTGACGCTTTCCGACTTGGCGGAGCTGTCGCCCAGCACCGTCCCGGTCCCATCGTTCGCCTTGGGCAGCGAACTGCTGCTGCTGCCGCCTCCGAAAATGGCGACGCCGGCCGCGACCAGAGCCGCCGCGGTAGCGGCCATCGCCGCGATATTAGCCGGGAACGGCAGCTTGGACTGCGACGCGATGCCAGCAGTGCCCTCGGCGGTCGCAGCCGTTGCAGCGTTGGTGGTGCGAGTGACCGTCTCGATCGTATTCTGCACCATCGCGCGGATGGACATGGCAAGCTGCACTGCGCGGTATACCTGCTCGGCAGCCTGCAGCGCCTTCCACCCCTTGCTGCCTTCCGCGAAGAAGCCCTTCGCAGCACCCGCCATGTCGGCATACATGCCGATCTGGTCGCCGGACGTCCGCAGCGCAAAGCGGGCATTTTCCTGCGCGACCAGCTTCTCGTTCTTGCCCGCCTTCTTGATCATCGCGTCGTGTTCAGAGACGGCGCGGGTGCGCTGTGCCTCGTAGCTCGCATAGATCGCGGCGACGTCGCCGATCGCCCGCCCAGCTTCGCCGAACGCCTCCGACATGCCCTGCGCTGCTGATTGCACCTTGCCGGCGATGATGTCCCATTTGTCGGCGGTCAGCGTCAGCGACGCATTGCAGGCGTCCTGCGCCTGAGTGTTGAACACGGTCTGCGCCGCGATATCGCTCTGCTGCTTGACGTAGGCCTCGACCTGATCGGGCGAGGCGCCTTTCCAGTTCGCTGCTTCCTGGCGCGCGCGAAGCTCGGCAATGCCCCTGGCGCGGGCCTCGTCGGTCGCGCCGATCAGGCGAAGTTCTTCCCGCAGCTCCGCCAGGCGGTTCTTCCCGGCATCGGTCGCAGCATTGTAGCGACCATCCGCCTCCGCCTTCGTGAGGCGCTCGCGCGAGGCGCGCAGATCCTCGTAAGCTGCTGTCGCATCCCTCAGCGCCTTCAGGTCGTGCGCCGCAGCGGCAGCAGCGATCGCGGCCAGTAGCGGGAGGTCCGCCATTCGCTCGCGCACGAGCTCGCCGGCGCGCTCAGCCGGGATCAGGCCGGCCGCCACCATCGCATTGACCTGCTCCTGCGCCGCCGCCTGGTCGCGCATCGTCGCCGCGCTGCGCTCCGCCTCCCCGAGGCGCTGCGCGTTCGCCAGCCGCTCCCGCGCCGCGCGCTGCTCCTCAAGCGCGGCGGTCGCCTCCTTCAGCCCATGGACGTCCTTGACCTTCTGCGCGGCTTCGATCGCTGCGAGCAGCGGGAGGTCGGCCATGCGATCGCGAATGAGATCCGACGCGCGTTCGGCCGGCACGAGGCCCGCCGCGACCATGGAATTCACCTGCTCCTGCGCTGTTGCCTGTTCGCGCATGGCCGCGGCACCCTTGGAGGCATCGGCGACACGCTGCGCGATTACGAGGCGCACCTGACGCGCGACGAACTCTTCCGTATCCCCGCGCTTCTTGATCGCGTCGCTCTCAGCCTTGGTGCGCGCCTCGGCGATCAGCGTCTCGCCACTCGATAGGCTATATGCGTCCCGTAACGCGTAGAGGTTGCGGATCTGGGCTTCGGTCGACGCGGCATCGCGCGCCAGCGTTTCCGCGTGCGACTGCCCCGACTTGCTCGCCTGGGCGCGAGCGCGCGCAGCATTGGCTGCGGCGGTCGCCTGCGCCTCCTCGGTGGTCACCAGCTTGCCGGACGCCTCGACCTGAGCGCGCTGTGCGGCAAGCGCAGCCTTGGCGGCTGGCGATTTCGCAGCTGCGAGTTGCGCGTCGATCTTCGCCAGCTTCACCGACTTCTCGGCTGGTGTGAGATAGGAGCTGACGGCGTTGGTGAGCATCTCCTGCGACTGGCGCAGCTGCTTGAGCTGATCGGCCGTGAGTCCGGCACGATTGCCGGTATCTGCCAGCACACTATTCACGATGCCCAGATCTTTTTGCAGCTTGTCCTTCGCGTCGGTGCCGATGACCCGGCTGACGATAGGCGCGGCCTGCTGCGCGTTTGCCTTGGCGCGGGCATCAGCCGTCCGCTTCGTCTCAGCGGCGCGCTCGGCGCTCAGCTGCGCCTGCATGTCGGCAATGCGCTTGTCGTAGACCGACGTGTCGCCATAGCCGCCGGTCTGCTGAAGGTAGCGATAGCGCTGCTGGTACTGGTCTTCGATCTTCTGGGTCAGCGTGCCGCCGCCGAGCGCGCGGTCCATTGCCTTGCCCATTGCGGTCCATGCGTTGCTCGCCGCGGTGGCAATGTATTCCCACGCGCCGGCCAGGCCGGTCGCGTGCACCGCTGCCTTGTCGAACTGCGGAGCCAGTCCGCTCAGCAGCGCCTGCTGGGCGCCATAGAGGTCGTTCTGCTGAACAAGCTCCTGGATGTGGTCGATCTGCGCCTGGGTCAGCACGCCGTAGCGCAGTGTCAGGTCCTCGGCGCCCTTAACCGGATCCTGGAAGGCCGCGCCGAGTTCCTTCGCTGCACTCGCCGCATCTTGACCGGTCGCTCGAGCGAACCCTGCCGTGGTGGCGGTCAGCCCAGTCAAGACGTTCGCACCAATGCCGCCCAGCTGAACATAGCCGTTCTGGATGTCGCGGGCGGCGGCGATCGTCAGGTTGCCAGCATGCGCGGCAGCCTCGGCATTGCGCTCCAGCATGTCGGCGTTCGTGCCGATGACGATCCCGGACCCCCGCGACAGGTCGGCCGCCTTCTGGACGGCATTGCCGTAATCCCACCAGGCAGCGATCGCCGCGACGATAACAGCGACCGTGGCGCCGGCGGCGAAAACTGCCGGCGTGAAGACGCCAGCGATCGTTCGAGCAAGGCCAGCGACGCCGCCCTCCGCCATCTGCGCGGTCTGAGCGATCTGCGCGCCCTGCTGAATGAATACCGTCATAGGCCGCTGGCCCGTGAGCAAGCCTCCGACGATATCCGGGATCTGGACGGCGACCATCGCAAGGTCCTGCTGCGCACGCTTGCTTGCCCCGCCCACGGCGTTGTGGGCCTGCTCGACATCCTTCAGCGCCGCGCGTTCCATACGGAGCTTCGCGACATATTCGTCCAGGCTGAGCATCCCGGCGGAAACCGCGCGCTGAGCGAGGGAGATTTCCTCTGTGAACCGACGCTGGGCCGCCGAGGTGGGGTCGAGGCTGGCGCGGATCCGGTCGGTAGCCGCGGCCAGCTCCTCTTCCTTCCGCACCATCTCGGACAGGGCGCCAATCGACGCCCCGGACTGCAGCGCGCTGGGGCGTCCCAGCCCGGTCGTGCGTTCCAGCGCCGCTTCGATGCTGGCGCGCTCGGCAAGGAGGGCGTTCTGCTGGCGCGTCGCCGCAGCCTCGTTTTTCGCCAGCTCCAGGGCGCGCTCCCGCTCTGCCAGCGCTGAGAAGGTCGCCCCTCCCTGCACTGCCGTCGGGCGATCGGCGCCAGTGATGCGGTCCAGTGCCGCCTCGAGGCGGGAGCGCTCGATCAGCTGCGCATTGACGGCGGCCTCCGCGCGCTCCCGCTCCCGCGCCGCGTCGGCGGTGGCCTTCATTTCGGCAGCGAGCTTGTCCTCGGCCAGCGCGCTCTGCGCTGCGCCAAGGGCGCGAGCGCTTGCTGCCAGGCGCTCGGCGGCATCGGTGTTGCCCTGCCGCGCGGCAGCAAGGGCGAGCTCTTCGATGCGGGCCGCGCGCTGCTCTTCTCGCGTGCGGCCCACTGCCAGCCGCTCTCGATCCAGCGTCTTGATCATGCGCTCGATCGACTGCTCGGTCTGCTGCTTCTCGCGCCGGATGGTCTGCTCGGCGCGCGTAGAAGCATTCGCGAACGTCGTTACCCGCGCCGTGGCGGGACCGAGCTGCATCAGCCCGCCGGCGGCTTTCTCAATCTCCGCGACCTGCCGCACGATCTGGACGGTGCGATCGTCGAACATCTGCGAGAAGCGGAGCAGTTCGCCGAAGGCGCCGCCGGTGTCGATCGCGAAGCCAACCTCAAGCGTGGGGCTGCTGCCGTCGTCCATGTGCATCTCCGGGGATCGGCGTTGCGCCGCCGACGAGGGGTTGGCATGAAGCCTCCAGCAACGGAGGGTTCTATGTGGTGGCTGGGGCTGCTCGCGAGCGTCAGTGTCGGGCCTGCAGGAGGGCCGACCTATCTGAGCTGCGAATGGAAGAGCGAAAAGGAATCGGCACGGGCTGATGTCTCGCTTGACGAGGCGAACCAGCGGGCGGTGATAGCGATTGAGGGCGGCCGCGTCTCAACGCGCCCGGCGCTGTTCACGCCCACCGAGGTGCTCGTGGTCGACGAGCCGATGACCTGGTCATTCAGCCGGACCGATCTGACATTCCGCCGGACTTTCTCGTTCATGCCGGCAAGCGACCCGGGAAATGTCGGTGTGTGTAAACTCGTTCCCGCGCCAGCGAAGCGCGCCTTCTAAAGGCACGGGATCGACTTCCCCCGACCTTCGCCTTAGCCTTGCGGCTAGGGCGAAGGAGGTTGGCATGGAGGAAGTCGAGCGGTTCACGGCCCGGGGAACGGACGGGCAGCTATATACGGTCGTCCTGCTGGCCACGGTCACCGAGTTCAAGCCGCTGAACGGCCCAGTCCAGCGCACGCTTGGCGGCCAGACATATCAGCTACTGGACGGCAGCCATGTGAACCGAAAGGACGCGCGGACCTTCGAGATCTTCGACACCGACGAGGTCATCGTCCGCATCGACTGATCATCGCCGGCAGGCAACTACCCGGAAATACGGGGCAGTTCGAAGGTCGCTCAGTCCAGCAGCAGGTCGAGCGCCAGGCGCTCGGCCTTGACCTCGCTCTCGGTGACCGGCCCTCGCCACGGCGGCGGGCAAGCTTCCCGCTCCGCGCGGCGGCCCTCTGCGATATATTCGGCCGAGAGCCGCCGAAGAAGCCGTCCCTCCCATGGGTCGAGATCAACGGCGGTGCGCGCGCACCACGCGTCGATCTCGCGCCAGCTGAGCGGCGCGACACCCATGCCTGCAGCTTCCGACATTCCCATTTCGATCAGGCGATCGACAATATGGGGCGCCGGGTTGGGCGGCATCATGGGCGTCACGCCGTCGCGCTTCAGGCTGTCCATGCGGCTGAGCTGCGGCGTGTCGGCCTGAAGCTTGGCGCGCTTGGACCGCTCGTCCGGCTTGGGCGTGGCATTGAGCCACGCCATGTGCCGGACGAATGTCGTCAGCTCGCGCCCGAGGCGGGCTTGAAATTTGCCCAGTCCCCGATGAACTTCGTCACCTGTCGAGTGATGAAGCCGAGCGCCGGGTCAGCATAGACGGCGCGGAACAGCTCTTCGCCGTGCAGGCCGCCATCGCCATAAGTGAAGTTCTCGAACGCGACGGTGATCGACGCCAGATCCTCCGCCGTCTCGGCGATGCGCTCCTCCGTGGACGCTGCGGTCAGCTTGCCCTCGTTTTCGTTCATCCGCTTCACGGCGCGCGCCGTCTGCTTGCTTTCGACGACGCCATAGGCGCGGCTGCCCGGGCTGTGCACGAGGATGCGGACGGGCTTGTCGCCGTCGTAGAGCGGCGCGCCGTCCGCGCCCTTCAGGTGGAGAGCTGCCGTCGCAGCGACGGCGAGAGTGGCAATGTTCAGCATGATATACCTCGCGGGCAGATGGGTGCACCGGTCCGCCACGCGCCCGCGACTGCGGGGCGAACCGATGCAAAGGGGAAGCCAGTGTCGCGGGCACCGGATTGCTCGGCCGGGGGGAGTTGAACCCCCTACCTCCCGCGCTCGAAGTCGGGCGCTCTTGCGTTGAGCTACGGCCGGTCCTGGGCGCTGCTGCGCCTGCGGAAGAGGTTAGGCGCCCTTCACGATCTTCGTGCAGATCTCGATCGTGGGGTTGCCCATGACGACGGAATCGGCGCCGTCGATGTTCTCGGGATTTCCGAAGACGCGGCCCTGGAAGAAGCGAATGGCGCCGTCGGGCTTGGTGACCTTGAACGAGTAGAACTTGTTCGTTTCGTCGGCCGCCGCCGTGTTCAGCAGGATCTGGCCAGCGTCCGTCTCATCCCAGGCGAACGAAGGCTGAAGCGAGCCATAATCGGCACTGCCCTTGAGCTTCTGCTTTGCGCCCTTGAGCGGCTGAAACTCGACCTTGGCGAAGCTGGCGCCAATCGTGCCGATCTTCTCGACGCCGCTTACCTCGGTATAGGTCAGCGCGGTGTAGCCAGCGGTATCGAAGGTGGCGGGGCTGGCTGCCGAAATGGCGATCGCCGAGCCCGCCGCGGTGGTGGAACCCATGTGTCTTCTCCATAAAAAAAGCCCGCCGAGAAGCGGGCTGGTCATTGCCCGGCGGGCAATCTTGGGACGGGCGGTCGCGGGCCGCTCGGCAGTTAAGCGGCGGCGGCGGCGCTCACCTTCTTGTCGTCGGGCGTTGGTGCACGCACCAGGCCAGCGTGTTCGTAATTGGTGAACACTCCCTCCGGCAGGTCCTCGATGGCGCCGGCGGTGAACCAGCGCTCGGCGCCGTTCTCGAAACTGCCGTCCTTGAAATCGCGGACGATGAAAGCGCGCTTGGTCTTCACGATGTTCTCCTCGGGGTTACACCGGCGTCTCGTATGAGATCCGGAGATCCTGTCCTCGCTGGAAGGAGCGGTTCGGCCCGTTGAGCTCAGGCCCAGCGCCAGCGTTGCTGATCGACACGCCGGTCGCCCCGGCGATGTCGCCCACCCGGCCAACACAGGCCTCTCGGGCCAGGATTCGAAGATCACGGGCGTCGCGGAACGACGCTGCGCGCACGACCACCTCGACCCGGTCGACGAAGCGAACCCGCCCCTCCCGCTTCAGCTTCGACCGCTCGACCTCGCTGATCGAGCGCACGAACATCGACGGCAGCGGCGCATCATCCGGCAACGCACCCGCCTTGATCTGCTCCGCGGGCATCTTGGCAAGGATAGCAGCGTCAGCGCGCAGCAGAGCGCAGGCGATTTCAACGCCGGTCACTGATCATCCCCCTCGGGCGTGCCCGCGCCGGGGACGAGAAACCGCTTAAGACGCGCGGTGATGTATGCCTGCGCGGCTTGGACAGCCTCTTCCTCCTTCACGTCGAGCGATACGCGGAGAAATGGGTGCGCGACCGCGCCGGGATGAAACACGGTGGCGCCGACGAACTTGCCGTTGATCTTGAGCGATTCGCCGGGGCCGGCGCGGCCGTCCTGCTGCGCGGCGGCGTCTAGGCGATTGATGCGTCCGGCAGTCCTCCCTCCCGCGTGAACGGGGTCAACGGATATGAAGTGGGGGGACGTGCCATATTCCAGCCACGGCGCCAGATACGATCCCTCACCCTTGACCTGGACCTTGCCGACGACCCGGCCATCCCCGCGCTTGGTAGCGACCTTGATCGCTGCGGTGACGTCCTTCGATATCGATCGCCGCCGAGCCTCGTCGGCAATCACGTTGGCGCCGGCGCGCGCCGCGCCCGGCAGGACCCGGGACGAGAGCATCTCCGGTAGCGAGGTCAGATAGTTGCGAACAGCGTCGCGGCCCTTCACCACCGGCATCACGCAACGTTCCCGCTTGGGCGATACTGCTCCGCCATGAATTCCATAGCCTCGCGCCTCCCAATTTCAGCCGGACCGGACACGATCTGCATGACGCGATCACCGGCGACGAAGCGCATCGACGGGGTCACGTCCGAGCGCCACCGCATCCGCACGCGGCTTAGCTGCGAGCTGGTGGTGACCCCGTCCCCGGAGCGCTCCGCTCGGCTGGGCAGCATGTCGACAACCTCAGCGTAGACCGTCGCGACGAGCGCCCAAGTCCCAGACCCGGCACCATCGGCAGAATCGTCCGCAACCGGGCGTTCTATCCGCACCAGCTGGTTGAAGCGGCTGGCAGCTCCCTTCCCGACGGTCACAGGCGCCGCATTCGATATTGCGAGCAAAGGCGGCGCGCCGCCGCCTCGCTCTTCAGAAGGAGGTCACCACCCTCCCGATCAGCGTCATATGCGCCGATCAGGATCAGCATTGCCTGCCGCAGGACCGATGGAACGTCTGCAGGATCCGGGAAGCCCGCGGTGACGATCGCATAGGCAGCGCCACCGCCTCCGCCGACGAGGGGCCAGTGAGAGCGCGCCGCGGGAAATAGGCGCGCAGGACGAACTGCCGACGCGACCACGGCGTCGGTGATCAGCTGATCCTCACCGTATGCGGTCCGATAAGACACCCTGACGGGTGTAGCCCGAGTGATGGGCCAGGCACGCAGGGCGACACCAGGCAGCAGGCCGTCGAGGCCCTCGGCCACCTCGCGCTCAGCAAGGAGGACGCCGGTGAACTTCTCCACCCAGTCCCTCGCGGCCGAAATATAGCCGGCGACGATCATGTCCTGGGAGTCGTCGGTGATCCGCAGGTGCTGCTTAGCCTGAGCCAACGTGACCGGCTCAACGAGCGGTTGCGCGGTCGCGGCGCCATCGGTGAGCATGGCAGCGTAAGCCGCCACGACTTCGGCATCCGAAGCCTCCGCAGCAAGGCCGACCAGCGCTCGCATTTCGTCGATCGTCATTCGATCACCTGGAAGCGCGCGGTATAGAGGGGCCCTGCGACGTCCTTGGTGGTGGTGAGCAGGACCGGCTTGCCGTCGAGCAGCCCGCCCTTGACGCTCTCCGGCCGCGCAGTGGAGCGGTTTGGCATGAACGAGGCGCAGTTACCTTGCACCCCCGCGGTTCCCTCGAACACGCCCGCGATTTCAAGGCGAACTCGGCGCCCGTTGTCGATCTTCATAGCTGGCGGACCGTCAGAACCGCCGTTCGCTCATAGCGCTTGGGCGGGGTGCTGGTCGTCGCGATGCGCACCGATACCGGCAGCAGCACGCCGGACGCGGCGAACGATGCCGATTCCCAGAACGCCTGGTCGATCAGGAACCACAGCTGGATCTTCTGACCGGCAACATCGATGATCGGGCGATAGCCGGCAGCCTGATCGACGGAGATGCCGAGCAGTGCAGCCGCCGCCGACACCTTGATCCCCTCGATGCTCGCGATGTTCTCGCCTTCGTCGAGGAGGTCGCCGAAATCGATCGCATACGGCGCATGGTCGCCAGGATCGTAGGGCTGTGACCAGGTCGTGGCACCGAGCGGCGCGCCGGCGACGCGCGAGGCCGTCGTCTGGATCACCGCCATGATGGCCGTCCGGTCGGGCGTCGCAATGACAGCCCCCTTCTCCGTCGTCCCGTCTCCGGGCGCCGCGAAGAGGCCGAATGCGATAAGATGCGTCAGCATGTTCGCTCCTCCTGTCAGCCCGGAATAATGCGAACGGCGGGGAGCAGATCGGCGGTCGAGCCAGGCGTAATGGCAGCGCGCGCGATCAGCACGGCGTAGAGGCTCGTGCCCGCCGGCAGGCGGAAGGGCAGGCCGACCGCCACGTTCTGGGCCACCGAAATAGTCCCGATCGCGCTCCAGTCGGTCAGGTGGATTACGCCCACAATCTTGTCGAGATCGGCGCCGGCGATGACCGGGTTTGCCTTGTCGGTCAGCGTTGAAGCGGAAGGATCGGCGGAGAAGATGACCATGTCGATTGCCGCGGTCGTGGCCGTCTTCGACAAAAGCGTGGCCGCTTGGATCAGGCCAGCGCCCGCGGCCAGGCGCGCGGCGTTCGGAAGCGTGAACTTGCCGCCGATCACGTTGCCTGCGGCGTAGGCGGCGGCAGTGACCGTCGGCGGAGCTGCGGGAGCGCTCTGCAGGACGTCGCCGCCTGTTTTACCGATGTAGAGCTCGCCGGCGGGGGTTGGCGCTGCCAGCAGCCCTTCGACGCCGTCGAGGTAACCGGCAATCTGCGCGAGCGTGGCGTTGCCAGCCGTTTGGAGCCCTTCAAGCCCATCGACATAGCCGTTCTGCGAAGTCAGCAGGTCGGCGATCGCCTTCAGGCGACCGAGCAGCGTGTTCGCGGCCGGCGTCGTCCCGACGAGGCCCATGGCATCCGCGCCGCTGGTGTCGGCCAGAAGGTTCAGCGGGAACAGGACGCCCGCGACGTCCTTGGCGGCGAGGACCTTCCCGTCAGCGACGGGCGTCGAGATATTGTCGGCCATTCGAAAGTCCTTGGTTCATGGTCGGCTGGGTTGTGGGTGGGTCGGCATCCGACCCACCCACGGATTGGTCGACGGATCAGTCCTGGTCGCTGCGGGTGCGGGCGAGCTGGGCGGCAACCGCATCCGCGCCGGCCACGGTGGGATCGTTCATGTCGATCCGGTTCTGCAGCTCGGTCGTCCCAGCGCGCGGGTTCGCATCGATGGCCGGATGGGTCATGTCGACGTCGGGAACGACCTGATCCGGGGCGCCCGAGGGGTCGATCGTGGTCGCCGGCGGGATATTGGCGGTGCCTGCGGCCGCATTCAGCGCATCGATCACGCCGCGGCGGTTCTTACCGGCCTTCTCGGCTGCGACGAGGCTGGCGATGTTCTCGCCGCTCAGGCCAGTGATGGCCGCCTTCACCTCGTCGACACTGCCGTCCAGCAGCTTGGTCAGTTCACTCATGGGGATACTCTCCTTCGGGGCTCACCGAAGCGTCGCGCTCGACGGCGCTTCGAAGAGCCCGGGCCGGCGAAGAGCCGGCCCGGGTGTCAGGAGGTGCGATCAGGCCGCGATCTGCATGATCTTGAGCGCGTCCGGGTTCTTCACGCCGCCGCCCACGCGCTTCGTGCAATAGAAGCAAATGAAAGGCTTGTTGGTAAATGGGTCGCGGAGGATGCGGAAACCGATCCGATCGATGATCAGATAGGCCTCGCGCATATCCCCGAAGGCGAGAGCCAAGGCATTGGCGGCGACGTTCGGCATGTCCGGCATGTCGACGACCGGATAGCCCGCGAGCGTCGAAGGCTGCCCGGCGACGAAGGTCGGCTGCCACAGGAAGTTGCCCTGACCGTCCTTCAGCTTGCGCACCGCCCCCAGCGAGGAGCGGTTGGTGAAGAACTTCGCGTTGGGGGTGTAGATCGCCGGCAGCTTGTAGATGATGTCGACGATCTTGTCGGCGGTGATCGCTGCGGCCGCGCCGCTGGTCACCACCTCGATCGCGCCCCACGGGTGTCGGGCCGCAGCGGATCCGCCCGTGGCGTAATTCAGGAACCCGAACGGCTTGTTCGCGCCGTCACCACCGACAAAGGCGATACCTTCCTGACGGGCGAACTCGGTCTCGATCTCGCCGGTCAGCCAGTTCTCGAGGTCGATTTCCGCGTCGTCCAGGACGTCCTGCGACGCCGCGGCGTTCGCATACAGCTGGCCCAGGCCGAACGCGAGCGCCTGGAACTGCGGCGTTGCGGTCGCAGGGCGGGACGCGGTTTCACCCACCCAGCCGCTACCGACGTTCCGATCGGTGAACAGCTTGGTGAAACCGGCCTTGCTGATCGACTGCACCGTCGCTTCCTGGCGCATGGGCGTGATCAGCTTCAGTCGGCCCGAGATAGTGCGATCCCATTCGATCGGGGTCAGCAGGCCGCCGTCTGCCGGAACGCCTTCGGACATCGCGGCGCGCGGGCCCTTCTTCTGCTCGGCGGCGAGCTTGTGCTCGTCGGTCGGCGAGCCGCCGCGCATGAACGAGGCGAATGCCCCGCTGTATTCCGGATCCGAAGGGGCTGCCTTCGCGCCGCCCATCATCTGCGCGCCCGCGAGCTTCAGCGCATGATCGTTCAGCGCCGCTTCCAGCGTCGACATCGTGCCGTTCAGCGCCTCGAGCTTGGCGGTCACCTCGGCGCTGTCGGCCTTGGAACCCAGGTTGCTCTCGACGGTCGCTTTGAACTCGTTGTGCGCCTGCTGCAGCGCCTGGATCATTGCCTTCGGGTCACCCGTGACGTCGGCCCGGATGGTAGCGCCGATCAGCGCGCGCGGGATCTGCGGCAGCGTCGGCGCGGTCAGCGTGAGCTTGGGCGAGGCGGGAGCGAACAGGGAGCGAAACGGATGCGCGAGCACCGTCGCCACCGCGCGAAGCGCGGAGCGGTCCATCATCTTCATGTTGAAGTCCTTCTACTTGCGGAAGTCGTCGAGCAGCGCCTGCATCGCAGCCATCAGCTCGGGGTCGGTGCCTTCAGCGCCAGGCGTGTCGGCGGGGTCAGGGGCAGCGCCGGGCGTGCCCTTGAGGCTCTTGATGCGGGCGCGCGCCTGGGCGCGCGTCATGCCGCTATTGACGAGGGTCAGCTCGAGGGCACGAACCTCGTTCGCGTCGCGATCAGCGGCCTTCGCCTTCTCGTCGACGCGGATCTGATCAGCGGCCAGCAGCGAGTTCGCGAAGCCGCGCTCGATCGCCAGTGATCCGGACAGCCAGGTTTCGGCATCCATCCACTTGGTGCAATCCGCAGCGCTCTGGCCGCTTCGTGCCGCGTAGACATCGGCCATCGCCTGGTCGAACGGCGCAAGGAAGGCGGCGACCTCCGCCATGTCGTGCCGGTTGCCAGCGGCAACGACCCAACAGTTGTGGATCATGATGAAGCTGGCGGCGCCGATCTCGACCTGATCACCAGCCATCGTGATGACCGAGGCTGCCGAGGCCGCCATGCCCATCACCTTCACGGTGATATCCTGGGGATGCTCGCGCAGCACATTGTAGATGGCGAGGCCCTCGAACATGTCGCCACCGCCGCTGTTGATCTGCACCTCCACCGGCCGATCGCCGATTGCGCGCAGCTGCGCCGCAACCTTCTTCGCGGTGATGCCTCCTCCGGTCCACCAATCCTCGCCGATCACATCGAACATGGTGATGACGTTGTCGCCCTGTTCCAGCGCAGCGGGCCGTATGCCAGCGGCGTCAGCGCCCCACCGGTCGAGAACGGGCAGCGGGGAGAAGGCTGACACTCGGCGATCTGCGGGCACCGGCAGTGCATTTGGGCGCGCCCGCGCCCGAACGCCGCTCACGATGGAGCGGGGAAGCGGCGAGGAAACAGGCGCGGCAGGCTTCGCTGCGGGAACGGGCTTGCCGCCGATGCTCTTCACTGCGGCCGGCTGGCGAGCCTCGGGGATCTGATCAGGCATTGGCGGGGTCCTTGGGCGTGGGTGCGGGCGAGGTGGTGGCGGACGGCTTCGGGAGGTCGTTGCCGTCCGCGTGGGGGTCGAGTTCGAAGTTCGCGCGCACCTCGTTCGGCACCATCCAGGCGCCGTTGTTGCCGAGCGCCTTCGAGAAGAAGTCGGCCTGATCCTTCAGCGAGCCGCGCAGCAGCGCGCCTTCGTTGAATTTCACGTAGAGTTCGTCGGCGTCCTGCTCGGCCGGAGTGAAGCACGATCGCTCGATCGCCTGCTCCCACGCCACGAACCAGCCGAGCAGGCAGTAGGTGACGAAGAAGAGGCCGAGCTCGCGGATGCCCGATCCCCAGGCGGTCTCGTCCATCATCAGCAGCGGACGAGGCGCGTCCGTGAAGCGCGCGATGTCCTCGACCTGGCGCTTGCGCGTCTCGTCGGTTTGACTGTCCTTGGCCGTCGTGAAGGCGTTGGCCTTGCCGCCCTCTTCAAGGATGAACCAGTCGCCGGCATTCTCCGCGCCAGCATGATCCTCGTTCATGCTCGCCTTCAGCCGGGAATAAGCCTCGTCGCCGAGCTCGTTCGGGTATTCGATAGCACCACCGGCCATGATGCCCTTGGACAGCATCTTCCCGAGGGCGCGCTCCGCTGCCGAGGCGAGACCAAGGGTCTCAACCGCAACGTCGAGCAGCGATATGCCCTTCACGCCGTCACAGCTGATTGGGTGCCGGAAGTGGAAGACCTCGCGGCTGGTGAAGGTTTGTGGTGCGCCGTTCGCTGGCTGATACTTGAACAGGATCTCGCCCGCATCGGTAAGCTCGGGCGTGACCGTCCTGCGCTTGAACGGCAGAAGGGCAAGGACTGCAGGCCGGCCTGCCTTCACGCCCCAGACCACCCGCGCGTAGGCGTTGCCGTCGAGAAGAGCGCACAGCTGCATGTGCGTCTTGAACTCCAGCGCGGTCTGATACCCATTCGGACGCTTGTTCAGCACGCGATAGAGCGGGTGATCCTTGGCCTTCTCGGTGCGCCCATCCGCTTGGCGGCGGAAGAGCTGCGTGGGCAGCATGCCAACCGACGTCGAGATCAGCTTCATGGCGCGGAAGAACGCGCTGTTGCGCATCGCCAACTTCTCGGTGACGGTCACCCCCGCGGCCGACACCCGGCCGGCACCCATGAACTCACGCAGCACCGGGCTGTCGATCTCCATAGCGGTCAGCGCGTGCACGGGGGTTGCGGCCCCTATGCGCTGACCCGATGCGGACGAGCGGCGGTAGCCGGCCGCGCGCCGGTAATCGTCTGGCGACATGCCTGCCATCGTCCTTCCTTCAGAGCCTGCGGACGCCGCGGCGGGCATAGACCGACTTCTTCGGCGGCTTCTCGTTCATCGCAGCCGCGCCGACAGCCATGGCGATCGTGACCAGGCCATCGATTCGACCACGCGAACGCTTTTTGTCGAACGCCCGGTTCTCCTGCCCGTCCTCGATCAGCGCAGCGTTCGCGGCGCAGCTGTAGGTGACCGGTGAGGCGTCGATGATGATCGATTCCGCGAGGATCGCGTCCTCGAGCTTGGTGATCGATTTCGGCATGCAGAGCTGCCGATCCTCGAACATGACCTTTGTGCCCTGGGCGTGGGCAACCAGCTTCAGCCCCTTGCCCTCCGGCTTCCCGGGCCCTTCGTAGCGCCAGACTGGGAAGCCGATCTCCTGGCACGCTTCCTCGAACAGCAGCATGAACGCAGCATCGAATGCGAGGAAAGCCACATCGTGCTCGGCTTCGATGTCCCGGACCTGGGCGGCGATGAAGGTCATGTCGATCACGGCGCCGGGCACCGCAGTCAAATACCCCTCTTCCACCCACTCGCTGTAGGGCGCGTTATCGCTCCGTTCGCGATCCTCCAGCCCGTCCTTGGTGGTCCAATACCAGGTCTTCACCTGGTGCTGGACCGGTTCATCGACCTTGAGCGTGATCCAGTCGGCCGACAGAGCGGTCAGGTCGTTCTTGCGAGACAGATCGAGCGCGAGGTAGCAGCGCTTGCCGCGCAGTTCCTTCATGTCGATAGCCGTCTCAGGGCCGCTCTGCACCGCCGCCCAGGCATTCTCATCGATCCAGAAATCGGCCGCGCCGACCTCGATGCCGAAATATAGGCGCTTCACCGACGACGCTGTCGAGACCCGCGTGCGGGCGGTGACGACGCGCTCGCGGATGTTCTCGATGGGGAACGTCTCGCCCAGCGCCGGCATCGACTTAGGCCAGCACGCCTCATTGGAGAACACGTTCTCCCGATCCGACTTGTCGACGCGCGCCACGAAGGCGAATGCCGTGTCGTCCTTCACCTTGCCCAGCGCGATCTCCTGATAGAGATCGCTGTAGGACTTGCCGACATGCTGGGTGGTGGCAGGCGTGTTCGTGCCGAGGATCATGATGGCGCTGGTCGCCACCTTCGCGATCGCCTCCTCCCAAGTCTTCAGCGCGGTGTCGCTTCGGAACTCGTGGATCTCGTCCGCGAGCACTGCCGCCGGCCGGGGTCCCGACTGACGCTCGCCGCCGGCCAGCGTGCGGAAGAATGAGCCTGATTCCGGATGCTCGATCTTCCAAGCATTGTCGCCCTCACCGCGGACCACGACCTCGCCCCGCGCCTCCAGGCTATCCCCCTCCTCCTGATCCGGGATGTCAGCGCGACACATCGCCACCGCGTCTCGGAACAACACGTTGGCGGTTGCCTTGTCGTTGCCCAGTGCGAACACCTGGGCGCGCGGGATCTCGAACCACCCCATGATGTAGAGGCCGATGGCCGCCATCAGTGGCGACTTCGCCTGACCCTTCCCGGTCTCCAGCCAGGCAGAGCGGAAGCGAAGGCGGTCCGTCGCGGTGCGCCACCCGAAGATAGAGCCCACGACGAAGGTATGCCACGCCAGGGGGTGAAATGGCTGCCCCGCGGAGGGGCCATCGGTCACCGCGAGCACCGCAGGCAGGAACCCGAGCGCATGCGCGGCCGCATCCGGTCGCCAGAATATCCCCCGCCTCTCCCCATCGCGGATATCGCGAAGATGGCGCTCGGCCTGACCGCGCACGAACTCGCCGACGACGATCTTGCCCGACACGGCGGCCTGCGCCCATGCGGTCGTCGGATCCTCGGCGGAGAGGAACGGGTTAGGCATTGCGCGGCTTCAGATATGCGTCCGCGCCGGTCTTCTTCCGCGTCGTCTTGGTGACCTTGCCGCCGCTGTTGCGGTCTCGCGGCGACACGCAAAGCTCCTTCTCGATGGCCTGGGCCTGGCTCGCCGCGTTCGACATCGTCGTCCACCACGGGTTGTAGGTCGGAACACCGGTCTTCTTGGCCTTCATGACCGGGCCGGACTTCAGCACCTCGCGCGCGCTGATGTCGTAGGTGACATAGGCAACGACGAGGCGCTTGATCGAATGGGCGTTGACGACGGCCAGCTTCTCCGCCGCGCGCATCTCGCTGATGATGCCCTTCCAATAGCTGGAAGCGGCGGCGCGATCGTCGGCACGGCCGAAGATGGCACGCCAATTCGGCTCCGGAGGCGTGCCGTCGCCGCCGGGGAGCTCAACCAGATTGGTCATCAAGGTCTCCAGGGGCCGGGCCGAAACCCTCCCCCCTCAAAATCTACTCGCAGTGCGCACGCAGGGCGGGTTCGGTCCTGAGGCCCGGCACCCCCCAACTTTCGAGGGGGGGGGTGGCCAGGCCGAAGACCGCCTCCGCAATGCGGTGAAATGGTCGCGGAAGAGGGAGTGCCTTGCGACGCCCCCTCTTCCGGCTACGGTGGTTGTGCGATCAACACCGGAGCTCAACACGTGGAATATATCGACAAAGCCTTCGTCGACACCGTCGTCTACTTAGACGGAAACACCTTCATCCGGTGCAGCTTTGAAGGGTGCGAGCTTCGCTATAATGGTGGTTCGGTTCGCTTCGACGACATGCAACTCAAGACCGAAAATCGTTTCACATACGGCCCCGGCGTCGATGCTTTCGACAATCCGGTGTCCCGCTTCCTGATCGCGGGAATGGAGGCCCAGGGCGCAACCCGCATCAACGGTGAGCCGCCCCGTGTACCTCCCATCCCCCCTAAGAAGGATCTGGGATGATCCTGGCGATACTGCGCTGATCATGGCCGATTGCGCCCAACGGTGACAGCACCGCGGAGGTGCTCGACCACAAGGCCGGCGAAGCCATCGTCACCAAGCCGCTCGATCTGAAGGCTGCGGTCCTCGCCGCGCGAGTATCGCGACACCCGCCCGGCATCGATGTCGTAAGCAACGACATCCTGCTGCTCGACCCCGTCCAACATGATCGTCAGGTCTCCGCCGAAGTCGAGCGCGTCGTGCCGGTAACATTTGTGCCCCGGAAGGATCGAAAGGGCGCGAGGGCAGCCCTCGTCCGTGAACTCCAGATCTTCCTGCATCGGCTCGAACTCGACGCCGAAGCCGCCGATCAGCGATGCGATGCGAACCACGGCAGCGGATATCTTCAGCCGCAGCCCCGCCACGCCACTGAAGCGCACCCGCAAGGACATCGTGCCGATCAGCTTCGGCATGCTGCAGGACACGGCACTCAAGTCCTTGGCCATGATCATGTTCTCCGATTCCACAAATGCTCCGCGCTGGTCGGGCGACCATCGCTTCCTATGCCGCGGGCTGGCCGCGACGCGGCGCCCTTGTCGGCCAGCGTCTTCGTGTCCGAGCAGGGCTCGCATAGGAGCTGGTAGTTGGACCGCTCCCCGGTGCCGCCCTTCGCGAGCGGCACTATGTGGTCGGCGATCGTGCCGACAGTCACACGCCCTTGCCGGCGGCACTCCTCACAGACGATCACGGTGCGCATCAGATGTGCGCGCATCTTGTCGTGCTCAGCGCCATAGCCGCGGACATGGCGGCTAGTCCGAGGCCAAGCCATCAACTCGCCCCTTCTTCGACGGCGGACACGATGGCTTCGGCAATGCGGCGTGCTTCGATCCGCGCTGCATCGGTGGTGCCATATTCCCCAACGTCGAAAGCCAGGGCGTGAAGTTGACCGGCGATCTGCTCGAGGAGCTGCGCGGTGTCAGGCATCCCCATCCCCCAGAAACGACAAAGCCCGCCGAGTGGCGGGCTAAGTCGGTGCGCGGTGGGCGCTATTCAGGAACATGACGCTGATGCCACATGAGTTGCCCCCGCGCAACCCGCCAAGCATCGGGCGATATAGGATATCCCATGGCGAACACGGTCTGAGGCCAACAGCTACAATCCGATAGCTTAGTAGCGAATTGCAGAGCGCAGGTCGCCGTCTTGCCATCGCCGCCCGCATCCTATCTGTCGAAGAACAGCAGATGCTCAGGCTGCCAATTCGTCAGGCTCAAGTCGATCAAGGAGCCCATCGTCGGCTTCGAGAAGGGCATCCCGGGCGGCCTCTGGCGTATCGAAGATGAGGCAGTCCTTGTTCGCAGCGAGGAGCCGATCAAGCACGAGCGTGACCTCCGCAGCCTTGCCCCAGAGACGGAAAGTGCCGTTCGGGGCGATCGTGGCGCGGTGGACGATGGCGCTGCCGTCGTCGCGGACATGCACCCAGATTTCATGAACGTCCGCATTGGTAAGGCGCTCGACGGCTTGGCATAGCAGCCGCAAGCCCAGCCTGAACTCCTCCGAGACTAGTGCCCGATCACGGCCTGACCGCGGGACAATATCCTCGCGGTGAACCGCCTTCATCAACGGCTTTCCGTCGACCATCACCGGTGCGCCCTTCGAGAGGACCGGCTCTTCTACGATCCAGCTGCGTGTGCGCGAGCCGAACCGCTCCATAGCCATCAGGCTGAAGGACTTATCGTGCAGGACCAGGTCGCGCATGGTGGTGAGCGTGTGGCCAAGGCCGCGCTCCAAAAATGCGAGTTTCCTCTTCGCTTCGACCACACCGGGCGTGGCGTGGAAGAAGCTGGTGGGGCTAAGCCCGCGGCTGAATGAGCCGCCCCCGGCCAGGGCGCAACTCATCGGTGACCGCTCACATCTGTCGAAGACCGAGCGATACAGGCGCATCGCTTCCAGCTCAGGGAACGTGAAGCGATCAGCCTTCTTGGCCATGGTCACATACAGCGGCACACGCCTGTAAGCGGCACCCAAGCGGATGTTCATTTCCGTGTGCACCGGCACGAACTCATATTCGTATCGCGCGCGCATTTCGGGCGTCGGTTGATCCGCGCTCTGGATATCGCTGAGCGGCCGCGCCTTGCGCTGTTTCACAACTTTCTTCGCCTTCGCTTTCCGCCGCGCCATCGTTCAGTTCCCCGCAATTCTATCGAGTAGATCCACCAGTTCCCGATCTGTTTCCATTCCGCAGGTCGCCACATCGTGGGCGTATGCAAGCGCCGGCAAATCGCTCCAGATGACGCGGCCGCCCCGCTGCAGCGCCGCTCGCTCAAGTTCAGCGTCGGAGCAGTTGGCCAAGCGATCTGCGAGAACGATCGATCGCGTGGAGCCGGGCGTGAAAGTCAGCAGCCCCTTCTGCATCAGCCCCCTGAGCGGCCTCCCGACGTGTCGCGGATGGATGCCCACCGCAAGCCCGATATCGATGTAGGACGGGGAGCAACCGTATAGTCGGAAGTGATGGTGGATCGCCTGAAAAACGCGCTGTTCAAGGCTATAGCTCTTCGTTGTCACCAGCTGCTCTTGGCACCCGTCCGGCAAGCCGAGCCGGGCGCCGCGGAGCCTCTGAACGCGTCGCTCATTGGTCCGCCTTCCGCTTGCCGAACAGCTTCTCCGCGAGGATCTCGGCCTGCTTGCGGTCGGTCCAAGATTGCAGCCACTCCGGGTTGATCAGGATGATGCCGCCGGCATGCCAAGCGTCGCGCGCCGCCTTCCGCGCTGCCCGCGGATCCGGCTCCCGGCACGCAGCAGCGATCGGGGCGAGGGAGGATCGCATAGGGCGGCCTACCTGCTGGCCTGGGCGGCGCGCTGCGTCGCCTGGCGCCGTTCCTGCCGCGCAGCAGATGCGCGGAGATCAGCTAATGCGGCCTCCATTGCCTGCAACCGCTGAATGTGCCGCTTACGCTCGACGAGGATCGGATCCGCGATGGCCCTGATTTCGCCGACGGAGGGAATGAAGCCGTGCCGACTGGTGCGGATAGCTTCGTCGATCGCATGCGCGACGATGTCGTGCGGCAGGTCGCCTAGCAGGTGCGCTGTCTCGGACATCCATATCGTCAGCGCGCGAGCGTCGGCCTCGCGGGCGGCCATGAAAAGCGTCCAGAGCACCGGCAGGCGCCTCCCGAACCACTGCTTTGGCACCGGAGCGAGGGCCTCCTCCAGCTCCGCGCGAACCTGCGGGACGAGGTGTTCCGCGTCGTGGCGCGCGGCCAGATCCAGCGCGCGCTCGGGGTTCCACGCCCGGCCCCCATCGTAAACGAAAGTGCTGTCAGCCAAGGCCGGAAGCAGCGATGGCGGCGCCGAGCGCATCGATGGGGCTATTTCGAACAGCCGATTCTCGGCTGGCATTTGCTGGATGTCGGTCATCGTAGTTTCCTTCTCGGACCTTGCGGAGATTTTCGGGTTTCAGGAGCCAGTCGATGGTCGCTACGAGGCGACCGGTGCGGGAGGTCTCTCCGCGGAGAAACCGCGACGCTGCCACGATGGCGAGGACCTCCCGCCAAGCATCAGGGCCGCCAATGTCGCCCAGCCGGGCGGCGAGCTTCTTCCTGCGGTCGGGGGTCAGTTGCGCCACCCGCGCCGCCGGATCGATGGAACGGCGCATCAGCTCGAAATCGTCGAAGGCACACGCGACCACGTCGACGGCGGGCACCAGGGCGAGGGAACGGGATCCGGGAACTGCCGTCTTGGCGCGGTCGTCCGCCCCGGGCGACGAGACCGAAGGTCTATCCTCTCCCTTGTTACCCTTGTTCCCTTCTTTCTGTTGTGTGCCCTTGCTGTGCCCCGACTGTGCCCTTCGTGTGCCCTTAGCTGTGCCCTCGACTGTGCCCCCAGCGTCTGAAACTGACTGGTAAGCATCGTAATTACAGACACTTATGATGGTCGGAGACTGTGCCCCTTCATATGCCCTTCGGTGTGCCCATTTTTGGGCCTTCCCCATCCGGTCCATGAAGCCTCGTATGCGCTTCAGCGACCAGCCGAACGCCTTCTCCATGTCACGCAGCGAGGTGACGAACTCGCCGCGGGCGACGGTGATACGGTGGCCGTTGAACCACTGATCGTGCTCCTGAAATGCCGCCTGCTCGATCGACCACAGGAAGGCCTCACGCTCGGTGAACGGCTCCGGCTTGAAGCTGTCCATCCAGCCGCGGTGCATCACGAACCACCCGCTCATGGATGCCCCCATCCGCCGGTGCGGTAGAAGTCGGCGCTGCGGATGGCCTGCCTGGAGCCGAAGAAGTAAATCTTGCGGCGTTGGGTCTCGCCTTGGCGGACCTTGGCGGAGTAGATTTCGACGCGGTCCCGCGCCATCTGCATCTCGACCTCCCAAGACTCGCGGCGCTTCACGTCCGCGATGTCGGGCTCGGCCTGCTTCAGGTAGTATTCGGCTCTGTAGACATAGACGACCGTGTCGGCGTCCTGCTCCAGGCTGCCGCTGTCGCGCAGATCGGAGAGCATGGGCCGCTTGTCTTCGCGCTGCTCGACGGCGCGGTTCAGCTGGGCGAGCGCCAGCATCGAGACGCCCGTAGCGCGGGCGACGTTCTTCAGCTCGCGGGACGTGTCCCCCACCTCCTGTTCCCGGTTGGACCGCTCCTGCGGGGGATCGAGCAGGCCGATGTAATCGACGACGACGAGCCCAAGCGTCACGCCGCGCTGCGCCATGATGCGCTGGTGGCGCCGGATCATGGGGCCGATCCGCGTTGCATTGAGCGACGGCGGTTCCTCGAACTCGAGCGGCCATGCGTCGATTTGCGCCCTGATGTTCTCGGCCAGGCGATAGTCCCGCTCGCCCAGGCGGCCGTTCAGCACGTCGTCCATCGTGACCGTCGAACCGGCCTCGAACAGCATGTCCGCGACCAGCCGCATCATGAGCTGCTCCACGGGCATTTCTCGCGAGATGAAGAGCACGCCGTGCCCGGCCTCGGCCGTCCGCCGGGCGACGGTGAGCGCGACGGCCGTCTTTCCCATGCCGGGCCGGCCGCCGAGCAGGATCAGCTGCCCCATCATCATGCCGCCGCCGCAGATCTCGTTCCATTCTGCCACGCCCGGGATGGCGATGCCGCGTTCCTCAGATCCATCGCCGATGGCCCTGATCTTGCCGATCGCAGCGTCCCAGGCCTGGGCGAAGCCGATCGACGGCCGGGAGGTCGTGCCGAGCACGACGCTCGACAGCGCACTCTCCATGCGGCCCGCGAGCGTCTCGACGGTGATCGAGGTGTCGGGGAGGCGCGTCCGTATCTCATTGGCCGCAACCGACAGCAGCCGCCGGCGGGACAGGTCGACCAGGTGAGCAATGTAGCCGATGCCTCGGTCCGCACGATCGGACGACGCAAGCTCCGCCAGATACCGGGCGCCACCGCGACTGGTCAGATCCTCGTCTGCAGCGAAGCGCTGAGCGACGGTGATTGGGGTCGCAATCTGCTCCGAGGCCCGCATGTTCACGATTACGGCGAACATCTGGCTGAACAGGAAATCGGAAAAATCGTCCGGTGTCAGCTGATCGGCGGCGGCGTCGATCAGCCCGTCATCCCGCAGGAGGGCCCCGATAACGGCAGCTTCTGCGGGATGGTCCGCACAAGCCGTGACGACGCCAGGATCGGCGCGGCCCTTGATCTTGGCGCGGCCGTCACCTTCAAACGAATCGTGGAATGCGCCGCTCAAGCTTTGGCACTCCCGATCTGCTCGCCCCAGCCGCGCTGGGCATCAGCCCGCGAAATGGCCCCCGCCGCGACCGCGCGCTGAACCGCGCAGAGCTGGTCGTTCCAGTCCTTGAACTCGGCGCGCGGACGGCGCACGTCGACCATGTAGCCCCGGTCAGCGAGAGCTTCAGCTGCAGCCTCAGTCGCTCGCTCGCCGGCAGCATCGTTCTGCGCGCAGATCACCACCTTGCGAACGGAATCCGGGTATCGAATCTGCGGCATGTTCGCGGTGCCGAGCGCCACCCACACGCTGATGCCGGGCAATTCCTGCCTCAGCGACAGACCGTCCTCGGGACCCTCTGTGACGTAGATGGTGGAGGCCGGCGGCCCCAGGCGTAGCGCTCCACCGCGCACGCCGCCAAGCGACAGCTTCGCCTTTCCACCGCCCAGTGCAGCCTTCCCACTGCCGTCTGCGCGGAGGAAGATCCGCTGGATGCCGCTGAAGCCGTCGTGCCGCTCAACCATGCCGATCACCGCCGGCAGCTCGGGGCTGATCTCGCCGGTTTCGTAGTTGCACCACCACCAGGTGCGCGCGAAGCGGATCGAGTGCGGCCACGTCGTAATGCCGCGGCTCGCGAGATACACCTCGCCTGGGGTTCCGTTGAGAGCCACCGTCTGCTTCCAGATTTCGCGCGCGTCTTCGGCGCGCTGAGCTCGATCGGCTTCGTCGCGCTCAGCCGCCTTCGCGCGCTTCGCCGGGTCCGCTTTCGGCAGCTCTGCAGCACCGAGCCAGCGCAGCGCGCCCATGAAGTCGGTCTTCTCGATCAGCATGACCGCAGCGATCAGATCACCGGACGCGCCGCACCCCCGGCAAAGCCAGACGCCCAGCTGATCGTTGACGTAAAGGCTCGGCGTACGCTCCTGATGGACGAAGCAGATGCCCTTCATTTCCCGACCTGCAGGCTTGAGCTTTGTCGCCCGCCCGATGATCTCGGACACGTTGTAGCGCTCCTTCACCTCGCGGATCCGGTCGCGCCATTCGAACTCGTTCAAGCGGTGGCCCTGAGCACCGCGCCCCCCGCGCATAGGATCAAGCCTCGACGCGGTCGGCTTGCGGAGCGGGCTCGAAGAAATCGATAGCCTGCACAGCACCACCGGTCGCGGCGGTGATCTGCATCATCATGCGACCGGAGGGCACGCGCTTGTTCTTCACATAGCGCTCGACCGTTCGCGCGTGCGGCGTCCCGATCCGACGGGCGAACTCGGAGAACGAAATGTCATTCTCGCGAAGATAGTGGGCTAGCTTCATGAGTCCCGTTCTAGGCCAAATGGCTAATTCTCACAAGGCCAAATGGCTGTATTGAGTGTGGCGCCGCATTGGCCAACTGGCTAATAGGGGACATCACAGCGGAGGCGGGACCATGGCGCGGGCACACAAGGTGAAGAACAACATCCGGCAGCTGCGCAAAGCGCGCGGCTTAACTCAGGAAGATTTGGCCACAAGAATCGGTGTGCATTTCACGACAATTGCCAAGATCGAGCGAGCGGAGCGCGGTCTATCGCTCAATATGCTTGCCGCGATATCTAACGCCCTTGGCGTTGTCCCACGCGACATCCTTAATGACGACATGTTCAAGGCCCCACCGCGCATGCGGATGGTGCCACTGCTGGGTGACGTATCGCCGGTCCACTGGCGCGAGGCACTCCATGACCCTGATGGAACATTCCCAGTTCCCGATGCAGGCGAGAATGCGTTCGCAGTCACTCCCGAAGCCAGCACCGTAGACCTGCTTGTAGGACCAGGCGCCGTCCTCGTCGTAGATCCAGACGACGTCGATTTGAAGGATGGCAGGGTCTACGCGGTGCTGAACGTAAAGGAAAAATCGACCTTCAGGCGCTTCCAAGCGGAGCCATTGCGCCTGGACCCACTGTCGTCAGATCCGGATGAACAGCCCCTCCTTCTGGGCCGCGAACCGTTCACGATCATAGGCCGAGTCGTATGGCAGGCATCGCCCCTCTGAACGAAACTAGACCATTAGGCTAACTTTTCGCTTCCCAATGACTAGGCCATATGGCTATATTTAGGCCGTTCGCTACCAGACCGACAACTGGAAGGTGGCGAGCGGCAGGGTCTAGCCGGCGCGCCTCGCGACGACTGATACAGCGGCCGAACAAGCCGCCGGGGCCGATCCTGCAGCAACAAGCTGGAGGTCCCCTATGGTTCCGTATTCGCCACCCGCAGCCCCGCCGATCGATGTCGGCGCCCTGCTCTCTCGCCTGGGCACGCGCGATCTCGAAGTGATCGCCTCGACGGCGATCGATCTGTTGGACCAGCGCGCGGGCGATTGTGATCTCGAGGACGACGACCCCGCCGGCGATCCACTGGATATCTTGGGCGAGGCGCAGTCCGACGACGGACGCGCGTTGCTCGCGATCCGGCCTCATTACGACGTGGACCAATCCGCGGGCCCGACTAATTTCCACGCAGCCTTCCGACAGCACCAAGAGGCGGAATACTCGCTGGGCTCGCTCCGCACCGGGCGCGCGTCATGATCCCGGTTCTAGATGCCGAGGGGGTGAGCCTTCCCCTCCACATCGCTCGCGCAGACGAGCCGATCCCTCCGCTCGGCGCGGAGACAGCCACGCACGTGGACATGTCCGGCGCGGCTCCAATCGCCGACATGCTCGCGCATCTCGCCACCTTCGCCACCGACGAGCTTGGCTATGCGCTCCTCTGGATCGAACTGACCGCCTCCATCGGCTGCGACCTGCAGGTTCATGTCGATTGCGATGGAGCCCGGCACCTCCGCGTCGGTGTTCGCGATGACGCGCAGATCCGCCATCGCTGGCGTTGGGTCCACTTCCTCACGCAGGATCTGGATGGCGCGCCCGAGCGCCGCGCGGTCCTGCTCTTCCTCCTCACCAAGCAGGGCGCGGTAGCGGACGAACGCCCGACCAAGCCGCGTGAAACGACCCAGGCGGTGCGTGGCTTCATCAGCGGCGGCGGGAGGATCATGCTGACGCCGGACGGGCAGATCGTGTGCGGCGCCGACAATGCCCTGCTGCTGGCGCCCGGGGTTCCCGGCAGGGAGCACAGGACGTCTGCCTTCCGCGAGTTCGCCGAGGTTCGGCGGCGCTACCGCGCCGATGGGCAGATTGCACGCGTCGTCAAAACGCTTGGGCGCACGACCACCAACGGATGGCGCGTCCTGGAGGCGCGGTCGTGAGCGCCCCCCAGAACATTGAGCAGCTGGGCGCCGCGGTGTTCGAAGCGCTCCAGGCCTGCAAGCTGAACGGCTGCACCATCTTCTCGGAAGATCTTGCTATCACCGCGGTTGAGCAGGCTCACGCGATGACCGTGGCGCTGGCGGAAGCTGTAAATCCCGGCAGCGAGCCCGGGAGTGACTACTCGGCCCTCCGTCCGTTCCATATCGCCCGTGCTCTGGATGGGATCGGCACATTGCTCGCCCTGTCCGCACTCGCGACGCACGCCAGGAGCGCGCGGCCGTGAGCGATATCGAACAGGCGACCGGAACGGTTATACGGCTCCCGCTGCCGCTGCTGCGCCGTGATGGCGGCACCCAGATCCGCGCGCAGATCAGTCTCGACGTCGCGAAGGAGTATGCCGAGGCGATGGGGCGCGGCGACGCGTTCCCTCCGGTCCAGGCCCGCTACGACGGCTCCGACCACTGGCTGACCGATGGCTATCACCGGATCATGGCTGCCGAGCTGGCTGGCCTTGCCGATATCGAGGTCTCCGTGCGCCCCGGCACCAGGCGTGACGCTATCCTCGACGCTGTCGGCGCGAACGCCAGCCACGGCTATCGACGAACGAACGCCGACAAGCGGCAGGCTGTGCTGACGGTGCTGGCAGATCCCGAGTGGGCGAAGAAATCCGACCGCGAGATTGCCCGACTTGCGCATGTCGACGTGGGCATGGTGGGCCGCCTGCGCCCGCCCCCGTCTGTCGACGAACGACAGACCCGCACCGTTACCCGCGGGGGCTCGACCTTCGAGATGAACGTGGTGGCGATCAACCGCGGGCGGGCCGTCGCACCCCTCGCGCCAGCAGCATCGGCCCCCGCCGCGCCGGTAGCGCGCGGCAGTCGACAGCTTCGAACCTTCCTCGGCGAGATCCGCCAAGGCTCGGACGTCCAGACGGCCGCCGTGGTGTCGGAGATGTCGATCGGCGAGGCGCGCCTTCATCACGAGGCCGAGTTGGCCGGGGAATATGCGGACGTCGTGGAAATACCCCCTCCATGGTCGCTGGATGGGGATACGCTGTCGCTCCGCGTCGTGGCTGTCGACGATGACGAGCAGGATCCTGAAGAAGGTGCGTCGCCGCCGGCTAACGACGATGAGCAGGAGGATCCGGCGCCGTTCGACTTCGAGGCTGCGCAGCAGCGCGATGGCATCATGCGGGCAATCGAGGCCCTGGCTGCCGCTCCTGACCTCGCCAGCTTCAATGCCGCTTGGGCGAAGCACCTCGGCCGCGGCGTCCCAGGCGACCTGGTGTCCCGGGCTGCCCAGTGGCTGACCTCGTTCGCACTCGTCTTCCCGGAGATCGAGCGTAACCGCCAACTCGCCATCGCCAACATGCTGGAGAAGATCTGATGTCGATTGCCGAAATCGTCGCGGACGTGACCGCGAAGCATGAGCGAGGAGGCGTCCTCAATCGGGAGGCCGCCGTCGAGGACGCGCTGCCGCAGGTCCTCGCCGACAGCTTCGCTGTCGAGACCATCGTTCGGCAGGATCTAGCGCGGCGGATCAAGCAGCACGCCGTGAAGGTCAAGGACGCGGCGATGAACTCGTTCGCAACGGGCCAGCGCAGCCTCTTCGACCTGCGCCCGGCGCATGTACTTGGCGGTGAAGAGGGCGTGATCAAGTCGACACGCACGCTCAATCGGGTGGAATTCCACGGGCTGATCAAGGTCCGGCAGCGGCAGGTCGAGGATGACCTCTCCTACCTCGCTCGGCTCCGTCACGCCGCCGACGAGACCAGCGCGATCTGGGATCGCCACCCCGATTGGCTGTGGGGCGAAGTCGAAGACGCCTATCGCCGCATGAAGAAGGCAGCTTAATCATGAACGCCATCTCCTCACCGCCGATCGCAGAGGCTTCGCCTCTCGACCTTCCATTCGCAGCCCTGATGACGAAGTCGGGCGCATCGCAGCTCTGGAACGTGCTCGCGGGCTCTGGCAGCCAGCACATGGCAGCCCTGTTCGCCTTTTTCGTCTTCGATAGGGACGAGATGGTCGCCATGCTGCGATCGCTTGCCGCTGAAGGCGGGCCCGAAACGGCCATGGAACTGATCGAGGCGATCAGCTCAGCGACGTCGGTCATCCAGGAGGCTGCGAGGCTTGCCGACATGGCACAAGCTCGGGCATTCCTCACCTTCCACGTCGCGCTCGACATCAGCCTGGACGAGACTGCGTCGCCGTCGGCATGGGACGCAGCCGTTGCTGCGGAGCAGAATGCGCGCAACGCGCTGAATGGCTCTGAGGTCGACATATATGCCGACAAGGAGCGCGCTCGCGAATGGGGGCGGGCGCTAGACCACCTCATCGAAGATGTTCCCGCCCCTGATCTAGCCGGACTGGCGCTCAAGCTCCGCCTGAGCTTCGATAATTGTGAGGGCCTCAGGTTCGACGAGGGCTATCGAAAAGCAATCCTCAGGGACGTCCAAGCGCTCGCCGAGGCGGTAGCATGACGCACCGTGAGCGCGATCTGCTCCGCTTCATCGAGCAGTATATGGGAGACCATGGTGGGGTCGCCCCCACCCTTGCCGAGATGGCGGAAGCCATCGGCTTGACGAGCAAGTCGGGTGTTCACCGGTTCCTGAGCAGCCTGGAGCGGCAGGGCTTGGTGCAGCGGGCGTCCCGGCAGACCCGCTCCGTGCAGCTGGTCGGCGCGCACGTCGACCTCTCGAAGGTAGATGACGGGCCGTTGCTCGCCGAGGTCGCGGCTCGGGGCCTTCTCCAGGCGAGTGCGCGATAATGGCGGCAGATTCCAACGAGCTCGCCGCCCGGCAGCGCTACGCGGCGGACGCGATGTGGTCGGCGGTGCACAATGCCGTCGTGTCGATGTCGCGCGGGAAAGCTGACCCGGATCACCCGTATTCGTGGGACGACCCGGACGCCTTCGCTCTCTACGCCCAGCTGAACCAGGCGCTCCTTGCCGCAAATCAGGCGGGCCTCGGTCAGGACCGCTTCTTCGAAGCGACCTGCGCCACCTGCCTGCACTGCAAGTCGCACGGGAGCGATCGCGCTGATCAGGCACCGGTCGACCTGCTCGAAAAGGCCGGCGCGGCGCCTGTCATGACAAAGGAGGACGCTGAACGGCTGCGGGTCGGCATCTGCGTGGCAAACCCGCCGATGCGCGTTCACGCGCCCTTAAACGGCAAGGTTCCCGCCGCCTCCTTCTTCCCTCGCGTCCACCAAGATTGGGTGTGCGGCAACTGGACGCCCCTCGGGACGCGCAGGGGAAAGCTCTGATGCAGCACAGCTCAAGACCGAACCAGCCGGCGCGCGGCAACCGTCATGGCAACTGCATGATGGAGGAAAAGGTGCGCAATGCTGTGGTTTCTGACCCCCGGGGGGTTCGTCGCGCGTGGGCGGACGGGCTCTTCGACGCGATCTGCCTATCGGTCTATGCCCTTGCCGGCCGCGACGGGCTGAGCGACGAAGACCGGGTCGCAATCGTGGTCGCAGCTCTCAAGACCTGGCCTGATCATGCGATCACGACGATCGTCGATCGCGTCATGCTCGTCGAAGATGCTGCGCGGGTCCATCTCGGCACGCTGAAGTCAATGCTAGCCCTTCGCGACAGCAACGCCCGCCAGGCTGACGCCCTGTTACAGCCTGTGCTCTTCGCAACCTCGATCCGCAGCGTTGCGGGCCATGAGCTGGCACGGTTGGCGGACGCAGTGCGAGCCGCGGGCGTGGACCCGCAGTCCTTCGGTATCGTGGCAACCGGCGTATCGGGACGCGCCTCTTGAGACGGATCCGGAAGCGGGACATCCGAAAGACGCGGCAGGCCACAGAGCGTCAGCGCGATGACGCTCTTGCCTGCTCCCAGATCGGCGAGGATTTGCCCCGGGCCACTGCCCGGATGCCGGCGCGGCAGACGCTCGCCACGACTGAGGATCGCGGCGGCCGCATCGGTGAACTCCTGGCCAGTGCACAGATGCGTTCGCGTGTCCTCGAATTGATCGAATTGGAAATAGATCAACTTCAGGGCGCCTTCGGCCGCGATGATCAGATCGAGCTGCTGCGCGACCTTGAAGCGGAGGTGCGATCCCTTCCCCCGGCCGCAGCGCTGGAGCTAGGCGGATTGGAAGATCTGGTCACAGAGGTGGCCGTATCGATCAGCTACGCGCTCGAAGCCACAGAAGGGCTCTCGGTCGCACATCGGATCGACGAGTTGGCGCGCGCCGCCCTGTTTCTCCCCTCCAGCACACGCGATGGTGGAAACTGATGCCCGATCTCCGGCCTTGGTCGAAGCGCGGCCCGGAATTGCAGGAAATCGCCCGCCGACTGCGGCTGGGCGAGACTCCTGCGGTGATCGGCCGGGCGATGGGCCTCTCCTCATGGGTCGCGCAGACGAAGTGCAAGGAAGTCGCTGCCGCCCTCGGCATTCCCACCGAAGCGGACCGCCGCGCCGAGCTCGATCGGCGTGTCGTGCCGTTGGTCGAGGAGGGGCTCACCGATCCCGAAATCGCCGGTCGGCTCGGGGTGACCTACAGCCAGGTGGTGGGATCCAGGACGCGCGCGCTGGGACCAAAGTATTCAATCGTCCGCCTGACGCCGGCCGAGCATTCTCGCGTCGATCAGATGATCGTCGACGGATTCAGCGCGGCCGAGATCGCCGCCGAGATCGGGTGCAGCACTTCCCTCGTGAACATGCGCGCGCGCAATGTTCCGGAATCGGAGGTCGCGACGACTAGGCCGCCGTGCGGGTGCGGCCTGCCGGCCGGGCATCGCAACGGATGCCGCGTATCCGTCCCCCCCTCTCTCGTTCGGGACCGGCTCCTGGCGGGGCAGACCTGCGCCGACATAGCGCGCGAGGTAGGCCGCAAGCCGAGCGTCAGCTTCAAGGCGACCTACTGCCAGCCAGTGATCGACCTGCTCACCGCCGAGGGGCTGGTCTGCGGCTGCGGCTCTCCATTCGGTCACAAGAACATGTGCAGGTTCACCGGCGCGCGCCAGAAACGCCAGTTCTCCGAGGACCAGCGGTCGGCAGCGCGGTCGCTGGTCGCAACGGGCGCATCGTCGTCGGCCGTTCGGCAAGCGATCGGGCTCACCGCCGGCGCGGCCTTGGCCTTGACGCTCGACCTTCGGTCGGAACTCGCTAGCGCGGGCGCGTCATGCCCTTGCGGGCGTCCCTTAGATCACGCTGAGACGTGCGCTCACCGAAGGGGCGACAGCCGAGGCCGCAGGCGCTTTCAGTTTTCAGCCACGATAGTCGCCGCAGTTCCTCCTGCAGCCCGCCGCCGCATCTCGCGCATGGCCCGCACGGGTTCAAACCGATCGATTGTGGCGAAGCGCACCGGCGTCAAACCGTGGCTGGTGCGCCGGATGTTCGACGAGCTGGCCGTTGCCAGCCTGCTGCCGTCGACCTGCGCACGTTGCGGTGGCGCCGCCGCCCATGCTGGCGATTGCAGCCGGCGGCGTTGCGCGTGCGGACTTGCTCAAGGCCATCGAGCCGCATGCCGGGCGCCGAGCACCACGCAGCACACAAAGCGGCAATATCGGCCGCGCATGCCTGCCGGGGTTTTCGCCCAGATCAAGGCCGGGCTGCGCGCAGGAGACAGTGCCGGCAAGATCGCGGCTGCTACCGGCCTGAGCCGGTCGACGATCAGCGGCGCTATCCGCCGGCTTCGAGAAGGGTCATCCGCCCCGCTGAAGCGGTGCGGGTGCGGCAGACCGGCACGACATCCCGGAGCCTGCGTCGTCAATGCCCCGGCGCACGCAGTCACGAAGCTGGAGAAGGCCCGCATCGACAGCGCCATCCGCGCTGGCGAGCCGCCGCATCGCGTTGCCAGTCGCCTCGGGCTGTCGAACGACACTGTCCTGCGCCACTCGCGCGCGCTGCGCGAGCAGCTGTTCGCCGCGGGCACCTCGTGCGCTTGCGGCAGGCTGATAGGGCACCCTGAATGGTGCGCGGCGAAGTGGGAGAGCTTCGACTTCCCCAGTCGCCAGCGCCCCCTGCCGCCGGAGAAGGTGAAGGTGATCCGCACCGCACTGCTGAAGGGGGAAGCGGCGGAGGACGTTGCAGCTGTGGCGCGCGTCGGGATCAATCGTATCTGGGCGGTGCGTCGCACGCTGACCGACGGGGAGCGCACCGCGCGCGCACGCCTAATCCGCGGCAGACTCGGCATTGGAAGGCCTCACGGCCGAAAGCTGATCGAGCTGGTGCACAATGCTGTGCCGAAGCGGCTGGACCCATCCATTCGCGACGACATCGTGGCCGAACTGCACCTCGCCGTCATCGAAGGGCGAATCGAGGTCGAGCAAATCGCTGCCGCAGGCAAGAAGCTGATGAGCGATGCCCTTCGTGAGCACCTACACAGTCGGACGCGCAGCTTGGAGGAAAGCCTTCACGCGAGCGATCGCGGCCGGGATCTGCTGCTCGGCGACATGCTGGGCGATCGTCTGTCCGTAGATGCGGCCGAGGAGATCGAAATCGGCCAACCGCCGCCCTGAACCCGCGGAGTTCACCAACCAGAAGGCAATCGACAACGAGGCAGATGTGACCAACGAACCCACCCCCACCCACTCCGATGACGAGCTGATCGCGCTCGACGAGGTCAAGAAGCTGACCGGCGTCGGAAAGACGATGATCTATCGCCTCGAGCGCGCCGGCCGTTTCCCGCGTCGATACAAGCCGGGCGGGCATGCTACCCGCTGGAGCCGCCAGGAGGTGATGGAATGGCGGGATGCTCAGCGACAGGCACGCGCCTGATGTACGCTCAGCCCCTTCCAAGATGTATAAGATGTGTATTCCTTGGTTGCCAAGCCATCGCTTTATGTGTATGTGATACACATATCGGGGAGTAGAGATGAAGAGCCGGGACGTGATCAAGAGGATTGAAGCGGACGGCTGGTTCGAGGTCCGGCAGTCTGGCAGTCACAAGCAGTTCCGCCACCCGACGAAGCCGGGCACCGTCACTGTTCCTCACCCGAAGAGCGATATGACGATCGGCACGCTCAAGAGCATCTCGAAGCAATCCGGTGTGCCGCTCCCCTGAGCGGCCATCTTGTCAGCCCATGGAGGGGAACGACAATGGCAACCGTCTACTATCCTGCGATCATCGATAAGGGACCTGAGGGCTTCGGCGTGTATTTCCCGGACCTGCCCGGATGCGTGTCCGCTGGAGCGACCGTGCAGGAAGCAGCCGAGGGCGCACAGGAGGCCCTTGAAGGGCACCTGTCCGTCATGGCCGACTATGCCGATCCGATCCCCGAACCGTCCGACATACAGGACATTCAGGCTGAGGAAGGAAGCGTTGAGGTTGCGCGCATGCTTGTCGCCGGCGAGCGCCCCGGGCGCGCGGTGCGGGTCCAGATCACGATCGAGGATCAGCTGCTCGCTAAGATCGATCGCGTCGCGGCCAATCGCTCCCGGTTTCTCGCTGATGCCGCGCGGGAGAAGCTGGGCCTCGCGGCCCGCTGACGCCAGGTCCCAGTGAATCCGCAGGGACCTGGCGCCGCGGCGAGGCCCTTACCGCCTGCCAGGGCCGCTGGCCGCGTAGCGGATCGGGCCGCCCAAATGCAGTTCCGCCGAGCAGAAGCCGCCGAGGATGATGTCGGCCCATTCCTGCGCAAGCTCGCGGCGCCGCGGCAGATACGCGGCGCGGTTGTATGCGGTCTCCGACCCAGACGTCCCCTGCGGCACGTGCGCCAGCATCAGGTCGAGAATGGCGCGATCGGGGGACGCGCCCTTATGGCCCGTCTCCCTCCACTCGCGGTCGGCGCGCTCGTTCATGATGGTCGAGAACGCTGCCCGGAAGCCGTGCGGCACGTGGCGCTGATAGTATCCGGCCCGGATCAGCAGCGCGCGAAGCGTGTTTTCGGACATCGGCTTGTGGAGGTGGCGTTCGCCGGGGAAGACGAGCTGCAGCCGGCCGGTCAGCTTTCGCACGGCTGCCAGGACGTCGACCGCCTGGCGGGACAGCGGAACGGTGTGCTCGCCGCCCTCCTCTTCCTTCCGTTCCTTGTCGCCCTTCATTCGCGCAGCTGGAATCGTCCAGGTCGGCTCGGGGCCGTCCAGGCCCTCCATCTCGTCCCACCGGGCGCCGTGCAACTCGTTCGGTCGCACAGCGGTCAGCGCGATGAAGCGCAGCGCAAGTTTCGTCGTCGCGCGGCACCTCTCCGCTTCGCAGTCGATCAGCAGCTGTCGCACCGCCGTGATCCGAGCATCCTGATCACGTTTACCGTCGATGATGGAGGGCTGCTTCTTCGCCTTCGGGACGTCCTTGAGGTTGGCGCCAAGACCGGCAGCAGGGTCCGCCTCGCACAATCCCGCTCCGATACCATAGACGAATACGGCAGAGCAGCGCTGCCGCAGGCGATGCGCGGTTTCGATCGCGCCACGCTTTTCGACCCGCTGGAGGACGTCGAGCAGCTTCGGCGCCTTGATCGCGGTGATGGGAAGATCGCCGACGTGCGGAAAGATATCGCGCTCGAGGCTGCGGATCACGTCGTTCTGATGCACCTCGTCCCAGGTCGGCTTCTTCAGCTCGTGCCAGCGGCGCGCGACGACCTCGAATGTGTTCTGGTTCGCCTCAGAGAGGGCCCTGCTGGCGATGCGCTTCTCGACCGCCGGATCCTTGCCCTCCCGGAGCAGCGCCTTCGCCTCGTCGCGGCGCCGGCGGGCGTCAAGCAGGGTGACGGCTGGATAGGAGCCGAACGCCAGCGTCTTCTGCACCGGCTTGCCGGCCGCGTTGCGCCCATAGGTGTAATTCATCCGCCAGTGCTTGGCGCCGGTCGGCGCGACCTGGAGGTAGAGCTGGCCGGAATCGCCCAGCCGATATGCCTTGTCCTGCGCCTTGGCGGCCTTGATCTTCGCGTCGTTCAGCACCCGATAAATCCCCGATACCATGCATTCGCAAATCGGTACCATGGTAGATGCCATGGCATCGGGTGAACGCGTGCGGACGATCGCGGCCATCCCGAACCCCTCTATCGGGCCGGAAAACCGCAGAAATCAAGGGATTGTGAACGCGCACGACCGCCCTAGGCGGTCGTAATGGCGGAGACGGAGGGATTCGAACCCTCGGTACGAGTAATCCCCGTACGGCGGTTTAGCAAACCGCTGGTTTCAGCCACTCACCCACGTCTCCGGAAGCGCCGAGGACGAGCCCTATAACGAGCCCTTCGCCGGCAATCAACGGGGATAACCACCCGGACGCGAAATCGAGTCGATCGGACGCCCATTCATTGCCGCGACAGCCACGCAGCCCTAGGATAACGGCGAAAAACACCAGGGTTTGGGGTAGAATTAATGATGCGATCGGGTTGGTTCACGCTTCTGGCAATCGCCATCGCCGGGCTCGGCAGCATGCCGGCCGCCGCGCAGATGACAACGATCGACCCCAATACCGCGATCGATTCGGACCTGAAGACGCCCCCGGCGCGGCCGAGCACGACCCCCGCGCCGCAGGAGCAGCAAAGCTATCCGCCCGCCGACACCGCGCCGCCGCCGCCGCCCGCGGACACCCCGCCGGCCCAGGCTCCGGCGTCGAGCCCCGCCGCCGCCGATCCCGCCGCGACCACCGCGCGCCAGGCGGCGACCGACACGTTCGAGAAGGACGATCTGCTCGCGGCCGCCGAAGGCGTGTTCGGCAAGGGTGCCTCGGGCCTCGCCAAGCTGCTCGAGGACATTCTGAAGGATCAGGGCAAGCCCAACGCCTATATCGCCGGCAGCGAGGCCTCGGGCGCGATCGGCGTCGGCCTGCGCTATGGCAAGGGCGAGATGTTCCACAAGATCGAGGGGCAGCGTGCCGTCTACTGGACCGGCCCGTCGATCGGCTTCGATCTGGGCGGCGATGCCAACAAGGTGTTCGTGCTGGTCTATAATCTTTACGACAGCCAGGATCTCTACAAGCGCTTCCCCCAGGGCGAGGGCCATGCCTATTTCGTCGGCGGCTTCTCGGCGTCGTACCTGCGCCGCGGGGACATCGTGCTGATCCCGGTTCGGCTGGGTGTCGGCTGGCGGCTCGGCGTCAACGCCGGCTACATGAAGTTCAGCGAAAAGCAGCGCTGGCTGCCATTCTGATCGGGTACGGGCGGGGCCGCCGCAGCGGCCCCGCCCATGGCCATCAGCCGAATTCGACGGCTTCGAACTTCACCGGCTCGCCGATCGCCTGGTCGGCAAGTTGCGCTTCCCACATCACCCGGTGGCCGCGGATGATCGTGCCGACCGGCCGACCGGTCAGTTCCATGCCGGTAAACGGCGACCAGCCGCAACGCGACGCCAGCCAGGGCGCCTCCACCGTCCAGCGCGCCTTGAGGTCGACAACGGTGAAATCGGCATCATAGCCCGGCACGATCCGGCCCTTGCCGACCAGGCCGAAGATGCGCTGCGGGCCCGCGCTGGTCAGATCGATCAGGCGCTGCAGCGTCAGCCGACCCTCGGCCACATGGTTGAGCATCAGCGGCAACAGCGTCTGCACGCCGGGCATGCCGCTGGGGCTGTCCGGATAGGGCTTCGCCTTTTCCTCCAGCGTATGCGGCGCATGGTCGGAGCCGAGCACGTCGGGCACACCCTGGCGCAGCCAGTGCCACAGGCCGTCCCGGTGCGCGCCGGAACGAATCGGCGGGTTCATCTGCGCGAAGGTGCCGATGCGCGGATAGGCCTCCTCGCCCGCCAGCGTCAGGTGCTGCGGCGTGACCTCGCAGGTCGCGATGTCCTTGTGCTGGCCGAGCAGTTCCAGTTCGGCCGGCGTGGTGACGTGGAGCACGTGGATGCGGCGTCGTGCTGCGCGCGCCAGTCGGAGGATGCGGCGGGTGGCGAGGATCGCGCTCTCGTCGTCGCGCCACACCGGGTGCGAGGACGGATCGCCCGGCACGCGCTCACCCAAACGGTCCTGCATGCGGAACTCGTCCTCGGC
>JAIYAA010000067.1 GCA_027489295.1 Sphingomonadales bacterium | reverse complement strand
TCGGGGAACAGTTCGTCCTCTTCCTCGCGAATGTGCTTTTCCAGCGCCGCGCGGAATTCCTTCACCTTCTCCAGCCACTTGGGCGAGGTGCTCGGCATGTTCTCCAGCTCATAGAGGAACTGCTTCACATAGCCGTGCTCGGCGTTGAGATTGTCGGCCTCCTCGGTCTTCCCCGCTTCGCGGAGCGCCGGGTAGATCACATTCTCTTCCTCGATCGCGTGCTTCACCAGCGCGTGCTTGATGTGCGCGAGCAACATGTTGCGGCGAATCGTCGACTTGTCGTCGGTGGCCTCGAGCGTGTCGAACACCTTCAGCACCGCCTTGTGCTCGGCCTTGAGCGCGTCGTCCCAGTTGCCGGCGAGCGCGCTGGGCGCCTGCACCGCCGCCTTGCGGCCGAGCATCGCAAGCAGACCCAGCGCCGCGCCACCTGCAACCGCGCCGGCGATCACGCCTACGCTGGTACCGGTGTTGGGCTTTGCCGTGTCCTTGGCCGTGGTCTTCGTCGTGCGCTTGGGTTCGCGTTCGGTCGTCGTAGCCATGTCAGCCTCCGTCGATGTTAGATCGGAGGCTTAACCGCTGGAAATCCAGCACGTTCCGTTGGCGGCCGCGCTATTTGCGCGCTTCGGCGGCCATCTCGGCGTTCCGCCGCGCAGAAGCGGCAAGCGTGTCGCGCAGCAACGCCTTGAGCGCGCCGTCGCGATCGAGCACGTTGAGCCCTTCGCGCGTCGAGCCGCCCGGGCTGGCGACGCGATCGGCGAGCACCGCAGGGCTATCGCTCGCCGCCGCCGCCATCACGCCGGAGCCTTCGACGGTGGCGAGCGCCAGCCGCTGTGCCTGATCGGCCGGCAGACCCAGCGCCGCGCCGGCTTCGGCCAGAGCATCGACGAAGCGGAACACGAAACCGGGGCCGCAGCCCGCCAGCGCGGTCAGTGCGTCGAGCATGGTCTCGCTCGGCACCCATTCGACCAGTCCGAGCGGCTGCATCAGCGTTTCGGCGGCAGCCCGCGCAGCGGCATCGTCGCTCGGCGTGGTAAGCCCGACAACGCCCTTGCCGATCGCGACCGGCAGATTGGGCATGGCGCGCACCACGGTCCTCGCGCCCAGCGCCTGCGCCAGCGTCGCGACTTCCACTCCGGCGAGGATCGACACGAGCAGCGGCACGCCTGCCACCGCCGGAGCGAGCACCGGCGCGACGCTATGGAGTTGCTGCGGCTTCACCGCGAGCACGACAGCCGTGGGGCGCTCGCCCTCCGGCGGCGCGGTCACATGCCGCACACCTTCCGGAATCGCCGGGCTGCCTGGATCGATGACGGTGATCGCGGACGCGTCGATCCCCGCGCCGGCCCAGCGGCGCAGCATCGCCCCGCCCATATTGCCGGCACCGACCAGCCAGATCCGCTCCAGCAGCGCCATCTCAGGCCTCGCCCTGGGTCTCGATCAGCGCGGCGGCGATCGCCTCGCTCGGCGTCTTGCCGCCCCACAGGACGAACTGGAACACAGGATAGAAGCGCTCGCACTCGTCGATCGCGCTCTCCACCAGCAGTTCCGCCTGGGCGAGCGTGAGCGAGGCGCCCTCGTCGCCGTCGATCAGCGCGGCGTGGCGGAACAGCAGGATGCCGGTCGAAGACCAGAGCTCGAAATGGCCGATCCACAGCTGTTCGTTGACCAGCCCGATCGTCTCGTAGACGAGCCCGCGCCGCTCCTCGGGAACGCGCACGTCCGGGAACCCCATGAACTGCAGCACGCCATCATCCTCGCGCCAGATCGCGCGGAGTTCGTACTGGGTCCAGCTGCCCTTCACCTTGGCGACGATCTCGTCGTCCTCGCGCTCATGCGTCCAGCCATGTGCGGCGAAATAGGTTTCGAGCATATCGATGGGCGCAGCGGCGTCGCGGTCGAATTCCGCTTCGTCTAGCATGCCCATTCAGCCCCCGATCGTGTAGCCATGCCCGCTCCTGCCAAGCACGCGGACGGGGCACAAGCTTGCGCCTGCGCCCCGCCGCCGAAAGCTGTGGACAAGGAAAGAGCGGCCAGCGTCACGCGTTCCCTTGCGGGGCGTCGATCGGCGCGGCGCCACCGCCGAGCTTTGCCTCCAGCGCATCGAGGCGCGCCTTCAGCGCATCGGCCTCGTCGCGCGCGGCCGCAGCCATCGCCTTCACCGCCTCGAACTCGTCGCGCGCCACGAAATCGAGCCCGCCGATCCATTCGCGGGCGCGTTCGCGGGCACCGGCTTCGGCCTCGCGCGCCACACCGGCAAAGGTGCCAGCGGCACCGTTCACCATCTTCACCAGATCGTCGAACAGGCGGTTGTCGGTCTGCATGTCAAATCTATCCCACTCAAAGTGTGTGCACGGCGATGTGGGCGTTCGCGGGCGCGAGCGCAATCTTTTCTGCATCGGGATTGAGGTCGCGGACCTGCGAAAACAGCACGCTCGCGAAGCACACCCAGGCGAGATAGGGCAGCAGCAGCAGCCCGGCGAGCGTGCGCACGCGCCAGAAGGCGACCATGGTGATCGCCACCAGCACCGCCAGCGCGACGATCACGATCAGCGCCAGGTCGAGCATGTGGAAGCGGAAGAAGATCGGCGACCAGACCAGATTGACCGCCAGTTGGAGCACGAACAGCACGACGGCCGTGGCCCGCCCGCGTGCCCCGCGCGCGCTCAGCACCAGCGCGAGCGCCAGCCCCATCAGCACATAGAGGATAGTCCAGACGACCGGAAAGGCGATGTTCGGCGGCTGGATCGCCGGCTTGGCGAGCGCGCTGAACCACGGGTTCTGATCGCCGGCGGGCGCGACCATGGCCGAGCCGAAGCCGAGCAGCACCACCAGCGGCACCGTGACCAGCGCGCGGCGCCAGAAGCCACGGCGCAGTTGTGCCTTCGATGCCAATGCGTTCACGCGCGTTCCTCCATTGCGATCCCTTGGTTGCCGCATGCCTATTCGATCATGCGGGACCTGCAAAGGGCCGCACGACCGCCGCCCCGACGCGCGGAAGCCGCGCGCCGGCGCGGGCGATCAGAACAACAGGGTCAGCGCGTAGAACAGGGCACCCACCGCCGCAGAGGCGGGCAGCGTGATCACCCAGGCGACCACCACGTTGCTCGCGACGCCCCAGCGCACCGCCGAGGCGCGCTTGGCGGTGCCCGCGCCGATCACCGCGCCGGTGATGGTGTGGGTGGTCGACACCGGAATGCCGAGCCAGGAGGCCCCGAACAGGATGATCGATCCCGCGAACGAGGCGCTGAACCCCTGGTGCTGCGACAGCTTGGTGATGCGCGAGCCCATCGTCTCGATGATCTTCCAGCCGCCGGTCATCGTGCCGAGCGCGATCGCGACATAGCAGCTGATCGCCACCCAGTGCGGCACCTCGAACTTCCCGTGCAGATAGCCGGTCGAATACAGCAGCACGGTGATGATGCCCATCGTCTTCTGGGCGTCGTTGAGGCCATGGCTCAGCGAATAGGCCCCCGAGGAGATGAGGTGCAGGACGCGGAACGACCGCTCCGCCCGGCTGGCGGTCGCGCGCTGGAACAGCCAGCTGGTCACCAGCATCACCAGCATCGCCAGGATCATACCAAGCGTCGGCGACAGCACGATGGCGAGCAGGGTCTTGTCGAGGCCGCTCCACTGGATGCCGGTGAACCCGGCATGGGCGACGCCGGCGCCGATCATGCCGCCCACCAGCGCGTGGCTGGACGAGGACGGAATGCCTTTCAGCCAGGTGACGACGTTCCAGAACATCGCGCCCACCAGCGCGCCGAACACCACGCCGGGGGTGATCAGGTCCTTGTCGATCAGGCCCTTGCCGATGGTTTCCGCCACCTTGTGCAGGCTGGGGACGGCGATCGTCACGAAATAGGCCGCAAAGTTGAAGAACGCGGCGAACGCCACCGCATGGACCGGCTTCAGCAGGCGCGTCGCGACCACCGTCGCGATCGCGTTGGCGGCATCGTGCAACCCGTTCAGGAAGTCGAACGCAAGCGCGACGACGATGAGCGCGATGAGCAGCGGCAGGGCAAGTTCATGCATGGTGGATCAGGCGTGATCGATGACGATGCCGTCGATCTCGTTCGCAACGTCCTCGAAGGCGTCGACGATCCGCTCGAGATGCTTGTAGAGCTCGCGCTGCACGGCGAACTTCAGGGGATCGGCCGGCCCCAGTTCCTTGTAGGCGCGCTTGAGCCCGGCGGCATGGATGTCGTCGGCATGGCTCTCCATGCGGACCAGCCGCTCGGTGAGTTCGTGCAGCCGGGCGCCGTTGCGGGCGACGTCGCGCAGCAGCGGCATCGCCTCCAGCGTCAGCCGCGCGGCATCGACGATGATCCCGGCCATGTCCTTCATCTCGCGCTCGAAGCTGTCGATCTCGTACAGGTCGATGGCCCGCACGGTCGCCTGCATCTCGTCGATCGCGTCGTCCATCGATCCGATCAGGGCCGTGATCGCACCGCGATCGAAGGGCGTCAGGAAGGTGACGCGCACGGTCTGCAGCACCTCACGGGTGATCTCGTCCGCGTCATGCTCGCGCTCGATCACTTCGCGGATGTGATCCTTGCCACCGCCCTGCAGCAGCCGCGCCACCGCGTCAGCCCCCGCGACGATGGTCGCCGCATGCGCTTCGAACATCTCGAAGAAATTGCCCGACTTGGGCAACAGCCGTTGGAACCACGCGAACATTCGATTGACCTTTGATTTCTGGACTACGGTATCGAGCACGCCCGTACGGCGGGTTGCGGCTCGGAATTCCTCGGGGCCGAAGGAGCGGATCAGGTCGCGCAGGTCCGGCTCGTCGACGGCGTCCGCCGCTTCCGGCAGGCTGAACCACCGCCGCTGCCGCTCCGACTGCTCCTTCCACGCCTCCAGCTCGCGGGTGACCGCGAAGGGAAAGACCTCGACATCGACCATCAGCGAGGCGCCGTTGCCGCGCCGCTTGCGATAGCGATAGGAGCCGAGCGGCGTCGGACAGACCACGCCGTTCACCCCCGCCTCCTCTTCGGCCTCCAGCGCCGCCGCAGCATGCGCGGGGATGCCGGCGCCCGGATTTCCCTTCGGAATCACCCAGCGGCCGCTCCCGCGGGAGGTGACCAGCAGCACCTGCGTGGGCGCATCGGTACCGCTGCCGATCGTACGGTAGGGCAAGGCGGCGATCTGGCGAATGACGTGAACCTCCCGTGGCGGCCGGCGCTGTTACAAGCTTGCGCCACGATAGCAAGCGGACAGAAACGCAAAACAGGGACATCCGGCGAGCCGGAAACGCGTGCTGGCCCAAGGCGGTGCCAGGCGGCATGTCCTGAACAGCAGGGAACAGCGCCATGGTAGCCCGCTCATTGCAGCCCGTCGAGGTCCGCGCCTACGCCGGCGCAGGGCGGTGCCGCGATCGTCGTGCTTCGGATCCTAGCCCCGTCGAAAACGTCGTCACGCCGCGCCGGGCAGCGCCTCGCCGCCGTCGCCCCGCACCGCCCCGATCAGAAACTCGACATTTCCCTCGGGACCGGTGATCGGGCTTCGGGTCACGCCGAGCACCTGCCAGCCCTTGCCCTCGAGCCATGCCGCCACCTCGGCGCGGACCCGCTCGTGGACAGCGGGATCGCGGACCACCCCGCCCTTGCCGACTTCCTCGCGCCCCGCCTCGAACTGCGGCTTGATCAGCGCCGCCAGCCGCGCGCCCGGGCGGGTGAAGCCCAGCGGCACGTCGAGCACCTTGGCCAGGCCGATGAAGCTGGCATCGCACACCACCAGGTCGATCGGTTCGGGAATATGGGCGGGCGTGAGGATGCGCGCGCTGGTCTGTTCGTGGACCACCACGCGCGGATCCTGCCGCAGCTTCCAGGCGAGCTGGTTGGTACCGCTGTCCACCGCATAGACGCGGGTCGCGCCGTTCGTCAGCAGCACGTCGGTGAAGCCGCCGGTCGACGAACCGACGTCGATCGCGACGGCGCGCTCCACGTCCCACCCGAAATGCTCGAGCGCATGGGCGAGCTTGATGCCGCCGCGCGACACCCAGGGATGATCGCGCCCGCGCACCTCCAGCGCCGCATCGTCGGCGAGCATCTGGCCCGCCTTCTCGATCTTGCGCTCGCCGGTGAAGGCGAGCCCGGCCATGATGAGTGCCTGGGCCCGGGTGCGGCTCTCGGCGAGCCCGCGGTCGACGAGCAGTTGATCGGCGCGAAGCTTTGCCATGCGGCCCTTTAGGCGCGGCCAACGCCCCGGCGCAACCGCTCCTCCACTGATCGCAGGCTTATTGCCCACCAATCCAGTAGGGATTATACTGAAACTCCGGCCAGTCCCTCCAAGGACACAGGAGAGGAACGCAATGACGATCTTTTCGCCGATCGATGATCGCTCGCCGATCATCCTCACCGTCCCCGGCCTCGGTGGCTCGGGGCCCTCGCACTGGCAGACGCTGTGGGA
>JAIYAA010000263.1 GCA_027489295.1 Sphingomonadales bacterium | reverse complement strand
GCAGATCGACCCGCATGCCTTTGCCGCGATGCCCGAGGTCGACCGCGTGATCGGCAATGCCGAGAAGCTGCTGCCGGCGGCCTGGGCCTCCGAGGCCAGGGTGCAGGTGCAGGACATCCTCGCGGTGCGCGAAACCGCGCCGCACCTCGCCGCCAGCTTTTCCACCCATGCGCGCGCGTTCGTGGAGGTGCAGAATGGCTGCGACCATCGCTGCACCTTCTGCGCCATCCCCTTCGGGCGTGGCAACAGCCGATCGGTGCCCGCCGGCGCTGTGATCGACCGGATCGCGATGTTGGCCGAGGCGCATGGCGAGGTGGTACTGACCGGCGTCGACCTCACCAGCTACGGCCATGACCTGCCCGGCGCTCCCACCTTGGGCTCGCTCGTCGAACGCGTTTTGAAGCACGTACCCAAGCTCCGGCGGCTCCGTCTCTCCTCGCTCGACGGGATCGAAGTCGACGATCGGCTGTTCGCGCTGCTCACCCAGGAGCCGCGCGTGATGCCGCATGTCCACCTGTCGCTGCAGGCCGGCGACGATCTGATCCTCAAGCGGATGAAGCGCCGCCATGCCCGCGCCCAATCGGTGGCGCTGGCCGAGCGCCTCCGCGTCGCCCGGCCCGAAATCGCCATCGGCGCGGACCTGATCGCCGGCTTCCCGACCGAAGACGATACGATGTTCGAGAACACGCTCGCCCTGATCGCGGATTGCGGCGTGGTGCATGCGCACATCTTCCCCTATAGCCCGCGCGCCGGCACGCCCGCCGCGCGCATGCCGCAGGTGGCGCACGCCACCATTCGCGACCGCGCCGCCCGGCTGCGCGCGGCGGCGGCGGAACAGCGGGCGCACTGGCTGGAAACCCTGGTCGGCAGCCGCCAGCAGGTGCTGGTCGAGCGCCCGGGCGACCGCGGCCATGCAGGAAATTTCGCCGAGGTGCGGCTGACCGCGCCCCGGCAGACTGGAGAAACGGTGAACGTGACGATTGCACGCGTCGAAGACGGAACGCTGGTCGCATGAGCGGACCCAGCTGGCACGAAAAGCTGCTCGGCGGCTTTCGCAAGACGTCGGATCGGCTGCTCGGCAACCTCGCCGGCCTGTCGCTCGCCCGGCTGGACGAGGTGACGCTGGACGAGATCGAGGAGGCGCTGATCGCCTCGGACCTCGGCCCCGCCACCGCCGCCAAGGTGCGCGCACGGCTTGCCGAAGGGCAGTTCGAGCGCAACATGGAAGAACTCGGCATCCGCGTGATCGTCGCCGAGGAAGTTGCCAAGGTGCTGGAGCCGGTCGCCAAGCCGCTCGAGATCGAGGCGTTCCCGCGCCCGCAGGTGATCCTCGTCATCGGCGTCAACGGATCGGGCAAGACCACCACGATCGCGAAACTCGCCAAGCAGCTGGTCGACCAGGACTATAGCGTGATGGTCGCCGCCGGTGACACGTTCCGCGCCGCCGCTATCGGCCAGCTGAAGACCTGGGCGGAGCGGATCGGCGTGCCGATCGTCTCGGGCGCCGAGGGCGGCGACGCCGCCGGCATCGTGTTCGAGGCGGTGAAGCGCGCGACGGAAATCGGCACCGACGTGCTGATCGTCGACACCGCCGGCCGCCTGCAGAACAAGCGCGAGCTGATGGACGAGCTGGCCAAGGTTCGCCGCGTGCTCGGCCGCCTCAACCCCGCCTCGCCACACGACGTGGTGCTGGTGCTGGATGCGACCACGGGCCAGAACGCGCTCAACCAGATCGAGGTGTTCAAGGAGGTCGCGGGCGTGACCGGCCTGGTCATGACCAAGCTCGACGGCACCGCGCGCGGTGGCGTGCTGGTCGCGGCCGCCGAAAAGTTCGGGCTGCCGATCCACGCGATCGGGGTCGGCGAGAAGGTCGACGATCTTCGCGGGTTCGACGCACTCGAAGTAGCCCGGATCATTGCAGGCGTGGAGGAACTGGCGAATGGTTGAGGCAGCCCCCCGCCCCCAGACCTCGCCAGCCTTGCGCATGGCGCTCGATTACGGCCCGCTGATCGTGTTCTTCGCGGTCAACGCCTTTGCACCGGGCATCCAGCTCCAGCGCATCATGACCGCAACCCTTGCCTTCATGATCGCGATGGCGGTGGCGATCGCGGTTTCCTGGTGGAAGACCCGCCACGTCTCGCCCATGCTGTGGATCACCGGCGTGCTGGTGCTCGTGTTCGGCGGGCTGACGCTCTATTTCCACGATCGGACCTTCATCCAGATCAAGCCGACGGTCGTCTATGTGATGTTCGCCGTAATCCTCGGCTATGGCCTGGTGGCGGACAAGCCATTGCTGGAGACGATGCTGGGGTCCGCCTATCCGGGCCTCAGCGCGCATGGTTGGCGGCTGCTGACGATCAACTGGTCGCTGTTCTTCGTTGCGATGGCCGTCGCCAACGAAGTCACCCGGCATATGCTGAGCTGGGACCACTGGATGTTCTTCAAGGTCTGGATCGTCATCCCGGTCACGCTGGTCTTCGCGATCGCCAACATCCCCATGCTGCTGCGCCACGGCCTGCAGCTCGACAAGCCCGAGGACGCCCCACTCCCGCCCGAAGGCTGATCGCACGATGCGCCCGCTGCGCCACCCGGCCACCTTCCACGCGGTGCGCGCGGCCAACGGGCTGCGGCGACAGTTCCGGTCGAACACGTTGCTGTTCCTGCTGGTGGCGGTGGGCGTGGGCGCCGCCGCCGGCTTCGCCGCGATCGCGATCGGCCAGACGGCGCGAGGAATGCAGCGCGTGCTGTTCGGACTGGCACAAGGCGAGCATCTGAGCGCCGCCAGTCATGTCGCGCCCGTCCGACTGCTGGCCCTGCCGATCGGCGGGGCGTTGCTGGGCCTGAGCCTGTGGCTGCTCCGCCGCCGCAAGACGATCGACGTGGTCGAGGCCAACGCGCTGCACGGCGGCCGCATCCCCGCGCGCGACACCGCCACGGTGGTCGGCCAGACGCTCCTGTCCAATGGCTTCGGCGCCTCGGTGGGGCTGGAGGCGGCCTATGCGCAGGCCGGCGGCGGCCTCGCCTCGCTGCTCGGCCAGCGGCTCAAGCTGCGTCGCGCCGACCTGCGCACGTTGATGGCGGCAGGCGCCGGTGCCGGGCTGGGCGCCGCCTTCGGCGCGCCGCTGACCGGCGCCTTCTACGCGTTCGAGATCGTGCTGGGCGCCTATACGCCCGCCATCGTCGCGCCGGTGGTGCTAGCCTCGCTCACCGCCGCGCTGATCGCGCGCACGCTCGGCATCCATCCCTATGTGATCAGCGCGGGCCCCGCGCACCCGATCGGGACGGCGGATTACTTCCTCTACGCCCTGCTCGGCCTGCTGTGCGCGGCTTTCGGCATCGCCTTGATGCGGCTGGTGGCGCTGGTCGAAGCCGGGGTGCGCCGAAGCCCGATCCGCCCGGCCTGGGCGCCGCTGATCGGCGGCGTGCTGATGATCCCGCTGGCGCTGCTCTCCCCGCAGGTGCTGTCGAGCGGGCATGGCGCGCTGGACATCAACCTTGCGGCGGAGGCCACGATCGCGTCGCTGGCCGTGGCGATCCTGCTCAAGCTGCTCGGCTCGGTGGTATCGCTCGGCTTCGGCTTCCGTGGGGGCCTGTTCTTCGCCTCGCTGTTCCTGGGCGCACTGCTCGGCCGCTTCTACCAGCTCCTGCTCGTCGAGATCCCCGGGCTCCACCCACTAGCGGCCGACGATGCCGCCGTGGTCGGCATGGCGGCGCTGGCGGTCGCGGTGGTCGGCGGGCCGATGACCATGTCGCTGCTGGTGCTGGAGGTGACGCACGATTTCAGCATCACCGGCGTGACCATCGCCGCGACGCTGATCGCCAGCACCATCGTGCGCGAACTGTTCGGCTACAGCTTCTCGACCTGGCGGTTGCACCTGCGGGGCGAGACGCTGCGCAGCGGCCGCGACGTGGGTTGGGTGCGCAACCTGACCGCCGCCCGAATGATGCGGCGCGACGTGGCGACGATTGCGGCAGAAAGCGATATCGCCACGTTCCGCGCGCGCTTCCCGCTGGGCTCGACCAAGCGGGTCGTGCTGCTCGACGCCGCTGGCCATTATGCCGGGATCGCCGAAACGGCAGCGGTGTGGAGCCCCTCGGTAGACCCCGCGGAGGGGGTGCGCGAGATGGCGAAACTGATGGACACCGCACTGTCGCCGGACATGACGATCGCGGAAGTGCTGGAAGCCTTCGACGCGAGCGTGGCGGACGATCTGGCGGTATTATCGAGCACCGGGCAGGTGCTGGGGCTCATCACCGAGAGCCATGCGCGGCGTCGCTATGCAGAAGAGCTGGAGAAGGCCCAGCGCGACCTGTACGGGGAAAACTGATCCCCCCGCCCGGCACGTCCGGGCGGAGGAACCGAAAAGGGCTCAGCCCTGCTGATCGGCGCGCGATGCACCTTCGCCATCGAGATTCTGGGCGACGAAGTCCCAGTTCACCAGCTTGGTCAGGATGGTGTCGACGAACGACGGGCGCGCGTTGCGATAGTCGATGTAATAGGCGTGTTCCCACACGTCGATCGTGAACAGCGGCTTCACGCCGTGCGCGACGGGCGAATCGCCGTCATGGAACGAGGTGACCTTCAGCGTGTCGCCGTCCAGCACCAGCCAGCCCCAGCCGCTGGCGAAATGGCCGACCGATTCCGCCTTCAGCTTCTCGAGCAGCGCGTCGTGGCTGCCGAAATCGCGGTCGATCATTTCGGCCAGCTTGCCGGTGGGCGCCGCATAGTTGGGCGTCAGGCACTGCCAGAAGAAGCTGTGGTTCCAGATCTGCGAGCTGTTGTTGAACAGGCCCTTGTTGCCCTTGTCCTTGGCATAGGCGATCACGTCCGTCAGCTTCGCGCCGGCCAGTTCGGGAATGTCGGCAACCAGCTTGTTGCAGTTGTCGACATAAGCCTTGTGGTGCTTGCCATGGTGAAAGTCGAAGGTCTCGGCCGACATGTGCGGCGCGAGCGCATCCTTGGCGTACGGCAGTTCGGGAAGTTCGAAGGCCATGTCATGCTCCTCTGGCATTGGAAAGCTTGTGCGGTCGCCTAACGCACGGAAGCGCGAGGCGCCGCAACATTTTTTGTTTCACCCCTGATCGAACCTGCCGATCAGAAGACCTGCCATTCCCAGACCCCTGCCCCCGCCGACACGCGCAGGCGAAGATAGCGTGCGGTGCCGGTGAGCGGCAGCACGATCGGCGAGCCGCTGGCCCCCGCCCTGGCCGCCACCTTCCGCCAGCGCAGGCCATCCGCCGACGCCTCGATCGCGAGGTCGTACGGGCGGGTGGCATATTCCATCCGCAGCTGCACCGCGCGAACCGGCCGGACCTTGCCGAGATCCCCGACCAGTGTGGGCGCCGCGCCCGGTGCGGGCCGCCACAGCGTCGCGTAATTGTCGTCCCCCGCCCGCGTCGCGCCGTGCACCGCATCGACCGATGCGCCGGTCAGCGTCATCGGCAGGCCACGGGTTCGATGCGGGGCGAAACCTGCCACCGCGCTGCCATGGCTGGGCGTCACCTTGGCGATGCTGCCATCGGTGCGGATCGTCAGCGGATCGACCGCGATCTGGCGCAGCGTCGCGTCGTCGCCGGGCCGCGGCCAGGGCAGCGACTGGCGGTGGTAAAGGATATAGGGCTGCTGGCCGACGCGGAAGATCGCGTGATGCCCGGGGCTGATCACGTCCCGGCTTTTGTCGGTGGACAGGATCGGGCTGTCCGGCCCCTCGCGGAAGGGACCGAACGGGGTGTCGCCGATCGCGTAGCGGACCTTGTAGCTGTCCTCGGTCGTCTTGCCGTCGCTATAGGTCAGGACATAGTGCCGCCCCGCCTTCACCAGGAACGGCCCTTCGAAATAGTTGGCCGGGGTGACGTCGCTGGGTTCGCCGTCGAAGCTGACCATGTCCGGCTTCAGCTTCACCACGAAGCAATGCCCGTTGGTCCAGTTGAGGCCCGAGCCCCAGTACAGATACGCCGTCCCGTCCTCGTCTACGAACGCCTCCGCGTCGATCATGTGATAGGCCGGTGCGAAGGCCTTGGCGATCAGCGGCTTGCCGCCGTTCGCATCGGCCCAGGGCCCGGCGGGCGACGGCGCGCTGCCGACCCACACCTCGGAGCCAACCGAGACATACATGTACCAGCGCCCGTTCTTCGCCTTGACCACGGAGGGCGCCCAGACCTTGGAATCCCCCGAGGTCGGGCTGGTCGCCGCGGCCTTGGTCGGCCAGGCCGGGGTGGAGAAGGTCCAGTCGCGGCCGTTGGGAGAGGTCCACATCCCCAGCCGGTCGTCGCCCCAGGGATCGATGGTGGCGTAGAGATACCATTTCCCCCCGTCCCGAACGATCGACGGGTCGGCGAAATAGCCGGGGATCAGCGGATTGCCGTCGCCGGCAGCATCCCAGCGCGGCGCGGGCGCATCGGCGGCGGCGAGCAAGCCCGCCGCCACCATCAGAAGTATCGCCTTGCTCACTTGATGTCGAGCATCACGATCGCCTTGGCCGGCACCTGCACCGTCAGGGTGCCGCCCGACAGGGTCGCGCCGGTGAACGCCACCGGCTTGATGGCATCGGGCGCCTTGAAGTCGTTGTGCGCGTCCATCGTGGCGCCGGTGAGGAGCTTGCCGGTCACCTGCGCACCGGCCACTCCGTCCAGCTTCACGCTAACGCTCGCCGGCTGGTTCGGGTCGACATTGACCAGGCCGACATGGACTATGCCGTCGGTCCCGCGCACCGCGCTGGCGCTCACCGCGCGCATCGTCCACTGGTCCTTGTTGTACCAGCGGGACTGCACGTCGACCGGCAGCACCGTGCCGTCCATATAGTCCTTGTACAGGTCGAACGCCCAATAGGTCGGCGTCTTCACCATCCTGGCGCCGTCGGTCAGCAGCATCGCCTGCAGCACGTTGACCATCTGCGCGATGTTGGCGCCGCGCACGCGATCCGCGTGGCGCGCGAAGATGTTGAAGTTGAGCGCCGCGACCATCGCGTCGCGCAGGCTGTTCTGCTGGTAGAGGAAGCCCGGGTTGGTGCCCGGCTCGACATCGTACCAGGTACCCCATTCGTCAACGAGCAGCGCGACCCGCTTCTTCGGGTCATATTTGTCCATGACCTTGCTATGCTCGGTCAGCAGCTCTTCCATCTTGAGGGTCTTGGAAAGCGTTCGCGCCCAGCTTTCCTCGTCGAAGCCGGTGGCCGGACCCTTCTTCTCCCACGGGCCGGGCACAGTGTAGTAATGCACGCCGATGCCGTCGATCTTGTCGCCGGCCTTGCGCATCATCACCTCGGTCCAGTTGTAATCGGCCGAGTTGGCGCCGCTGGCGATCTTCATCAGCCTTTCGCCCGCCGGCACCTTGAGGAAGGTGGCGTAGCGGCGGGTCTCGTCGGCGGCGTATTCCGGGTGCATATCGCCACCGCAGCCCCACAGTTCGTTGCCGATGCCGAACATCGTCAGCTTCCACGGCTTGTCGCGGCCATTGGCGCGGCGCTGGTTGGCAATCGTCGAGCTGGTCGGCGAGGTCATGTACTCGACCCACTCGGCCATCTCGCTGGGCGGTGCCGTGCCGACATTGCCCGAAACATAGGGCTCCGCGCCCACGACTTCGGTGAAGTCCATGAACTCGTTGGTACCGACGGCATTGTCCTCGGTCACCCCGCCCCAGTTGGTGTTGACCTTCACCGGGCGCTTGGCCTTCGGCCCGATGCCTTCCCGCCAATGATATTCGTCCGCAAAGCAGCCGCCCGGCCAACGGATGACGGGCACCTTGATCGCCTTCAGCGCGTCGATCACGTCGCGACGGAAGCCCTTCACGTTCGGGATCTTGCTGTCGGCGCCGACATAGAGGCCGCCATAGATGCCGGTGCCGAGATGTTCGGCGAACTGGCCGAACAGCCGCTTGTCATATTTCGCGCCGGGCTGATCGCCGTGCACGGTCACGGAATCGCCGCTGGTCTGCGCGAGCGCGGGCATGGCGGCAATGAGCGCAATCGCGCTGATAAGGCTTCGCATCATTCTTTCTCCGTCGCACGCGCCGGGCGCGCCTTGGTGGGGGTAGTGCCCTGGCCCGTAAACGGGGTGAGGCGGAAACGGATGGTCGTCGGCACCAATTGGGTACGGTATTTGGGCAGCGGCTTGCCGAATTCGCTCCACTGGGTGTCGCCGCCGACGCCCCATTGCGCGGCGTCGATCAGCAGCGTGCCCTGCGCCTTGGGCACCACATCGGTGCTCTTCCAGCTACCGGGGGCGTGCCGATCGAGATCGGCATAGGGGAAGGCGAGCACGTTCATCATCAGCGGCGCGTCACCCTGCACCCGCAGGCCCGGTCCGCTGCCGATCAACTCCATCCAGCGGACATCGACCTTGTTGCCGGTCTCCTGCGGGCGGATGTAATCATGGTTCTGCTCGGCGACCGCACCGCGCCACAGGCCGATCGGCGCCGAGGTCTTGCGGTCGACATAGCTTTCGTGCGGACCGCGGCCATACCATTCGACCGTCTTCAGGCTGCCCGGCGTGGTGAAGGCCAGGCCGATCCGGAAGGGCGGCGGCAGTTGCTTCGAGACCGGCTCGAACCGGCTATCGACTGCAACCGATCCGTCCCCGGCCATCCGATAGACGCTGGTGAAGCGCACCGCGCCCCCGCCCATCGTATAGGCCACGCGCACCTCGGCTCCGTCCGCGCCCAGGTCCTGCACCTGCACCGCGTCGACGGTACGGGTCTCGCTCATCGCCTTCCAGGCGGCGAGTTGCTTGTCGGTGCTGATGCCGATGTCGTTATCGGTCACCGCGCGCCAGAAATGCGGTACACCGCCGCTGAGCAGCGTCTTGCCCCTGGCAGCATAGCGATCGACCAAGCCGGTCGCGCGGTTCACCACGAGCGTCGCGCCGCCGGCGGAGAGCGTGATCGCCCCCTGCCCGTCCTGCGCGGTCACGCGGCCCTTGGGGCCTGCGACCTCGGCTGCGCGGAATGCGGGATCGAGCGCGAACTGCTCCCAGCCGATCACCGTACCGCCCGCCACCAGCGGCACCGCATCGGCCTTAGCCCGCGCGCGGATTGTGACGAAATACTCGGAGCCCGGCTTGCGCGTGAGGCCGGCGAGCGGCAGCGCGATCGTGCCCGCGCCGTGCGCCGCGACGCTCGGCGCCTCCAGCGTGCCGATCGCCACCGCGACGCCGTTTTCCTGCACCTCCCACTCGAAGGTGAAGCCGGAAAGATCGCGGAAGTCGTGCCGGTTGCGCACTGTCACCCGGCCGCTGGCGGGGTCGAACCCGTCGAACTGGATCGGCGCATAGACCTTGCGCAACTCGTACAGCTGCGGGTTCGGCGTGCGATCGGACTGAAGCAGCCCGTCGCCGAACTCGATGTCGCCGCCGGGGTTCGGCCCATATTCGCCGCCGTCGCCCCAATAGCGCCGGCCGTCCTTGGCATAGCGATACATCGACTGGTCGACCCAGTCCCAGGCGAAGCCGCCCTGCAGCTTGTTCGGATGGGCGTAAATGGTGTCCCAATATTCCTTCAGGTTGCCGCCCGAATTGCCCATCATATGGGCGTATTCGCACTGGATCACCGGCTGCTTGAAGTTCCAGTTGGTGGCGTAATCCGCGAGCTTCACCGCCGGATCGTACATCGGCGCGTAGATGTCGGCATAATAGTTCGGCCGGTGATCCTGGATTCCATCCCAGGTGCCCCAGCCGAGGTAGGAGACCAGCCGGCCCGGATCGACCGCCTTCGCCGCCGCAGCCGCCGCCTCGAAGTTCGGGCCGATTCCCGCCTCGTTGCCAAGCGACCAGAAGATCACCGAAGGGTGATTCTTGTCGCGCTGGACCATGTTGACCACGCGGGAGACGTGCGCGTCCTTCCACGCCGGATCGAAGCCGACCTGCAGCTCGGCACGCCGTTCGCCATGCTTGTTGGCATAGTCCATATAGGCGTGGCTCTCGATATTGGCCTCGTCCATCACGTAGAGGCCGTAGCGATCCGCCAGTTCGTAGAGATAGGGGTCGTTCGGATAGTGCGAGGTGCGGATCGCGTTGACGTTCGCCCGCTTCATCAGCTGAATGTCGCGCTCCATCGACGCCCGGCTGACGACGTGGAAGGTTTCCGGATCATGCTCGTGGCGGTTGACGCCGCGGATCGTGATCGGCTTGCCGTTGACGCTGACCAGGCCGTTCTTGATCTCCACCGTGCGGAAGCCGATGCGCTGTGGCGTGGCCTGCACCACCTTGCCCTCGGCATCGACCAGTTCGACGAGCAGCGTGTAGAGGTTGGGCGTCTCCGCCGTCCATGGCCGCACGCCCGGCACGTCGGCGGCGAACGTCAGTTTCTGCGCCCCGCCGGCAGCAACCGCGGTCTCGCGCACCAGCACCGCCTTGTCGCCATCGAGCAGCGTCATCCGCGCGGTCAGCGGCGCGGCGCGATCGGTAAGGGTCAGCTCGGTCGAGAGCTTGCCGTCCCGATAGGCGGCATCGAGACCGGCATGGACGAACAGGTCGGCTACGCGCGCCTTGGGCACCGCCGCCAGATAGATCGATCGCTCGATGCCCGAGACGCGCCAGAAGTCCTGGTCCTCGAGATAGCTGCCATCCGACCAGCGATGGATCTGGATCGCGATGGTGTTGCGGCCGGCATGCACCAGATTGGTTACGTCGAACTCGGAAGGAAGTTTTGAATCCTCCGAATAGCCGGCTTCGACCCCGTTCACCCACACGCGGGTCGCCGAACCCGCCGCACCGATGTGCAGGATCACGTCCTGCCCCGACCAGGTCGCCGGCAGCTGCACGTCGCGCCGGTACGAACCAACGGGGTTGGTGGTATGGGGGATCAGCGGGCGGTTGGCGGGGAAGGGATAGGTGATGTTGTTGTAGCGCGCCTGGTCATAGCCCTCGGTCTGCCAGTCGGCGGGCACCTTGATTCGCTTCCAGCCGGCGACGTCATAGTCGGGCTTCTCGAACCCGTCCGGCACCGCGTCCGACGAGGGCGAGAAGTGGAACTGCCACTGGCCGTCGAGCAGCAGATAGCGGCTGGATCGGGCGGGATCGCCCGCAAGCGCCGCCGCGCGGCTCTCATAGGCGAAATGCGTGGCGCTGGCGGGCATCTTGCCGCGCGCGAACACTGCCGGGTTCTCCCAATCCGGGCGTCGCGGATCGACCTGCACCGGCTGGACCTGCGGCGCGTCGCCGATCTTCGGTCCGTCCTGCGCCATCCCCATGCCGGCAGCGAGCGCAACCGCGCCTGCCGCCGCCAGCAACCCAAATTTATTCACGCCGCCACCCTCCGAAAAGCAGGTTGCAAGTTCGGCTGGCTTGGATCACCGTTGCGGCATTGCCGCGCGAATTTCTGTGCTCGCATGCCCCCTCCCCGACCGAACCGGCGTCCCTGCCGCCAAATTTGTCTGACATAATAGACTTCGAAGACGTGGAGGCAAGTCGTTCGGTGGCGGTCGCATTGTAATTTTTTGTGGCGTGCCCGTGCGGGACGCCGCACAACAGGAAAGCCGGAACGGGCGTGGAGATGGTTTTGACACAAAAGCGCGGCCCGGCGCATCGCTCGCTGGCACGGGATATCGGTGTGGCGATCGTCAGCGGACGCCATCTGCCGGGCACTACCCTCCCCGGCGAGGTCGACCTTGCCAGCGCCCATAGCGTGTCGCGCAGCGTGGTCCGCGAGGCGCTGCGCACGCTGGCCGCCAAGGGCCTGATCGATAGCCGGCCCAAGGCCGGTACGCGGGTCCGCAACCGCGGCGACTGGAACATGCTCGATCCCGATCTGCTGACCTGGATGTTCGAAGGCGAGCCGCCGATGGGGTTTGTCGACAATCTGTTCCAACTGCGCCTGATCGTCGAACCGGCCGCTGCCGAACTTGCCGCCCGGTTCCGTACCACGCGGCACATCGGCCGGATGGGCCACGCGCTGGAGATCATGGAGGAGATGGGCCTGACCACCGCCGAAGGGCAGGCGGCGGACCAGCAGTTCCACAACGTGCTGCTGGAGGCGACGGGCAACGACCTGCTCGTCAGCCTGTCGGGCAGCATCGGCAGCGCGGTGCGTGCCACCGTGCTGTTCAAGGCGCGCAAGGCCAAGCAGCTGCGCGACTCCATCCCGCTCCACCGCGATCTGTTTTCGGCGATCACCGATGGCCTTCCGGCTGCCGCCAAGGCTGCCTGCACCGCGCTGATCCTGCAGGCGCACGAGGACACCGAGATCTCGCTGGGACGATGACGCCGCGCCGTTGACGCTCCTTCCCCCGCCGTTTACTCGGACAAGAACGGAGGAAGCGATGCGCGACGAAAAGCGGGACGGGGCAAGGATCGATCGGCGCGGGCTGCTGCAGGGCGCCGCTGGCTTGGGCGGGCTGGCGCTCACCGCGCCGGCGGTGGCACGGGCCCAGGGCTCGACCACAAAACTGCTCGCCGCCACACCGCCGATGGGCTGGAACAGCTGGAACAGCTTCGCCACCACCATCACCGAGGCGCAGGCGCTCGAAACCGCGGCGATCCAGGCCCGCGAGCTGCTGCCGTTCGGCTACGACATCTTCACGATCGACATCCAGTGGTACGAGCCGGAGGCGAGCAGCTACACCTATAGCGCCAAGCCGGTGCCGACCATGGATGGATATGGCCGGCTGCTGCCCGCGCCGAACCGCTTCCCTTCGGCGGCGGCCGGCAAGGGCTTCGCGCCGATCGCGGCCAAGGTGCACGCGCTGGGGATGCGCTTCGGCGTCCATCTGATGCGCGGCATCCCCCGGCTGGCGGTGGAGCGCAATCTGCCGGTGCTCGGCGCAGGCGGCGTCCGCGCCGCGGATATCGCCGACACCTCGAGCATCTGCCCCTGGAACCCCGACATGTTCGGCGTCGACATGCGCAAGCCCGGCGCGCAGGCCTATTATGACAGCGTGTTCGCGCTGTTCGCATCCTGGGGCGTCGACTTCGTCAAGATGGACGACATGAGCCGTCCCTATGACGCGCACGCGCCGGAAATCGAGGCCGCGGCAAAGGCGATCCAGGCAAGCGGCCGCCCGATCCTGCTGAGCCTTTCGCCGGGCGAGACGCCGGTGCCGCGTGCCGAGCACGTCGCCCGCCATGCGCAGATGTGGCGCATCTCCGACGACTTCTGGGACGACTGGAAGATGCTGGAGGCGCAGTTCACCCGGCTGGAAAACTGGAGCCCGCATGCCCGCCCCGGTGCGTGGCCGGATGCCGACATGCTGCCGCTCGGCCGCCTCGCGCTCGGCCAGCGCGACACCAAGTTCACGCCCGACGAGCAGCGCACGCTGATGACGCTGTGGTCGATCGCGCGCTCGCCGCTGATCATGGGCGGCGACCTGCGGCACCTCGATGCCCCTACCCGCGCACTGCTCACCAACCGCGAGGTGCTTGGCGTCAACCAGGCGAGCAGCGAGAATCGGCCGTGGTTCGTCGCCGACGATCGTCGCGTCTGGACCGCGCGTGCGGCCAAGGGCGGCCATTATGTCGCGCTGTTCAATACCGGCGACAAACCCGGCGAGGCAGCCTTCGACCTGCGGCTGCTGGGGTTTTCGGGCAAGGCCCGGGTCCGCAACCTGTGGGAGGCGAAGGACGAAGGCCCAGGGCCGCTGCGCCTGGCGCGCACGCTGCCGCCCCATGGCACGGGCCTGTACCGGGTAACCGCGGCATGATTCGCGCCGCCGCGCTGTCGCTGTTGCTCGCGGCCTCCCCTGCGGCGATTGCCCAGACCAGCACCGCGCCGCCTGTCACCGAGCCGGCGGTAACGCTGACGCTGCGCCCCGATCTGCAGCGCCCCGGCCAACCGTTCGAGGGCTGGGGCACCGCGCTCGCCTGGTTCGCGCACGTCACCGGCGGCTACCCCGATGCGGTGCGCGAGAAGCTCGCCGACCTGTTCTACGGCGCCGACGGGCTCGGCTGGACGATCGCGCGCTACAATATCGGCGGCGGCGACGCGCCCGAAACCAAGCCTTATCTCCGCCCCGGCGCCGACGTGCCGGGCTTCTGGCGCCGCCCGGCGGGGGCGACCGGCACTGACTGGTGGAACCCGGCAGACCCCGCAATGTGGGACTGGGCGGCCGACGCCAACCAACGCTGGTGGCTCGATGCGATTCGTCGCCGGGTGAAGGCACCGATCTTCGAGGCGTTTTCCAATTCGCCGCCCTGGTTCATGACCGTGAGCGGCCGCGTATCGGGCGCCGAGAAGGGCATCGACGACAATCTCCGCCCCGGTCAGGAAGCACGCTTCGCCGACTATCTGGCGATCGTGGTGGACAGGCTGCAAAAAGCGCACGGCATCACTTTCCGCACGCTGTCGCCGGTCAACGAGCCGAATACCGACTATTGGTTTGCCGCGAACACCCAGGAAGGCGCCCATTGGAGCCCGGCACGGCAGGCGATGATGATCGACGCCGCCGATCGGGCGCTCAAGGCGCATGGCCTCAGGACCGTCATCGCCGCACCCGACGAGACCAATTCGCACCTCTTCGTCCGCGATTGGAAAGGCTATCCGGCCGAGACCCGCGCGCGGGTCGGTCAGCTCAACGTCCACAGCTATGGCACCGTCCACCAGACCGCGGTGCGGGACATCGCGCGGGCGCACGGCATCCGTCTGTGGATGAGCGAAAACGATACCCCGCTCGACAAGGACCCCGAACGGTTTGACGGGCTCGCCTCGCCGCTCGCCTTTGCCGAGCATGTCGTGCACGACCTCAAGCGGCTGGAGCCGGTCGCCTGGGTGTTCTGGCAGGCGGTGGAGCGGCAGAGCAGCGAAAAGGGCGACGGCAGCGCTGGCGGCAGCAACTGGGGCCTGGTGAAGATGGCGTACACGCCCGCCACGGCCGGCGAACACCCGATCCATGTCACGCGCAAATATTGGGCGATGGCGCAGTTCAGCCGCTACATCCGCCCGGGCTATCGGCTGGTACCGGTGGACGACGCCGACACGGTCGGCGCGGTATCGGCGGATGGCAAGCGGCTGGTGCTGGTTCACGTCAACGGCGGCGTGGTGCCGCGACGGCTGTCGATCGGGGTGCCGGGCGCGCGGGTGGCAGAGCGTGTGGTTACCGATGCGACGCAGAATGCGGCGGCGGCGGCCGCAGAAGCGCTGGCTGAGCCCCAGGCGATCACCACGCTTGTCGTGGCGCTGCGCTAACCACGCCCTATTCCCTTTTGCTTTCTGGTCCCCCTCCTGATTGCAGGAGGGGGACCAGAAAGCAAAAGGGCCGGAACTTTCGTTCCGGCCCCTCTGGATCACTCGGCGTCGGCCTTCTTCTTGGCCGCTGCCTTTTTCGGCTTCGGCGCGGCTTCTTCGCCCTCGCCTTCCGCCTTGGCAGCCTTCTTGGCCTTCTTCACCGGCTCGGCATCGCCCTCGGCGGCCGGCTCGGCGTCGTCGGCCTTAGCCTTCTTGGCCGCCGGCTTCTTGGCCGGCTTGTCTTCACCGGCCTCGTCGGTCGCCTTGGCGGCCTTCTTCTTCGGCTTGTGGTTGTCGTGATCGTGCACATGGGTGCCCGACGAGAAACCGTCCTCGCTCTCGATCGCGGCTTCCAGCTCTTCCTTGGTCACTTCGCGATCGGTGATCTCGGCCTTGTCGAACAGGAAGTCGACGACCTTGTCCTCGAACAGCGGCGCGCGCAGCTGGGCAGCCGCCATCGGCTCCTGCTGGACGTACTGGATGAAGCGCTGGCGATCCTGCGGGCCATACTGCTGCGCGGCCTGCGCGATCAGACGGTTCATTTCCTGCGCGGACACTTCGACGCCGTTGGCGGTGCCGATCTCGCTGAGCAGCAGGCCCAGGCGCACGCGGCGCTCGGCGATCGCACGATATTCGTCGCGCTCGCCTTCCAGCTCGGCCAGGGCCGCGGCGGGATCTTCCTCATGCTCGGTCTCGTGGACGAGCTGGTGCCAGATCTGGTCGAACTCGGCTTCCACCATCGACGGCGGGACCGGAAAGTCGTGGCCGGCGGCGAGCTGGTCGAGCAGCTTGCGCTTCATGTGGGTGCGGGTCAGGCCGTTGAGCTGCTGCTCGATCTGGCCCTTCAGCAGGCCGGTCAGCTGCTCCAGGTCCTGGAGGCCGAACGCCTTCGCCATCTCGTCGTCGATCACGGTCTCGCCGGCGATCTGCACCGCGGTGATCTTGACGTCGAAGGTCGCGGCTTTGCCGGCCAGATCCTTGGCGCCGTAATCGTCCGGGAAAGTGACATTGAGCTGCTTCTCGTCGCCGACCTTCACACCTTCGAGCTGCTCCTCGAAGCCCGGGATCAGGCGGCCCGAGCCGAGCTCGACCGCCATGCCTTCGCCGGTGCCGCCGTCAAAGGCGACGCCGTCGACCTTGCCGACGAAGTCCATCACCACCTGGTCACCCGTGGCGGCGGCATGGCCCTCGGCCGCGTCGTCCCAGCGCTTCTGCTGGTTGGCGAGCTGCTTCAGCTGCTCCTGCACTTCCTCGTCCTGCAAAGGCACGGTCAGGCGCTCGAGCTTCAGGCCCTCGATGGACGGGGTCGGCACGTCGGGGAGCACTTCCAGCTCGACCTTCACTTCCGCGTCGCCGCCGGGGGCGTAGTCGCCCTCGAGGCTGACCGACGGCTGCATCGCCGGGCGCAGCTTGTGATCGGCGATCAGCTGCTGGATGCCTTCCTGGATCGAGCTGTTCAGCGCGTCCTGCGTCAGCGCCTCGCCGTGCATCTTGCGGACGAGATTGATCGGAACCTTGCCGGGGCGGAAGCCGGGCATGCGAATCTGCGGAGCGACCCGCTTGACCTCGGCATCGACCTTGGAGTCGATGTCCTGGGCGGTGATCTTCAGCGTGAAGGCGCGCTTCAGGCCCTCGTTCAACGTCTCGACAGTCTGCATTCTCACGCCTTCTAAAAGAATCGGAATTGCGGTGTACCACACATCAGCCACGAAGGACTGGTGCGGGCGAAGGGACTCGAACCCCCACATCTTTCGATACTGGAACCTAAATCCAGCGCGTCTACCAGTTCCGCCACGCCCGCAGGGGACACCGCCGGTCGGCGGGCTCTATAGCAGTCATGGGGTTCGGGGCAAG
>JAIYAA010000220.1 GCA_027489295.1 Sphingomonadales bacterium | reverse complement strand
TCGAGATGTTCTACAACCCGGTGCGCAAGCAGGCCAGCAACGGGATGCTGTCGCCCGTCCAGTTCGAACGGCAGCAGAGTTTGAAAGCGCAAGGCGTCTAGAAATCTAGGGGCTGCTCACTTGGCTGGCCGACCCCAGCCGAATAAGCTGCCTCTGTGGCCAAGATCGCCACCGAATGAACGCCGGATACTCAAGCCCAGGCTGGATGAGAAACCGGGGGACCCTCACGCCCCGATGCCGCGGCGGCGGCGCGGCTAATGCTTCATGCTTAAGATTTGGCCGCGACGTTTCTTGACACGGCCGTCTTGTACGGCTTTGGTGCCAGCGAAGAGCTTCTCAGAAAGACGGTATGCACGGCCGCCATCACTTCACGCTCGCGAGCAAGTGCGTCCTGGGCGGATCCCATGGGCAACGTAACTTGCACGTCAGACTCGCGGGGAACACCCGCACGTTGGAAGAGGCGCTGGGCAGGCTGCATACCGACTACATCGATCTTTATTATTCTTACAAGCTCGACAGGCAAGTGTCGATCGAGGAATCGGTCGGCGCGCTGGCCCAGGCAGCGCGCACGATCGGCGAGATCGGTCTTTCCGAACTGTCCGCCACAACCTTGCGGCGTGCCCACGGCGTCCATCCGATCGCTGCGATCCATGCCAAATGTTCTACTTGGACACGTAATCCGAAAATCGCGGTGCTGGACGCCTATGCCGCGCGGGCGACGGGCTTCATCGTCTTCTCGCGGGCCGCGCGGGAGATGCTCGCGGGCGGGGCAGCGCAGCGGGGATACCGACGGGCGATCTGCAGGCCGACATGCCGCGCTTTCAGGGTGACAATCTCGCGCCGTATCTGGAAATGGCTGCGGGTTTCCGGGGATTCGTGCGGGAGGCAGGGCGCAGCTGTGCATGGCCTGGGTGCTGTCGCGGCAGTACTTCGTCGCTCCCATTCGGGGCGCGACGCGGATCGAGCATCTCGATGACCTGCCCGGCACGTTCGCGCGGCCCGTAGCGCTGGCGACGGTAGACCCGCTGTTTCCTCCCAAGGAAACAGCGGGGCCTCGCTATGCGGCGGCTGCGCAGGCCCGGGTGAATACAAACGAATGGGAGGACGAGTAACTTGCCTGAAGCAGACCTTGCGGCATCGATCCGGGCGTGAGGCCATTATGCCACCGCCACGCTCCAGAATCACGAGTGACTGGAAGGGCGGGCCTTATAATGTCGGCTGCCACGTAAAGAGCGTCGATACCGAGGTCGGCCTACGAGTTGATCCCACCCTAACACAATCGCGAATTGAGGCTCGCGTTTCTTTTGTATGAGTTCTACACCGTGAGCCGTTTAAACTATGGAGAATTTGTGACATATTCGATCGTCGAGGATGTGGTGACTGCGGTCGCCGAACTCCAGAAGGCGCTGACGCCTGATTTTGCTGAAACGATAGTTCCCGTAGCGGAGAGCCTCGCGAATGCGTTGAAGGCTGGCAAAAAAATCCTGATCATGGGCAATGGAGGCTCAGCTGCCGACGCTCAACATATCGCCGCGGAGTTGGTCGGCCGCTTCAAGATCGAGAGGCGAGGTCTTGCTGCTATCGCGTTAACGACCGACAGTTCGGTTCTGACGGCCTGGAGTAACGACTATGCCTATGAGACTGTATTCAGTCGGCAGGTCGAAGCACTTGCGCAACCGGGCGATATCGTCTGGGGTATTTCCACCTCAGGGAACTCAACCAATGTTATGCGAGCGTTCGACGCTGCGCGTGCGATTGGCGCGACAACTATCGGACTGCTGGGACGGAGCGGCGGTAAGCTTGCTACGATGAGCGATCGGTCGATCATCGTCCCGCTCGAGCACACGGACCAGATCCAGTCTGGGCACCAGATCGTCTATCACGCGATCTGCGCCTATCTCGACTCCGTATTCCAGTTGTCCGATGCGTGATCTCGTATCCGGTGTTCGCGTCCTGATCGTTGGCGACGTGATGCTCGACGAATATTGGTTTGGCGATGTCCGGCGGATTTCGCCCGAAGCACCCGTCCCGATCGTGCATGTCACGCGAAGTGATGAACGCCCCGGGGGGGCGGCGAATGTTGCGCGCAACGTCGTCTCGCTGGGCGCTCAGGCAACGCTGCTTTCCGTGGTCGGCGCCGACGGCACCGCGGATCGGCTGCGTACCGCATTGAATTGCGCCGGGGTAAAACACCAGTTTGCAGTCGACCCCAGCATTCGAACGACCTTGAAGCTTCGCCTGATCGGCCAGAATCAGCAGATGCTGCGGGCCGACTTCGAGGAGGCTCCATCGCATGAGTCGCTGGAAGCCAAGCGCACCGATTTCGAGTCAATCGTGACCTCGCAAGACATCGTGATCCTGTCGGATTACGGCAAGGGCGCCTTGCGCAGTATCGAAGACTTGATTCGCGCTGCGCGTCGCGCCGGCAAGCCTGTTCTGGTCGATCCGAAGGGCCGTGATTATCAGCGCTACGCAGGCGCTACTACGGTAACCCCCAACCGCGCCGAACTCTTCGATGCTGTCGGGGGATGGAACAGCGAAGCCGAGATGGACGACAAGGCTGAGGCGTTGCGCGAAAGCTTGGACCTCGACGTGTTGCTATTGACGATGAGCGAGCGCGGGATGAAGCTCTATCGCGACGGTCATGTCACGCATCAGCCTGCCCGCGCCAGCGAAGTCTTCGATGTTTCAGGCGCTGGCGACACCGTCATCGCGGCGATCGCCGTCATGCTCGGGGCCGGGCAGACGTGGGAAGATGCGGTCGCGTTCGCCAACACGGCCGCCGGGATCGCGGTCGGCAAGCTCGGCACGTCCACCGTTGAGCTCGATGAGGTGTTAAGCGCGCGGCCGCCCTTGCCTTTAACGGAGCAGGAATGAGCGTGATAGATAAGATCGCGTCGCGATCAACGTTGCGCGCGCGCTTGGCGTCGGTTTCGCGCCCGCTGGTATTTACCAATGGCGTCTTCGACATCCTACATCCCGGGCATGTCGATTATCTTGAGCGAGCACGTATGCTCGGAGGAGCGTTGATCGTCGCGGTCAACACCGATGCATCTGCGCGTATGCTTGAAAAGGGTGCGGATCGGCCAATCAATCCGGAGCGTGACAGGGCTTTGATGCTATCAGCCCTGGAGTCCACTACATTAGTGGCATTTTTCGACGAGCGTACCCCGATTGCGCTGTTGCAGGAAGTGCGGCCCGATATTTACGTCAAGGGGGGCGATTACGATATCAATATGCTCGAGGAAAGCGTTCTTGTTCGATCCTACGGTGGCGAAGCTCATGCTATCGATTTTCTTCAAGGATACTCTACTACAAACCTGTTAGAGCGTATACGGAAGAGCAAACCGTGACTTCGGTAAAGAGGGGCCTGTTTCTCGACCGCGACGGGGTGATCAATATCGATCATCACTATGTTCATCGATGTGATCAGTTCGATATCATCGAAGGCGTGGTCGAGGCCCTGCAACGCGCGCAGGATGCGAAATTTCTTCTTATTGTTGTTACAAACCAATCGGGCATTGCCCGGGGGTACTTTACCCAAGAAGAATATTTTACGCTCGAAGCGCATATGGAGCGGGTCTTCGCTGCGCAAGGTGTACGCTTTACTGATATTTACCACTGTCCGCATCATCCGGATGGGCAAGTTGCTGAACTTTCAGTTGACTGTTCTTGCCGGAAGCCTGCTCCAGGCATGATCCTTCGTGCGGCGAAGAAGCACGGTATAGATTTAGCTAGCTCCGTGCTGGTAGGCGACAAGGAAAGTGATATCGCCGCGGCGCGTGCCGCGGGGGTTGGGCGCAGCTATCTGCTTGATCCGCCAAACTTCATGTTAAAGGACGTCTTGCTTGATAGACCTTAGGATCAGGACCCATTGATGTGCGCGCCGTGATCTGATTCAGGCTCCGCAAGGAGACCGGAATGAGCGACCTGTTTTGGCTGACGGACGAGCAGATGGATCGGCTGCGGCCATTCTTTCCCAAGAGTCACAGCAAGCCTCGGGTGGATGATCGCCGGGTGTTGAGCGGCATCGTGTTCGTCAACCGCAATGGGCTGCGGTGGCGTGATGCGCCGGGCGCCTACGGCCCGTACAAGACGCTTGACCTGCTCCCCGTGTTGAGGCCGCGGATAACTTAGCTCGGGTGTCCTTATGCCCTTGGCGGGGGCGGCTCGTAAACTCGGCGGGTGCCAATCCGCCAAGGCTGCTGTGCGGACGCACGGTGTTGTAGTCCGTCCGCCATGCCTCGATGATCCGTCTTGCTGCTGCCAGCGATGGTAAGCGCGGTCTGCAGGCCGCCTTGCGGCATCGTCGATAGCCGGGATGCTTGCCGCCTTTGACGAGGGCGTTGGTGACCTGCTCCCCAGAAATCATGCCATTGGTAAGTTAGCTCGTCAGATGGAGACGAGT
>JAIYAA010000374.1 GCA_027489295.1 Sphingomonadales bacterium | reverse complement strand
TCCGCCGCGATACCGGGCGACGCGAAACTGATCGCCAGCACGTCAAATCCGTCGAGGGCATTGAGGAGCAGGCAGAGCAGGATACCAAGCATCTGGGTCCGGCCCAGCGGTGCCTCGTCCAGCGCGTTGAGCAGTGTCGCCGATTTCGTCATGCAGCCTCTCCGCAGGGCGCTTACGGCCCCATTCTTGAACCGGCGGCGCACGCTGTCGTCCTGCCGGCATTGTTATACAGCATAGCGTTTAACGTGATGCGGACAAGGCAGTCGACGCGGGGCGGCATCGGCGCGAGCAAGGCTGGTCTCGCGTCGCCGGTGCCGAGGGACGCCCTACGTATGGCGACAGGAAAGACCCTATCGCGGCGCTGTGGCTGGTCGTTCAGCCCAGGTCGAACGCGGCCGTCATGCGGGCGACGTCGGCACGATGGCCGGTGATGATCTCGAACGCCTCGGCCGCCTGCCGGATCACCATGCCGGTGCCGTCCAGCACCGCGCAGCCAGCCGCACGCGCCTCGCGCAGCAACTGGGTTTCGCGCGGAAAATATACGATGTCGGCGACCCATTGCTTGGCCCGAAGGGCTGCCGTGTCGATCGGCGTGCCCGGCTTGGACGTCATGCCGATGGGCGTTGCGTTGACGATGCCATCGACCGCGTCGATGCAGAGCTGCCCCGCCGCCACGGCCTCGACCGCAGCATCGGGAAAGTGGTCCCGCAGGCGCAGCGCCAGGTTGCTTGCGCGAGCAAGGTCGACGTCCGCGAGCCGGAGGTGGCGAACGCCAAGCGAGAGCAGCGCATTCGCCACCGCTGCACCGGCACCCCCCGCGCCAACCTGCAGGACCCGGTCGAGCCGCGCCTCCGGCAGTCCGTTTCGCAGGCTTTCGCGGAACCCGATCATGTCGGTGTTGTGTCCGGTCAGCCGCCCGTCGCGGATCGCCACCGTGTTCACTGCCCCGACGATCCGCGCGCTTTCCGCGAGGTCGTCGAGCAGCGGCATCACCGCCTGCTTGAACGGGTAGGTCACGTTGAAGCCGTGATACCCCTCGTCCCGCAACCGGGCGAGTTGCGCGGCCAGCGCGGCATCCGGAAGCGCCAGGGCGTCGAAGTCGACCAGCGTGTAGCGCAGGGTCCGCCCTTGCGCCCGCGCTTCCTCTTCATGGAGCCAGGGCGATCGCGACGCCTGGATCGAACGGCCGATCAGCCCGGATTTCATCATCGCTCTCACTCTCGCACAACGGTCCGGGGGCGGCGTGACCCGCCCCCTTCGCTCAGAACCCAAACCGTACGCCCGCGTAGAAGGACCGGCCGATCGCGTCGTACAACGCCACGTCGGTTCCGTTCTGCGAGCTCGCAACGAAGGGCAGGCTCTTGTCGAACAGGTTGTTCACACCTAGCCGGAACTCGAAGCCCTTGGCGGCCTTCACCGTCGCGAACGCATCCCAGGTCGCATAGGCGGCCACGCCGGCCTGCGCCGTGGCGGGCGTCAGCACCGAGCTGATGTCGCGCAGCTTGTCCTGGTAGCGCCAGCGCAGCCCGAAGCTGCCATGATCCGAGCGATAGCCGAACGACGTGAGCGAGCGCCATTCGGGCGTCGCGCGCGGCGGGACGCTGCTCGGCAGCGCGCCGCCGTTGCTGATGCCGGTATAGTTGAGGAAGGACGCACCCGGCAGCAGCTGGACCTTGTAGTTGCGGGTCCAGTCGACGCCGACATTCGCGAACAACCGCGCCGACGCGCCCAGGAAGGCTGCGGGCACGCTCCAGTTCACCTGGAATTCCACGCCGTCGGTGCGCAGGCCGCCAATGTTCAGATACGGGGTGTTGACCGTGACGATCTGGCCCGTCGCATCGCGCTGGATCAGGCCGCAATAGGCATTGCCCGCATCGTAATTGGGGTTGGTCCCGTCGACGTTGCAGCACTTGGTCTGCACCGTCAGCCCCGGCACCGTCGAGATGACGTTGGACACCTTGATGTTGTAATAGTCGACCGAAACCGTGAGATCGCCGATCGGACCGGAGCGCGGCGTGTTGAACACGAAGCCGAGATTATAGGTATCCGCCTTTTCCGGGGTGAGTCCCTTGTTACCCGCGATGGTCTGGCCGGTCGCGGTGGTCGGGAAGGTATAGGACGCGATCGCCGCTGCCGGCACGCCCTGGGCGACGCAAAGCGCCGAGACGCGCGTGCCATTGGCGCCGGTCCGCGCGGTCGAACGGACGTCGCACGGATCGCCGAGCGAGCCCGGGGGGGTGCCGATCACCAGCTGCGTGCCGGAGGCGGGCGTGAACAGCTCGCCGATATTGGGGGCACGCACGGCGCGCTGGTAGCTGCCGCGGATGAGCAGCGGCTTGATCGGCCGCCAGCGCAGATCGCCCTCATAGCTGGTCACGCTGCCGGTAACCGAATAGTCCGAGAAGCGGATCGCGCCGCCAACCCCGAGTTCCTGGAAGAAGGGCCGATCGGCAAGCAGCGGCACGTCCACCTGTGCGGCGAATTCCTTGACCGAGATCCGCCCGTTGGCGCCGGCGGAAGCGATCACGGATTCGATGTTCTGCGCAGCAAGGTCGCTGTCCGGCGTGTAGCTATAGGTGTTGCGGCGATAGCTGCCCACGAACGCTACCTGCGCCGGGCCGGCGCCGAGATCGAACAACTTGCCGTTCACCTGCAGCTGCGCCTGCGTCTGCGACAGGTCCTCCTGCGAAAAGGCCGTCTTGGTGATGTAGGCTCGGCAGGCGGCAGACAGCCCGCGCGCATTCGCATCGCCGAAGATGTTCAGCCCGCCCGCGCAGGTCGAGGCGCCGCCGTCGGACGCGTTGAGCAGTGTCTGCACGCGGCTCTTCAGCACCGCATTGTTGATCTTCTGGTCGTGGAGCGACTGGTCGTAGGAGACGAACGCGTCGAAGCTCCAGCCTGCCGCGATGTCGCCGCGCAGCCCCGCCATATATTGCTGGATGGAATAGTCTTCGTCGAAGCTCTTGTAGGGCACGCCAACGTAGCGGCCGTTCCAGGTGAAGGGCGCCGCCGCGTTCGGCCGCGAGGCCAGGATCGTCCGCAGCGCCGCCGGGATGAACGGGTTGCTCACCGGCACGGTGGTGAGCCCGCCGAACTGGGTGAGGCTGCCGCCGCTTGCGGTATGGACCTTGAGGTCGACATACATGAACTGGCCATAGGCGGTCAGGCCCGGCCGCACTTCGTAATCTGCCTTCAGGAACGCGGTCTTGCGGTTCATCGCGTTCTGGAAGTCGATCTGCTGGCCCACCGGCATGCGGACATTGTTGCCGACGATCAGATAGCCCTGATTGCTGGTCGGACCGCGATAATTGACCGCGCCGGTCTGCACGAAGAGCGTGCCGTCATTGTTGAAGCCCAGGTTCAGCAACGGGTTGATCGTGCTGGTGATGCCATAGCCCGCAAACACGCCGTTCACCGCGGCCGCACTCGGCGCGTTGGTCGCGCTGGGCACGAAGGTGCCGGTGCCGATGAACGACGACGGCGTCTTGTCGTTGAAAAAGCTGCGGCTGCTGCCGTTGACCGGATCGGTCTTGGCATAGCTGAAGGCGGCGACGACATGGCCGCGATCGTCGGCGAAGTTGCTGCCGAACGCGATCGAACCGTTGAAGCGATAGGAATCGCCGCGCTCCGAAATGCCGTTCTGCAGATCGACGCGCACGCCTTGCAGGCTGCGTACCGTCTTGAAGTTGACCACGCCCGAAATCGCGTCCGAACCATAGACCGCCGATGCACCGCCGGTGATCACGTCCACGCCTTCGAGGATCGCGTCGGGCAGGATGTTGATGTCGACATTGCCGTTGACGTCCGACACCGGCAGACGGCGCCCGTCGAGCAGCACGAGGTTTCGGTTCGAGCCGAGACCATGCAGGTTGACGGTCGAGCGGCCGCCCTGCCCCTGGCCGCCGGTGCTGCCGTTGCCCGAAACGGTGAAGCTCGGGATCTGGTTGAGCGCGTCCACCACGTTCACCGTGCCGGTCTGCTTCAGCGCTTCGGTGCTGACCGACGTGATCGGGCTGGCGGAACTGTCGTTGGGGCGGCGGATCAGCGATCCGGTGACGATGATCTCCGCGGCCTGCTGATCGCTCACCGCCGGCGGCGCAGCTGCCGTATCCTGCGCGGCGGCGGGAAGTGCCGCCGTGCCCAATGCCAACATGGATGCAGTCAGCGCGAACCGCGCGCGCGCATTGCCCTTCATAGCCTCTCTCCCGATGCGCTGGACTTCTCGCCGGCGTCGGGAGCGATTTAGTGTTACGAACTCGTTCCTGTCAAATAAATTAGATCACTACGAGGTAGGGCCGGGGGCGACGACCCAGGCGAGGAGGATGTCACCCACCTGCCGCGCCCGCCGCTCGATCGCCTCTGGGCTGTGCATGTCCACGCCGAAATTATGCGCGAAGGTGAACTGGTTGGAGACGTTGTAGAAGGCGAGCGCGGTCATGTTCATGTGCAGGTCGACCGGATTGATGCCCGGGCGGAACGCACCCTCCGCTTCGCCCCGCGCGAGGATCCGGGCGAGCAGGTCGATCACCCGGCGATTGTTCGCCGGAAGACCCTCGATCTGCTTCAGATGCTCGGCACGATGGATGTTCTCGTTCATCACCAGGCGCACCAGCTCGGGATGCTGCGAATGGTAGCGCACGTCGTGTTCGACGAGCCGGCGCAGCGCATCGGCGGCGCTGCCGCTGTCGATGTCCACCTCGCGCTCGCTGGCGCGCACCCGCCGATAGGCGCGCTCCAGCACCGCGCGATAGAGCTCGTCCTTGCTCCCGAAGTAGTAATAGATCTTCCGCTTGGTGGCGCGGCCGGCGATCTCGTCGATGCGGGCGCCGGCCAGCCCCTTTTCCACGAATTCCTCGGTGGCGATGTCGAGAATGGCGTTGATCGCCTCTTCGCGCGCCTGGGCACGGGTGCGCGGTGCGCGCGCACCCTCTGTTTCGGGCAGGGCGTCGGCTGCGGTTTCTGCGTCGGACATGCCGTTTTCCTATCCCGCGCAGTGCTGGACGCAACGACAATCGGTCATGGAGCCTGAAATTAGTGGTACGAACTTGTTCCTCTTTTTCCTTGCCGTAGATCGGCAAGCTGGTAAGCCTTGATCCCAAAGCGGCCGAAGCCGCACGGCATGAGGGAGAGGTTGGATGACGAAAACCATCGCGCGCATTGCGCTCCTGCTGTCGGCGGTGGCCGGGGGCGGCACGGTGCACGCCCAGACGCGCAGCTTCCCCGTGGCGCCCGCGCCGGTGCTGGAAGACAGGTTTCCGGTTGTCCCTGTCGCCTTTCCGGGCGGCGTGAAAGCCTATCGCGACATCGTCTACCAGACGCTGCCCGGCTATCGGCCGCAGATCGTTGACATCTATGTGCCCGCAACGCCGGGCCCGCATCCGCTGGTGCTCTACATCCATGGCGGCGGCTGGATGGCCGGCCACACCCGCCACTCCGGCGCACTGGCCGATTTCCCGGCCGTCCTCGCATCCTTCGCGGCGGAGGGCTTTACCGTCGCCAGCCTCGAATATCGTCTGTCCGGCGAGGCCAAGTTCCCCGCGCAGCTGCAGGATGCCAATGCCGCGATCCGGTTCCTGCGCGCGCATGCCGGTGACTATGGAATCGATCCCGCGCGCGTCGGCGTCTGGGGCGGATCGGCGGGCGGGCATATCACCGCGATGACCGCGCTCACCTGCCGCGACACGAACCTGGATCCGGCCGCCGGCAAGGATAGCTGCGTGCAGGCGGCCGTCACCTGGTACGGCGCGTTCGACTTCACCAGCCTGGCCAACAACAATGACGGCAATGCCGCCGGTCGCCGGCTGCTCGGCTGCGAGGCCGCCTGCCCCGAGGACCGGCTCCGCGCCGCCAGCCCGGTCACCTATATCGACGCCAAGGATCCGCCCTTCCTGCTGATCCACGGCGAGGAGGACAAGACCGTGCCCATCGCCCAGTCGCGCCTTGCCGAAGCTGCCCTGCGCCGCGCCGGCGTGCCGGTGGAGACGATCTACATTCCGGGTGTCGACCACAGCTTCATCGGCGCCACCCCCGACGCGACGCGCGAGGCCACGCTCAAGGCGACCAACGCGACGTTCGACTTCTTCCACAAGGTGCTGGGAGTGCCCCGCAAATGACCCTCCGGCGCAGCGCTGCCGCCGCGGCGGCAATGGTGCTGCTGAGCGGCCAGCAGGCGGCGCCTGCCCCGCCATCGACGAGGGTTGAGCAAGGCCGCATCGAAGGCGTGGCCCTGCCCTCCGGCGTCGATGCCTTTCTCGGCGTGCCCTTCGCCGCCCCGCCGGTGCGCGAGCTGCGCTGGAAAGCGCCCCAGCCGCGTGCGGCATGGACGGGCGTCTTCCACGCCGATCGCTTCGCCCCAGAATGCCTGCAGCCGCTGCGCGGATCCCGGCAGAACCACTATTTCGGCGAAGAGGCGACCAGCGAGGACTGTCTCTACCTCAACATCTGGAAACCCCGTGCGGCCCGCAAGGCGCCGGTGCTGGTGTGGATCTATGGCGGCGGGTTCAACATCGGTTCGGCCAGCATGGCGAACTATTCGGGCGAGCCGCTGGCGCGGGACGGCGTGGTCCGCGTCAACATCGCCTATCGCGTGGGGCCGCTGGGCTTCCTTGCCCACCCGGAGCTCAGCCGCGAATCCGGCTATGGCGGATCGGGCAATTACGGGCTGATGGACCAGATCGCGGCGCTGCACTGGATCCGCCGCAACATCGCCAGTTTCGGCGGCGACCCCGATAATGTCACGATCATCGGCCAGTCGGCGGGATCCATGTCCGTGTCGCTGCTCCAGCAGAGCCCGCTCGCGCGGGGTCTGTTCCGGCGGGCGGTGGGGATGAGCGGCAGCAGCTTCGGCGGCATGCTGGGCCCGGCGCCGCTTGCCATGGCCGAACAGCAGGGCGCGGCGCTGGCGAAGGATCTCGGCGCCGCCACGCTGGCGGAGCTGCGCGCGCTGCCCGGCGACAAGATCGCCGCCGCGCAAAGCCCGCGCGCGCCGATCGTGCTCGACGGACATGTCCTTACCGGCACCGCGGAAGCCGTGTTCGCCGCGCACCGACAGTCCGATGTGCCCGTGCTGATCGGCTATACCCGGGACGAGAGCTTCCGCCCCTTCGGCCCGCTCGCCGACCGCGCCGCGCTTGCGAGCGCCCTGCGCAGCCGCGTCGGCGACAAGGCGGAGGCAGTCCTTGCCGCCTATCCCGGCGAGGATGTCGCCCGCATCGCCGCCGACATCGCCCGCGATTCGACGGTCGGCATGCAGATGGCGGACTGGGCACGCTACCAGCTGCGCTACGGCACGCAGCCGGTCTATGGCTATCTGTTCACTCACCGCCATCCCTATGCGCCAGGCATCACCTTCAGCGACCACGATCCCGCGACGGTCGGCGCCTATCATACCGGCGACGTGCCCTATTGGCTGCGCACCCGCGACTCGCTCAACCGGTTCCGGACCACGCGGAATTGGGAGCCGGGCGACGTGGCGCTGGAGCGTGACATGGCGGAGGCGCTGCTCGCCTTCGCGCGGACCGGCACGCCCGTCAGCCCCTCGATCGGCCGCTGGCCGGCGGCGAGCCTCGATGCGCCCCGGCTCGTGCGACTGGCACCGAACAGCGCGATCATTCCCTGGCCGCACTTTGCCGACATGGCGCTGTTCGCAGGGGCTGCCGCCTCCGCCGAGCCTCGAGCGAGACCGCGCGATTGAGCCTGCTGTTCGCCTTGGCCGGCATGCTGGCACCGGTCCAGAGCGCCGCACCTGCCTGCACGCCCGATCCGCCGCTCGCCTATGTTTGCGGCGCCGAAAAGCCGGAGGATGTGCTGGTGCTGCCGGGCACGCCCTGGCTGATCGCGAGCGGCTTCTCGCCCGGCGCGGGACTGAAGCTGATCGATCGCCGCGACCGGCGGCTGATCCGCTGGTTCACCGGCGTGCCCGACCAGATACGGCCCGATCCGGCGCTGACGCGGTCCTGTCCGGGCGTGCTGGACCCGGCCCTGTTCAACGCACGCGGGCTCTCTCTGCGTCAACTGGACGAACGGAACTGGCGTCTTCTCGTCGTCAATCATGGCGGCCGAGAGTCGATTGAACAGTTCGACATCGTCGTCGGGGAAGGTTCGCCCTCGATCATCTGGCGCGGCTGCCAGCCCATGCCGGCGGGACAGGTTGCGAACAGCGTCGCCAGCTTCGCCGACGGCACCATCCTTGCGACCGTCCTCACCCGCCCGGGTACCAGCATCGCCGATTTCGTCCAGGGTCGGGTGACCGGCGGCGTCTGGCAGCTCGGTCCGGGGGCCGAGACGTTTACCCTGCTGCCGGGCACCGAACTCCCCGGGAATAACGGCCTGGAAGTCGATCCCGAGCAGCGTCGCTTCTACGTGATCGCATTCGGCTGGCACGCGGTGGTCATCTATGATCGCGCCGACACCCGCCTACCGCTCGCCCGCGTCGACGCGCCGGACTTCATGCCGGACAATATCCATTGGACCGATGGCCGGCTCCTGCTCGCCGGCATGCGCCTCGACGAGCCTGTCTGTGGCGGACTTCGGCGGATCGCCAACGGCATCGCCGATCCGATGCGCTGCCATCGCGGCTGGGTCGTCGGTGAACTCGATCTTGCCCATCATCGCGTCTCGACCGTCGCCTACGACCTGCCCGCCCCCGGCTTCAACGGGCTCTCGGCAGCAGCGCTCGTGGACGGCGAATTGTGGCTCGGCTCGTTCCAATCCGATCGGCTGGCGGTCGTCCCGCTGCCGCACCCGAAGGAAACACCATGACTGCGCTGAACGCGATCGCCACCGTCTCGCTGAGCGGCACGCTGGAGGACAAGCTGCGCGCCGCCGCCACCGCCGGCTTCCGCGCGGTGGAGATTTTCGACACCGATTTCGCCGCTTCCGCACTGTCGGCCGCGGCGGTCCGCACCCTGCTCGACGAGCTCGGCCTTGCCTGTGTGCTCTACCAGCCGCTGCGCGACGTGGAAGGCATGCCCGAACCGCATCGCGCCCGTGCGCTTGCCCGTGCCCGGCAGAAGTTCGAGGTGATGCGCACGCTCGGCTGCGACCGGCTGCTGCTCTGCTCCAACACCTCGCCGCTCGCCTCCGGGGACCGCGCGCAGATCATCGCCGACCTGCGCGCGGTTGCCGATATCGCCGCCGAATATGGCATCCTGATCGGCTATGAAGCGCTCGCCTGGGGCCGGCATGTCCAGGATCATCGGCAGGTCTGGGAGATCGTGCAGGCAGCCGACCACCCGAACCTCGGCATTCTGCTCGACAGCTTCCACTCGCTTGCCCGGAATATCCCGAGCGAATCGATCCGGGAGATCGACCCCGCCAAACTCGTCTTCGTCCAGCTCGCCGACGCGCCGCGCATGGACATGGACTATCTCTACTGGAGCCGGCACTTCCGCAACCTGCCCGGCCAGGGTGGGCTGGACCTGACCGGCTATGTCGCCGAGATCCTGCGGACCGGCTATCAGGGGCCGCTGAGCCTGGAGATCTTCAACGATCGCTTCCGCGCCAGCTCGGCCGAAATGGTCGCGCGGGACGGCCTGCGCGCGCTCGACGCGCTGCGCGACGCCGCCGCGCGCAAGCTGGGCCGCGAGACCGACATGCCCGCGCGCGCGATCATCGACCGCGTCGAATTCGTCGAGTTCGCCGTCGCCGAGAAGGACCGCGCGGAGCTGAGCGCGATGCTGCACGGCGCCGGCTTCGATCGGATCGGCCGTCATCGCAGCAAGGCGGTGGAACTGTGGCGCGCCGGCGCGGCGAGCTTCGTCCTCAATTTCGAGGAGCAAGGCTTTGCGGCCGCCTATCGCACGATGCACGGCACCGCGATCTGCGCGATCGGGCTGGTGGTGAAGGACGGCCCGGCGGCGATGGCCCGCGCCCGCGCGCTCGGCGTGCCGCAGCATGCCAGCGACCTGCCCGCGATGCCGGCGCTGCGCGGCGTGGCCGGCAGCCTGGTCTATGTCGTCGATGCCGAGGCGATGGAGGCGATCTGGACGGACGAATTCGTGTTCGACACACGCCCCGCGTCGCCGCGGGTGGATGTCCAGGCGATCGACCATCTGGCGGCCACCGTCTCCAACGACGAGTTCCTGTCCTGGCAACTCTATTGGCGATCGCTGTTCGACGTCGAGGTGCAGATGCCGCAGGACGTGATCGACCCCAACGGGCTGGTGCAGAGCCAGGCGATCCAGAACCGCAGCGGCAGCTTCCGCATCACGCTCAACAGCACCGATGCACGCGAGGCACTGTCGGCGCGGTTCCTGCACCAGTCGTTCGGCGCGGGCTTCCAGCACATCGCGCTGCGCGTGGGGGACCTCGCGGTGGCGGCGCCGCTGCTGGCCGAGCGCGGGCTCGAACCGCTGCCGATCCCCGCCAATTACCATGATGACGTCGCCGCCCGCTTCGGCCTGACCGACGGCGAGGATGCCGACGCCCGGCGCTATGGCATCCTCGTCGACGAAGAGGCGCCCGGCCGGCGCTACCGCCAGATCTACAGCCGCGCCTTCGCCCGCACCTTCTTCTTCGAATTCGTCGAGCGGCACGACTATGCCGGCTATGGCGCGCCCAATGCGACGATCCGACTGACGGCGCAGAACCGCTTCCGGCCTGCGCCGCCGCTGGACTGATGGATCAGTCGAGCACGATCCGGCGGACATCGCCGAGGATGAAGATGTAGGAAAAGGCGCCGAGCAGCGCGATGCCGCCGATAAAGGCGAGCGCGTAGAAGAAGCTGCCGGTTGCCGCGACGATGCCGCCCACCACCAGCGGGGTGACGATCCCGGCGAGGTTGGCGGCGAGGTTGAACACGCCCCCGGTCACCCCCAACATGCCCTCGGGCGCGAGATCGGATACCAGCGTCCAGCCGAGCGCCGCCATGCCCTGCGCGAAGAAGGCGAGGCTGAGGATCGCGATCACCAGCGTGTCGCTCTGCACGAAATTCGCCGCGACGATGCTCGAGGCGAGCAGCAGGCCCAGGATGATCGGCAGCTTGCGCGCGACATTGGGCGAGCGCCCCCGCGCCAGCATCCGGTCCGACCACCAGCCGCCGAACAGCACCCCCACCGACGCCGCGATGAACGGCGCGACCGCGAAGAAGCCGATCTTCAGCCAATCCATGTGCCGCTCATTGGCGAGATAGGTCGGGAACCAGGTGAGGAAGAAGACGAGCGTCGAGTTTCCGGCAAACTGGCCGAGGCAGATCCCCCACATCTGCCGCGTCTTGAGCAGTCGCCCGGCGGCGTTCCAATCGAAGCGCTGGCGCGGCGGCTGGTCGAGCAAGGCGCCCCCCGCCACGATCGCGTCCAGTTCGGCCTGGTTGGCGCGGCTCTCGCGCGGCTCGCGATAGTGTTTCCACCAGATCAGCGCGAAGCCAAGCCCGATCGCACCCGCGCCCACGAACAGCGATCGCCAGCCGAAATGCGCCATCGCGGCGAATAGCAGCGGGCTGAGAAAGGCGAGTCCGATATACTCGCCTACCGTATAGACGCCGGTCGCGAAGGCGCGCTCGTTGCGCGGGAACCAGGTCGCGACGACGCGGCTGTTTGCCGGGAAGCAGGGGCTCTCCGCCACGCCGAGCGCCAGCCGAAGCCCGATGAGCCCGGTGATGCCGGTGACGAACGCCTGGCACAGGGTGAAGAACGACCAGAAGCCCACGGACAGCGCATAGGTCAGCCGTGTCCCGAACCGGTCGAGAAACGCGCCTCCGGGCACTTGGGCCGCGGCATAGGACCAGCTGAAGGCCGAGAAGATCACCCCCATCAGCGCCGCGTTGATGCCGAGTTCGTGGGTGAGCATCGGTGCCGCGACGCCGAGAATGGTTCGATCGAGATAATTGATGAGGGTTCCGCAGGCGATCAGCCCCAGCATGGCATGGCGCACGCGCGTTGCCCGGACACCATTTTCTTGCTGGAACGAAGCCATAGCCGCTAGTTTCCTCTCCCTGCGCGCTCCTTTCCGGGGCGTCTTTTTCGTTATAGGGACTAGTTCGTACCAAAATCAACCACGTTCGGAGGCGGGCGGTACGCCCCCACAAAGGTCGCACAATCTCGGCCGAAACGGCAAACCTCTTCCCTCGCTGCGGCAGATGGCCGCCCTGCTCCCTGCGACGCGCATCGGAGCGAGGACGACCATCGCCGTCCGGATCAGACTGCCTTGCAGCCATTCCCCGCGCTTGCCCGGTACCGCAGCAGGGCGGCTGGCTCGTCGGTCTGGAAGATCGAGACGCCCGCACGGCACAGCGCTCCCCACACCGCATCCGGATCGCGCAGTGCATCCATGTCGCTGAACCCGCCGCGCACGAATCCCTCGAACAAGGTATTGACCCATAGCCGTACGCTCGATGCCCGCGTCCGCGCGGCGATCGGGCCGAGCCGCTCGGCATCGAGATACGGCAGTTCAAAGGCGATCGGCCGTACCCGACCCGCCATCTGCGCCGCGACGATCGCCGGCACGTCGGCGCCGCTGCCGTCTCCGCTCACCGGGATTACCGCGAAGGGCACGCGGTCATAGGGGGCGATCGCGGCCAGCGGCAGCGATCCGGTGCCGGCAAAGGTCTTGACGATCACGCCGTCGCGCAGGCCCGCCCGCTCCACTTCCGCCACCACTTCACCGTAGATCGCGTCCTTGACGTCGAGGTTGAGCAGGATGCGTCCCCGGGCATGGACGAGCATCTCGGCAAGCGTCGGCACCGTCTCGCCGGTCACCGGCTGGCCTGCACCGCCCAGGTCCTGCCGCAGATGCAACGCCTTGATCTGATCGAGGGTGAGATCGGCTACCTTGCCGTGACCGTCGGTCGTGCGATCCACCGTCTCGTCGTGGATCATCACCAGATGGCCGTCGCGAGTGCGGCGTACGTCGGTCTCCATCACCTCCACCCCCAACGCGACGCAATGATCGAGCGCCGCGAAGGAATTTTCCGGCGCGGCACCCAGCCGGCTCTGGGGTGCCGGGCGGTGGCAACCGCGATGGGCAACGATGATCAATCCCCCCTTGGGATCGCGCAGACGACGCGCCATCGCGGCGGCGTCATCGGCGG
>JAIYAA010000043.1 GCA_027489295.1 Sphingomonadales bacterium | reverse complement strand
GGCCGCCCCCGAAGGGACGGCCGGATAAGGATAGAAATGGGAAAACCAAACCAGGGAGAGACACCTCCCTGGCACCCCTTCCTTCTACCCGCGATCCGTTAACGAATGGTAACCAAGCGGCTCAGGAACAGTCACCGACGCGTTTTGCGTCGTAGGTTTCGGAGAAGGGCTGGCCGTCGATCACGCCCTGCATCTCCACCGTCACCTGGCGCGGCGTGTCGGTGGTGATGCGGGTGAGCATCGTACCATGGCCGGTGCAGACACTGCGCACCGTCGCGCGGCTGGCGGCACTTTCCAGAACGACATTCTGGCAGGGCGTGGTGATCCGCTCCGGGCGTAGGATCTGGTAGGGATCGCGCACGCACATCGTGCGCTCGCTACCCTCGCTGTCGCGGACCGCCCATTTTCCCTTCTGGATGAGGTTGATCGCCGGCACGTCGACCGACCGAGCCGCCGCGGCCGCACCCGGCCGCTGCTGCGCCGAAGCGCTTGCGGTCACCACTACCAAGCCGGCAATCGCCGCCAGACGCACCCACGCCACTCGTTTGCTCACCCGTCCAAAACTCCGCTCCTGCGGCGGCACCGCTCCCACGATGCCGCCCGCTGCAACCATATCGTAGGAGGATTACGGCTTTACAACGAGGGCGGAACGAAATCGGCAAGCGCCACCGGGAACTGCTTCGAGCAGAAGGCGCAGTCGACCTTGATCACGCCGCCCTCGTCGGCCATCGCGGCGCGTTCTTCGTCGGGGAACTTGGCGAGGACCTGCTGGATATAGTCCGCCCCGCAGCGGCAGCCGCGCGACAGATCGGTGCCGGCAAGCATCCGGACTTCGTTCTCTTCGTTGAACAGCCGCCACACCAGCGCTTCCAGCGGAATTTCCGGATCGGCCAGTTCGTCGGCACCCATCGTCCCGCCCAGCGCCTCGACATGCTGCCATTCGGGATGATCGAGCCGCACGTGCAGCCGCTCGCGCCCCACCTCGCCCTCGGGCAGATGCTGGAGGAACAGGCCGCCGGCGATCGTCTGGCCGGTCGTCTTGTCCTTGTGCACGCCCAGCCGGACCAGCGTCGGGATCTGTTCGGACTGGAGGAAATAGGTCTGCGCCGCCTCGGCGATCGAGGCGCCTTCCAGCGGCACGATGCCCTGATAGCGTTCCTTGGTGAGCGCCTGGTCGAAGGTCACCGCCAGATAGCCGCCATTGAACAGCGCCGACAGCGACGGATTCTTGCCCAGCCGGCTCAGCCGCGTGGCGTCGAACTGCACATAGCCGCGCAGTTCGCCATTCTTGTAATCGCACACCATCAGGCTGACGATGCCGCGCTGGGTCTGCGCCTGCAGCGTCATCTGCCCCTCGGCATCCTTGAGCGTGCTGCCCAGCAGCGCGGTGAGCGTCAGCGCCTCGGCCAACAGCTTCTCGATCGGCGCGGGATAGGCATGGGCCGAAAGGATTTCGTGCAGCACCGGCCCCAGCCGCGTGATGCGGCCGCGGACATGGCGCTCGGGAATGGCAAAGCCGGTCACGCGATCGAGATCGGCGGCGGGAGCGGGATTCGTCACTGGTCGTCTCCGGCATTCGGATCGGCCGCGAGAAGTCGAGGGTGACTCCACGCGTTCCGACGAACGCATTTTCTGGGTTCGGAGGTGTAAATAGGCGTTTCGCAGCGGGAAACAATGTCGCGCGCAGCGCAGGTCCCGGGGCGAGGCCGGGATCAGGGCCGAAGGGGGATGGGCGTGGGGCCGCACCCCGGGCGCGTGCGCCGGCTGCCGGAAGGGGAGCGCCGCAGCGCTCCCCTTCGCGTCAGGATTTGAGGGTCGTCATCTCAACCGGCTTGCCCTTGGTGCTCGGGTTGGATGCGTTCTGTTTCGGAGGCTTCTCGGCCTTCGGCTTGCGAACTTCCTTGTTCGACTTCTTCTGGCTCTTGGCCATGGCTGCTCCTGTCTCCTGCGCCGTCACGAGACTGCGACAGCGATCGGTCTAGCGGGCGCGCTTGTTGTTCTTGCGCGCCGCATATCGCGCGTCGCGTGCGGCCTTGCGATCCGCCTCGGTCAGCACGGGGACGGCCGCTGCAGCCTCTGCCGCACGCGCCGCTTCGGCCTTGCTGGCAAGCTTCGCAGCGGCGATTTCCTCACGCTCGGCCAAGGCCGCGGCGCGCTTCTCTGCCTCGGCGCGTTCGTTCGCCAGACGCCGTTCCTTGCCGGCCGCCAGGGTGGCGGCATCTACCGGGGGCTTCGCCCGCAGCATCGCCAGCGCCTTGCGCTTGGATTCGGCCGCCGCATTGGCGCGCTCCTGAAATCCGGGAGCCGTGTATGCCACCATGTTTTACAGTCTCCCCATGCGCGTCGGCACGCGCACGACCGCCCCGGTGATCACCTTGTTGCCATAGGCCTGGGCGATGATCGCCGTATCGGCCGCGCTGTTCATCACCACGCGCGTGCCGCCCGACTGGAGCGTCTCGATCGCGCTGATGCGGATGTCGCGCTTGGCACAGGTCGCCACCACATGCTCTTTGGCGACACTGACATTGATTGCTCTGGACATGCAGTCCTCCATTCCCTGAAGCAGGATATTTCCGCTCGATGTGGAAGGGATCGGGCGAGCATTCGGATGCCCGCCCGATCCGCCTTGCTTCAGGCAGCCTGAAGATTGACCGCCGAGGTCTTGCCCCGGTTGTCCGTCTCCAGCTCGTAGGAAACGCGCTGGTCCTTATCGAGCGTGTGCATGCCTGCACGCTCGACCGCCGAGATGTGGACAAAGGCGTCGCCGCCGCCGCTCTCCGGCGCGATAAAACCATAGCCCTTGTCGTTGTTGAAGAATTTCACGGTTCCGGTGATCATTTTGGGTATCCTTTGTCCCAAGTATGACGGGCATACGCCAACAGCGGCGCATCCCGGCTTCGGTGAGGCTAGAAAGGGACAAAGGGAGGAGCCTAGGCGGCCCAATATCCGTCGCATGCGACGTCAGCCCAATCTATATGGGGTTGCTCGTGACGATTGCTAGGGGTCGCATCGTTTTTGTTGCGATACGGCCGAAATTCTTGGGATTTTGGATCGC
>JAIYAA010000385.1 GCA_027489295.1 Sphingomonadales bacterium | reverse complement strand
GGCACCAAGACGCTGCTGCTGATCGGCCATCTCGATACCGTGTTCGAGCCCAATTCGCCGTTCCAGAAGTTCGTCCGCAAGGGGGATCTGGCGGAAGGGCCGGGGGCAGGGGACGACAAGGGCGGCATGGTGGTGATCGTCTCCGCGCTGCGGGCGATGCAGGCGGCGGGGACGCTCAAGAACGCCAATATCGAGGTGCATCTGACCGGCGACGAGGAAAAGTCCGGCAGTCCGCACCGCATCGCCCGCGCCGACCTGATCGCGGCGGGCAAGCGTGCCGATGTCGCGCTCGATTTCGAGGGGCTGGTGATCGACGGCGGGCGCGACATGGGCTCGATCGCGCGGCGCTCGGCGATCGACTGGCGGATCACCGCCAGCGGCAGGACCGGGCACAGCTCGGGCATCTTCTCGGCGGACATGGGCGACGGCGCGATCAACGAGCTGGCGCGCATCCTCGCTGCGTTCCGCAAGGACCTGCCCGAGCCCAACCTCACCTTCAACACCGGTGTGATCGCGGGCGGTGCGCGGGCCGGCATCGACGAGGGCGGCAACGGGAGTGCTGCGGGCAAGACCAACATCATCCCCGCGACGGCGATCGCCATCGGCGACTTCCGCACGCTCAGCCCCGAGCAGACCGCACGGGTGAAGGCCAAGATGGAAGCGATCGTCGCCGCGCATGCGCCCGGCACCGATGCGAAGATCGACTTCGGCGAAGGCTATCCGGCGATGGCGCCGACGGAGGGCAACAAGGCGCAGCTGGCGAGGCTCAACGGCGTCAACCGCGATCTCGGCCTGGCGGAGATGCCGGCGCTCGATCCGCTGAAGCGCGGGGCAGGGGACGTCTCCTTCGTCGCGGCCGATGTCGACAGCCTAGCCGGGCTCGGCACCTACAGCACCGGCGACCATGCGCCGGGCGAGACGGTCGATCTCGCCAGCATCCGCCGCCAGGCCAAGCGCGCGGCGATCCTGATGTCGCGGCTGAGCGCCGAGCGCAGCACGCGATGAGGCGCTGGGTGCGGCTGCTGCTCGCGCTCGCCGCGCTGCTCGTACCGGCGCTGGCGCGCGCCGATCCGCAGTTCACGCTGCTGGTGATCGCGGCGCCCAGCAAATATCACTATGAATACATCCCCGTCGCGCGCGACAGCCTGGAGCGGCTTGCCCGTCTCCACGCCTTCGCGATCGATTGGCGCAAGGACGGCGCCGCACTGGACGGCGATCTCGGTCGCTACGCCGCCATCCTGATGCTCAACACCCCCGCGGACGACTTCACCCCGGCCCAGCGCACGGGCCTCGAGCGCTATATGGCGGGCGGCGGCAACGCGATGATCGTCCACCGCGCGGCGATCGTCCCGGCCGGGGCGTGGCCCTGGTACGAAAGGCTGGTCGGGCGCAGTTTCGTCAACCACCCGATGATCCAGACCGGGGTGGTGACGGTGCTCGATGCGGGCTTTCCGGCCGCCTTCGGTTTGCCGACGCGCTGGCTGTGGAGTGACGAGTTCTACGTCACGACCAACCCGTTCGACATCGCGATTCACCGCGTGCTCGGCGTCGACGAGACGAGCTACGACCCTACCCGAATCTGGCCGGGGCAGGTGGGCTACCGGATGGGCAAGGACCACCCCGAGGCCTGGTACCACAGCTATGGGAAGGGCCGGGTGTTCGTTACCCTGCTCGGCCACGAGGCGGAGATGTATCGCGACGAGCGCTATCTCCAGCACCTGCTCGGCGGCATCACCTGGACGGCGACCGGGCTGGGCGCGCAGCGTTAGCCGGGGACGGATGCCGTGCGCGCGGCGCGGCGGGCGGCAAGCACGGCGTTGATCCGATCGGTCGACCGGTCCTCCACACAGGCCTTGAGCTCGCGCCGCGTGGGTACGCCCAGTGCTGCGCACTGCTCGGCCACGTCGCACGGAATCGCGTCGAGATCCGCCTGGCCCGAACCGCGCAGGATCCGGCACCGTTGCAGCGTCACGCCGCCGGGGTGCTTGTCGGTCTTGAGATCGACGCGGATCATGCGGAGCTGGCGCGAGACGACAATGATCTCCTCTTCGGCCGGCGGGGGCGCGGCGCTCTGCAGCAGGAGCAGCACGGGCAGAATCAACATGTCGCCTCTCCGCGAATGTGTTTTGCCGAAGCCTAGCAGCCCATCGCGGTGTGGCAATCCGGTTACAACCTTCGGGCAAAATCAAGCAACGCTGTTGCGCGTCTATTAATCCGAGCATTACAAACTTGCTACAAATACAGTATACGATATATGACACCCTCAGGCCGGGGGAATGGTCCTGACGGCGATGGTTCTGGGGGCGATCACATGCGCAAGCGGGGACTTTATTGTCAGACAAGTGGGTTGGCGTTGCTGCTGGCGCTGCCGCAGCTGATGTCGGCGACACCGGCGCTTGCACAGGACAGGGCCGCCCCCGACGAGACTGTCGACGCCAAGAAGGACGACCAGATCGTCGTCGTCGGCGTGCGTGGCAGCATCACCGATGCGCGCAACCGCAAGCGCAAGGCCAAGCAGATCGTCGACTCGGTGGTGGCCGAGGACGTCGGCAAGCTGCCCGACAACAACGTACCCGAAGCGCTGGCGCGCGTGCCCGGCGTGCAGATCGACCGGATGCACGGCGAGGGATCGAGCGTCACCATCCGTGGGCTCGGTGACGTGCAGACCACGATCAACGGCACCGAGGCAGGATCGGCGGGCTCCCGCGCGCTCAACCTGTCCGACATCCCGGCCGAGCTGCTCAAGTCGGTCGAGGTCTACAAGACGCGCAGCGCCGACCAGCCCGAGGGCGGCATCGCCGGCACGGTCAATGTCGAGCTGCGCCGCCCGCTCGACCTGCGCAAGGGATGGACGCTCGCCGGCAGCTTCCGTGAAACCTTCTCGGACATCGGCAACACCAAGAGCCCCTATGCCAGCGTGCTGATCGGCAAGCGCTTCGACACGCCGATCGGCGAGATGGGGCTGCTGCTCAACGGGTCCTACACGCGCAACACCTACAATGAGAATTTCGTCGCGGCGGAATCGCCCTTTCCGGTGCCGGACGGCACCACCGCCGCGCGCAGCCTCTCGGCGGCGCAGCAGGGAACGATCATTCCCTATGCGGTCACCTACGGCGTCGAATCCGGGCAGATCAAACGGCCCTCGCTCAATGCCTCCTGGCAGTGGCGGGCGAGCGACCAGCTCGATTTCGTGGTCGAAGGCGCCTATCTTGGTGCGCGGGAAACGGCGTCTCAGGATTACCTCAAGTTCGTCACCAACGACGGCGGCGGCACCTATTCCAATGTCGTCACCAACAGCGACGGCACCATCCGCTCGCTGACGATGAACAACGCCAATGGCCTGAACGGCGGCCCGCTGTCGATCTACACCAAGCGCAACAGCGACACCTATAACGGCAATTTCGAGACGCACTGGCACGGCGAGCACGTTCGCATCGATTTCGGCACCCAGTATAACTGGAGCGATTCGACCAACTACTTCGTCCAGCAGCAATTCCGGCTGAGCGGCGCGACGGCGGCGAATGTCGACTTCAACTCGCCGAACGTTCCCGGCGGCGGTCCCTATGTCAGCTATGTCGGCGTCGATATCGCCAACCCGGCCAATTACCGGCTGTTCCAGGTGCATGACCAGAATGGCGACAACCATGACAGCCTGTTCACCAGCAAGCTCGATTTCACCGTAGACACCAGCGAGAAGGGGCTGCTCCGCTCGATCCGCTTCGGTTCGCGCTTCACCAAGCGCACGATGCGCTACGACTATGGCTATCGCGACGCCTTCTACTTCAATCTCGCCAACGCACCGACGCTGCAGGCGCTGGGCTCGTCGCTCGGCATCGGCCTGGCCAGCACGACGCCCGATACGCGCGGCGAAGGCAACGTGCCGACCTGGTACCATTTCGACAACGCAGCCTATTACGACAAGTTCGCCGCCGTGCGGCAGTATCTGCTGACCAGCGGCGCCGATCTGCAAGCCCGCGACTGGACGGCCGCGGCGCCTGGAGGCAACGATCCCGGCCAAGGCTATGCCGAGACCGAGCGGACCTTCGCGACTTATGGCGAGGCCAATTATGGCTTCGACATCGGCTTTCCGATCGATGGCGCGCTTGGCCTGCGGTACGTCAATACCTGGGGCCAGGCCGCGAGCACGCAGTATAGCTGGCTGCTCACCGCCGCCGGCAAGGTCGATCCCAGCTATACGTTGGTGATGAAGCAGGTTGCCAGCAAGGCAAACTATGTTGACCTGCTGCCTAGCGCCACGGCCATCCTGCACTTCACTGACAAGCTGCAGCTGCGCCTGTCCTATACGCACAACGTCCAGCGGCCCGATTTCTACTCGATGCGCAACTTCAAGGAGCTGCGCGATGCGGTGAGTAGCCCCACCGGGACAGTCTATGCTGGCAATCCGGACCTGAAGGCGGTGCAGGAAAACAGCTACGATGCCTCGCTCGAATATTATTTCGGCAAGGGCGGGCTGGTGTCGCTTGGCACCTTCCTGAAGAACCAGACTGGGTTCATCTACTATACGCGGGCGAACGAATATGTGCCGGAGGTCGGCAGCATCCACCCGGTGGAGAAACCGCGCAACGCTGGTCCCGGCAAGATCTTCGGGATCGAGGGGCAGGTGAACGTCTTCTTCGACTTCCTGCCGGGCTTCGCCAAGCATTTCGGCGTCAACGCCAACGGCACCTACATCCCGGTCGCCCAGCTGCACCTCTATCCGGACGACCAGGTACCGGACGTGCCCGGCGTGTTCCAGCCGCCCTACACCTCGGATTATACGGGCAATATCGCGCTGATCTACGATACGCCGGTGCTCAGCGCGCGTGTCGCCTACAACTACCGTTCGAGCTTCAAGACCGCGATCAACTATACGGATCCGGGGTATTCGGTCTACAACAAGGCGACCTCGCGGCTGGACGCGGCGATCAACGTCACCCCGCTGAAGTTCGTCACGTTCAGCCTGGAGGCGACCAACCTGCTCAAGAACAACACCTATTCCTATTTCGGCGCGTTCCAGTCGCTACCGGTGGGCGTCCGCGAGCAGGCGCGCACCGTCCAGCTGAGCACCCGCGTCCGTTTCTGAACCCTGCGACCCTCCCGGGAGGCGGCGTGCCGCTTCCCGGGCATTTTCGAGTCCGGAGCCGAGATGCCACGATTTCCTTTCCGCGTCGCCCTGCTCGCCGCCGCCGGCATCGTCGCCCCTGCCGCGCGGGCGCAGCAGGCCGCGGCGCCGCCGATCGCGGTGCAGGCGCGGGCCAATCCGATCGTCGCCGATGGCAGCCTCTATTCGGCTGATCCCGCGCCGGTCGTCGACGGCGAGACCTTCTACATCCTCACCGGCCGCGACGAAGCGCGGCGTGACGAAGCCGGGTTCGTGATGCACGAATGGGTGCTGCTCTCCAGCACCGATCCCGCCTCGGGCAGCTGGACGCTCACCCCCCATTTCCTGCGGCCGAGCCAGCTCTTCGCCTGGGCGACCGACGCCGCCGCATGGGGCGCGCAGATCGTGCAGGGGGCGGACAAGCGCTTCTATCTCTACGCGCCCGTCGAGCAGCGCGACTGCACCGACCGCGACTGCATGGGCATCGGCGTCGCCGTGGCGGACAGCCCGCGCGGGCCGTGGCGCGACTGGCATCCGGAAGGGCCGATCCTTTCCCAGCGGCTGCCGGTGCGGAACGACATCGAGAATATCGACCCTACCGTCGCGATCGGCCCGGACGGCGCCGCGACGATCTATTGGGGGACCTTCGGCAAGCTGCGCGGGGCGCGGCTGGATGCCGACATGAAGACGGTGGGCACGCCGGTGACGGTGACGACGCTGACCGGATTCTTCGAGGCGCCCTGGCTCTTCGAGCGCAAGGGCACCTGGTACATGGTCTATGCCGCCAACCATGCCGGGCCGAATTCGCCCTGTACCCGCGCGGTCTACCATGCCTGCCAGGCCTATGGCACCGCGCCGGGGCCGCTTGGTCCCTGGACCTATCGCGGGGTGATCCTCGATCCGGTGTCCTCGACCACGTCGCACCAGGGCATGGTGCCGTTCAAGGGCCAGTGGTGGATGGCCTATCACACCGCCGATGCGAGCCTGGGCGGTCATTTCCGGCGCAGCGTGGCGATCGATCGGGTGGAATGGGACGACAGCGTCTCGCCCGCCGCGATCCGCAAGGTGGTCGCCACCCGCGCCCCCGCCGACCGGACGCCGACCGCCAACGTCGCCCGCCTCGCGCACCCGACCGCGTTCAACGTGCCGATCCCGCTGCAATACCGGCTCGCGGCGCTCAACGACGGCGTGATCTATCCCGCGCCGCTGCCGCCGGACATGTGGGGCAGCTGGAACGGCCGCGGCGACGTGGCCCTGGGCTGGGTGCAGTATCGCTGGGATGCGCCGGTGACGATCGATGGCGTCCGGGTGAAGTTCTGGGGCGACCGGCCTGCCGGATCCGGCGAGGGCGTCGCGCCGCCGCGCGGCTGGCATCTTGAAGTGGGGGAGGGGGGCCGCTGGCGCCGCCTCGCGACCCCGGCGGTGCCGGCGGCCCGCACCGATGCGGCCGTCGCCCTGCGCTTCCGCCCGGTCACCACCCGCTGCCTGCGGCTGGTGCTGGACGCCTCGACCGACGGCAAGACCTATGCCGCGTTCGGCATCGAGGAATGGGAAGTGCTGTCGCCGAAGCGCGTCGGGGCGCCGGCCACCCCGCCGGCGCCCGCCACCTCGGCGCGCTGCGACTAGAGGCTCAGCGCCCGCGCACCCGCAGCAGCACCACGCCGTGCGCCGGGACGGTGGCCTGGCGCTGTTCGGCCGCCACCGCCGCACCCGCCCACAGGTCGTGGACCGCGCGGAAGCGCTGCCAGCCGGCGTCCGTCGGTGCATAGGCGATCGTCGCGGGCGCATCGCCGCGGTTGAACAGCGCGAGCGCGACCGATCCATCCGCGAGCGGCTTGCGCCAAACCTCGGTGCCGCCCTCGCGGCGGATCGCCGTCCCCTGGATTCCACGCGGATCCTGGTCGATCGCGATCAGCGCGCGGTTGCGCAGCATCGCCAGCGCCGCCGGGCTGGTCTGGCGCACGTCATGCCCCATCATCAGCGGCGCGGCCGACATCGCCCAGAGGGTGAGGTGGGTGCGATAGGCGTCCTCGGCCATGCCACCATTGCCGATCTCGAGCATGTCGGGATCGTTCCAGCCGCCGGGGCCGGCATCGCCGGGCTTGCCGTTATGATCGAAGCCGATCTTCGCCATGGTCGGATAGTCGTCGGTGATGTCGCCGGTGGTCCGCCACAGATGGCCGCCGACGCGCCGCCCCCAGCTGCCCACGTCGAACCGGCCATATTCGCACAGCGAATAGACGATCGGTCGCCCGGTCGCGCGCAGCGCCGCGCCCATTTCGTAATAGCTGCGCATCACGCTGTCGGCATCGGCGTAGAACCATTCGCCCGAGCAGAGATCGTACTTCAGATAGTCGACGCCCCAGTCGGCGAAGGTCTGCGCGTCCTGGCGGACATGGCCGTAGCTGCCTTCATAGCCGGCGCAGGTGCGCGGCCCCGGCGAGGAATAGAGGCCGAGCTTGAGCCCGCGCGCGTGGACATACTCGGCCAGCGCCTTCATGTCCGGGAACTTGGCGTTGGGGCGCAGCCGCCCGTCGGGCCCGCGCGTGCCCTGCCAGCCATCGTCGATGTTGACATAGCGATAGCCTGCGTCGCGCAGCCCGGTGGCGACCATCGCGTCGGCGATCGCGCGCACGGTCCGGTCGTCGATCTTCTCGGCGAACTTGTTCCAGCTGCTCCAGCCCATCGGCGGGGTCATTGCCAGCCCATCGGGGGCGAGGCTGCCCATCGCCGGCAGCGGCACGGGGGTGAAGCGGTGGGCGGCGATTTCGGCGGGGCTTGCGGGTCGGCCCTGCTGGTGGAGATCGGTGCTCCACAGACCGCCCTCGAGCATCGCGCCGCCCGCAGGCGTCAGTGTCGCGGTCCAGTGGCGGGTGGGGCGGTCCCGGTCGTTGAGGTTGCGGGTATCGAAGGCGATGCGGCCGCCGTCGATCGAAAGGTTCTGCATCGGGATCGTGCCGTACCAGTCGCTGATCAGCTGGCCGGTGAGGCTGCCGTCAGCAGCGCGGCGGACCGCGAGCAGGCGGATGCCTGGATAGTCGGGGGCATCGGGAAAGAACAGGTCGAGCCGGTCCGGCACCACCGCGGCGGCCTGGGGTGCCGCGGGGGCGGCACCCTGGACGAGCGGCGCCATCGTCGATGCAAGCAGGGCGGCGAGGAGGGGTGAGCGCATGGGAAAGCTCCGGCGTCGGAAAAGGGGTGGGGCCGACGCTTGCGCGCCGGCCCCGGGGCAACATCGGATCTGGATCAGAAGGTCAGCGAGGCGCCGAAGAACAGCGTGCGGCCCATCGGGTCGTACACGCCCGGATAGGTGTTGCCGTTGCCGAAGCTGCTGAGGATGCCGCTGGCGATCACCGGCGGCGCCTTGTCGGTCAGGTTGTTGACGCCCATCCGGAGCTGGACCTGCTTGGTGACCGAGGCGGTCGCGGCGAGGTCCAGATAGTTGTAGACGGGCAGGCGGGCGTTGATGATGCTGGAGGCTCCTGCCAGGAACTCGTTGCTGGACAGGCTGGACAGCGTCGTCGATGCATAATGGCGCCACGAGAGCGACAGCGAGGCCTTGTCCCCCGGCGTGTTCCAGGTGAAGCGGGCGACGTGGCGCCAGCTCGGATTGGGCTGGCCGCAGCTATAGCCGTAGAGGCCCTTGCAGTCGAAGGTGCCGAGGCCCGGCAACGGCTGCTCGGTCTGCTGATCGGTCCAGGTGCCGACGACGCTGGCGTCGATCCGGCCCAGCTGGCCGATCGCGAAATTGTACGCGGCCGAAATGTCGATGCCCGAGGTCAGCAGATAGCCGGTATTCTGGGTGCTGCCGACGATATAGCCGTTGGTGCCGAAGATCGCACCCGAGCGCGGATCGCGGTGGAACTGGCCGCAATAATAAGGCGAACCGGTGTTGATGCACTGGGTGACGGTCAGCGACGGATCGATCGTGCCGATATAGCCCTTCACCTTGATGTGGTAGTAATCCACCGACAGCGACAGGCGCGGGATCTGGCGCGGCGTGACGACCAGGCCGACGGTGTAGGTGTCCGCCACTTCCGGCTTCACCGCCGGGTTGCCGCCGAAGGATTGCGAGCACTGGTCGGCCGGGCACTGGATGATGTGGCCGTACTGCGCGTCGGTGACGCCGGTCGCCTTGCACGCGCTGAGCGAGGCGCTTGGCGACGCGCCGGCGCACGGATCGTCGAGCGAGACGTTGCCGATGCCGCGCGCGCCGAACAGCTCGCCGATAGCGGGCGCGCGGATGGCGCGGTTGTAGCTGGCGCGCAGGCGCGCGCCGTTGATCGGCGCCCAGGTCAGCTCGGCCTTGTACGTCCAGGCCTTGTAGGTGGAGCGCGACGCGGTCGAGCGCTGTTCGTTGGTATAGCCCGAATAGCGGATGCCGCCGTTCACGGTGAACTCATGGACGAACGGCACGTCCGCGACCAGCGGCACTTCGAGCTCGGCAAAGGCGTCGTTGACCGAGATGATGCCGTCCGAGTTGGCGGCACCGCCCTGCGCGGCGACTTCGTCCACCGTGTAGAGCAGCGTCTCGCGGCGGTGCTCTACGCCGATGGCGAGGCCGGCCCCGCGTGCGGCCCAGGGGCTCTTGATGCCGAAGGTGCCGAGGTCGCCGCTCAGCGATCCGGATACGACCTGCAGCGTGTTGCGCGCGGCGGTGTTCGACTGGCTGAACAGATATTGCGCCTGGTCGGCGGAGATGCCGTTGGCCTTGAACACGTCGATCGGCGTGCAGGCGGGGTCGGTGCCGTCGATCTTCGAACGGCAGGTCGGCGTCCCGTTGACCGACACCACGTCCAGCGCGCGCTGCGCCTTTATGTTGTCGACGTTGTTGAGATAGGTCTCGTTGTAGCGCGACAGGGCGAACAGATAGCCGACATCATAGCTGAAGCCGTGGCCCAGATCGCCCTTCACGCCGCCATTGTAGCGATAGTTCTGATGGCGCAGATCGTCGCGGCGGGACGAACCGCTGCCCAGGCGATAGCCGATCAGCGTGTCGGCGGTGGCCGAGGTGCCCGCCGCCGTGCCGCACAGCGCGCTTGCCTGCGCGGCGCTCATCAGCGGGTTGTTGCAGGGCACGGTGAAGGTGGTGCCGAGGAACAGCGCCGAGGGGGCGACCTGCGAGAAGGTATGGTCCTTCATCCACATGAAGCTGCCATAGACCTTGGCGATCGGCGCGATCTCGAACGACGCCATGCCGCCGCCGGTATAGCGCTCGTCGGAACGCTGGATGTAGTTGGTCGGCGCATAGTTATAGGCGTATGCGGAGGTATAGGGCACCCAGGTCTTGGAGCCGTCGCGGTTGTTGGTCAGATAGCCCTGGCCGGCATTGGGGCCGGTGAGCGGCGCGAAGGTGCCGATCTGGGTATTGCTCGACCCGCCGCAGATCAGCGCCGAATCCCCGTTCGCGTTGAGCGCGCAGGAGGAATAGTCGCGCGTCGCCTGCAGCACCGGCTCGGTGTGACGATAGCCGCCATAGACGGTCACGTTGCCGCGGCCGCCGGCGAAATCCTTTCCGAACGCGCCGTTCACGTCCTGCTTGGCGCCGTCGAACACGTTGCGCGGCGCGAGCTGATAGCCCTTGGAGGAGACCAGCCCGCGGACATAGGCGTTATCGTTGGTGTGCTGCGCGACGCTGGTCTGGGCATCGAGCTTCAGCCCGTTGAGGTGATCGCGCAGGATGAAGTTCACCACGCCGGACATCGCGTCCGAGCCATAGACCGCCGAGGCGCCGCCGGTGACGACGTCCACCCGCTCGATCAGCGCCGTCGGCACGAAGTTGATGTCGGTCGCCTGCGAGGAAAGGATGCGCTGGCCGTTGATCAGCGTCAGCACGCGGTTCGAGCCCAGCCCGCGCAGGTTGATCTGGGCGGTACCGTCCGAGCCGTTGGACACATTCTCGTTCGCGTCGGGGGTGAACTGCGGCAGCCGGTTGAGCAGCGTCTCGGCGTTCACCACGCCCTGATACTTGATTTCCTGTTCGCCCACGCTGGTGAGAGGGCTGTTGCTCTCCAGATCGGGGCGGCGGATGCGCGTGCCGGTGACGGTGATCTCCGACGCGGCCTCGGGGCCTGCGCCCGTCGGCACATTATCCGCCTGCTGGGCATGCGCACTGGCAGCGAGCAGCGATACGGCAACCGCGGTCAGCGCGGTAGACCCACGAATTGAAATAAAATGTCGCATTGGCGTCCCACCCCATTTTTTGAGTCGCGCCAATGCAACATCAAAAGCAGCAAAGCGTCAAATATATTATACGATATCTGATGCGATTCGGCTCTTGCGGCCGTGCCACGGCGGGACGGCCCCCTTCCGGCGCCGCCGAAAATATGCAGAACTGGCGCACCGGCCTTGCGTACCATCGGGATACGGTATACGAAATTTCCAAGCTTTTGGAGGAACCCAATCCCATGACTGCAGCAAAGACGCTCTGGACCGGCGTCTATCCCGCGGCGACGACGCAGTTCGCCGAGGACCTCTCGATCGATTTCGATGCCACGCAGCGGACGCAGACCGCGCTGGTCGATGATGGTGTGAACGGCCTGATCCTGCTCGGCACCTGCGGCGAGAACAATTCGCTCGAGCCCGACGAGAAGCGCCAGGTACTTTGCGCCGGCGTCGAGGCCGTGGGCGGCCGCGTGCCGCTGGTTGCGGGCGTGTCCGAATTCACCACCGCCCGCGCGATTGACTATGTCCGCGATGCCGAGAAGATCGGCGTGGACGCATTCATGCTGCTGCCGGCGATGGTCTATGTGCCGACCGCCGAAGAGCTGGAGGCGCATTTCCGTGCGGTGGCCGAGGCGACCTCGCTGCCGATCATGCTCTACAACAACCCGCCTGCCTATCGCGTGTCGATCGGCACCGATACGCTGGACCGCCTGACCGATGTCAAGAACATCGTCGCGGTCAAGGAAAGCGCACCGGATCCGCGCCGCTTTACCGACCTCTTCAACCGCTACGGCGATCGCTACACGCTGATGGC
>JAIYAA010000082.1 GCA_027489295.1 Sphingomonadales bacterium | reverse complement strand
TCTTCTGTCAGAAGGGGAAAATGGTGCTGCCGGCGAGGATTGAACTCGCGACCTCAGCCTTACCAAGGATGCGCTCTACCACTGAGCTACGGCAGCACTGTTTTCCAACCGCGGCGACCAGCGCCGTGCGGGAGGGGCCTATTTGCTTGGGGGCCCGTGATTGTCAACCCGCATCACGAAGGTTTATCGCTTTTCGCATGAAGGATGTGGATAAGCAGGCTCGTCTGGCCGAAAAACTGCGTGAAAACCTGCGGCGGCGGAAAGCGCAGGCGCGCGAGGCGAAGGTGGAAGCCGCGGGGCAGGGCGGCGAACCCGGCCCCGAATCGCCGGAGTGACGAGATCCTCCCCGCGCCGGGGAGGATCTTCAGCTCACCCGATCGGCGCGCACTTCGCCTCGAGCCAGGCGCGCTCGTCGCCGTCCAGCTGCGGGCCGACGATCGCCAGCACCTCGGCATGGTACGCATCCAGCCAGGCGCGCTCTTCCGCGCTCAGCAGCTCGGGCAGGATCAGGCTGCGCTCGATCGGCGCGAAGGTGAGCGTCTCGAACGCCAGCATCGGCCGGTCGCCGCCGGGGATTTCCTGCGTGACGATATGCACGAGGTTCTCGATGCGGATGCCGTATTCGCCGGCCTTGTAATAGCCCGGCTCGTTCGAGAGGAACATGCCGGCGCGCAGCGGCTCCAGCGCCTGCCCGCCCGGATAGGAGGGCGGGGCGATGCGCTGCGGGCCCTCGTGCACCGACAGATAGGCGCCGACGCCGTGGCCGGTGCCGTGCGCGAAGTCGAGACCCGCTTCCCAGAGCGGGCGCCGCGCGAAGCCGTCGATCTGCGCGCCGGTGGTGCCGTCCGGGAAGATCGCGGTGGCGATGGCGATATGGCCCTTGAGCACGCGAGTGAAGCGGTCCTTCATCTCATGGCTCGCCTCGCCGACCGGCATGACACGGGTGACGTCCGTCGTCCCGTCGCCATATTGCCCGCCCGAATCGATCAGGAACAGCTGGCCGCGCTCGATCGGCAGGCTCGATTCCTCGGTGACCTTGTAGTGCGGGATCGCGCCGTTGGGGCCGGTGGCGGAGATGGTGTCGAACGACAGGTCCTTCAGCTTGCCGGTTTCCTCGCGGAAGGCGCGCAGCTTGTCGGCGACGGACATCTCCGTCAGCCCACCCTGCGGTGCGGTTGCCTCGAACCACTTCAGGAAGCGGCTGAGTGCGGCGCCGTCGCGCGCCTGGGCGGCCTTGTGGCCGGCGACCTCGGCGGGGTTCTTGATCGCCTTGGCGAGGATCACCGGATCGCGCAGCGCGACCACGGTGGCGCCGCCGGCCTCCAGCCCGTCGAAGATCGCCGACACCGCGGTGCCCGGGTCCGCGATGACGCGCTTGCCGGCAAAGCCGCCCAGCGCCGGTGCGAAGGCGGCGCGGTCCTGGATGCGCACCGCGTTGCCGAGATGCTGGCGCACCGCGTCGGTCACCTTCTCGGGCGCCACGAACAGGTCGGCGGTGCCGTCGGCATGGATCACGGTATAGGCGAGCGCGACGGGCGTGTGGGTCACGTCGTCGCCGCGGACGTTGAAGGTCCAGGCGATCGAATCGAGTGCGGCGATCACCACCGCATCGGCATGGCGGGCCTGCAGCCAGTCGGCGATCTCGGCGCGCTTGGCGGCGGAGGACTTGCCGGCCAGCACCTCGTCGAGCACCGCCAGCGGGGCGTCGGAGGGGCTGGGCTGGTCGGCCCAGACCGCGTCGATCGGGTTGCGGGTGACGGCGACGAGCGTCGCGCCCTTCTCGGCGAGCGCCTTGCGGGCTTCCTCCACCCAGGCGCGGGTGTGCAGCCAGGGATCATAGCCGATGCGGCCGCCATTCGGGGCATGGGCGCCGAGCCAGTCGGCGACGCTGGTGGCGGGAACGCCGACATAGTCCCAATGCTCGTGCGAGACCTGCTGGCGGACCTGCAGCGTATAGCGCCCGTCGGTGAAGATCGCCGCTTCCTGCGGCAGCACCACGGCAGTCCCGGCCGAGCCCTGGAAGCCGGTGAGCCAGGCGAGGCGCTGGGCGTATTCGCCCACATATTCGGACATGTGCTCGTCGGTGAGCGGCACGACGAAGCCGTCGAGCGCATCCTGCGCAAGCTGCGCACGCAGCGCGTTCAGACGATCGGCATAGCTGGACATACGCGGTGTTCCTGCATCTCTGGGCGGCCCAAGAGCCGCGATTGGCCGGTTTCTGGCCGATGCAGGCGCGATTGGAAAGGGGCGGGGCGAACCCCGCCCCCCATGTCGGCTCAGCGGCGAACCTTCACATAGTAGCAGCGGTCCTTGGCGGTGATGGTGCGATCGATCGCACGGCCGCCCAGCGCACCGGCGACGCCGCCGGCGGCAGCGCCGAGCAGGCCGCCACCGACCACCGACGGACCGGCGAGCGCACCCGCCACGCCGCCCGCGATCAGGCCGGTATGGCCCTTCGACTTGCGGCACTTCTTCACATAGCGATAGCCGCGGCTCGAGCTGGACTTGCCCTCGTAGCGCTGCTGGGCGCTTGCCGCGGTGATCGGCATGGCCACCGGCAGGACCAGAGCGAGAGCACTGAGCGCGGCGATTGTCTTACGCATGGTCGGACCCCATCTTCGGTTCGTGTTCGATGCGTATCAATGTGCCATGCCACATTTCGGTTGCATGAACCCGCAACGATCGTGGGGCAGCCGATGAATCGCGCGCGCTCCCGGGTGCGCGGGGCTGCCGCGGCGATCGCCGTCGAGGCGCTGCTGGCCGCGCTGCTGTTCGCCGGTCTGCGCGCGCAGACGGTGGTCCGCCCGGACCCGGACGCCAGCCTGCTGCGCTTCGACGTGCCGCCTCCGCCCCCGCCACCCGTGCCCGAACCCGCGAAGCGCCGTGCCGCCCCGAAGGCCGAGGGAGCCGCCGCACCGCCCAACCGCGTGTCCAAGGCGACCGAGGTTGTCGCGCCGCCACCCCCGATCGTCCTGCAACCGCCGCCGCTGGTGACGGCACCGATGCCGGCGACCGCGCGCGATTCCAGCTCGGGTGCCGCGCCGGTGGCGGGGCCGGGGACGGGCGCGGGCGGCGCGGGCGAGGGGACCGGCAGCGGCGGGCGCGGCAACGGCCCGGGCGGCGGCGGCGGGGAGCCGCTGCACTGGATCGGCGGGCGGATCACCGATGCCGATTATCCGCGCGCCGCGTTCGACGCCGGGGCGAGCGGGACGGTGGGGCTGCGCTTCGTCGTCGGCGTGAAGGGCCGGGTGACCGACTGCACCGTCACCCGCAGCAGCGGCAATCGCGATCTCGACGAGACGACCTGCACGCTGATCCGCAAGCGCTTCCGGTATATCCCCAGCCGCGATGCCACCGGCCGGCCCTATGCCGACACGGTGACCGGCGAGCATCGCTGGGACCTGTACGACCGCCCCGACGCCGGGGACTAGGCTCCCGCCGGCCGGGGGATAGGTTAGCGCTTGACCAGCGCGTCTATCGCGGTGGCCAGCTGGATGTCGCGGGTCGAGAGGCCGCCGGCATCATGGGTGGTCAGCAGCACGTCCACCCGGTTCCACACGTTGGACCATTCGGGATGGTGGTCCGCCTTCTCGGCGATCAGCGCGACGCGGGTCATGAAGGCGAAGGCCTCGCCGAAATCGGCGAACAGGAAGCGGCGCGTGATCGCGTCGCGGCCGGGCTCGTAGCTCCAGCCGGGCAGGCCGGCGAGCGATTCCTCGCGCAGTCCGTCGGTCAAGCGCGCTACCATGGCATCCTCTCCTTGTGCGGTGTCTGCCGCTCCGCCTATGCATTCGGCCATGCCCAAGCAAGCGCCAAGCTACGCCCCCGATGCCGCCCAGATCGAGCAGCTGGCGCGCGCCGCGCTGGCCCGCATCCCGGAGCCCTTCCAGGTCCATCTCGCCGATGTGGTGCTGCTGGTGGAGGAGTTTGCTGACGAGGAGACGCTCGACGCGCTCGGCATCGACGATCCGTTCGCGCTGAGCGGCCTCTATCACGGCCGCCCGATCGGCGAGAAATCGGCGTTCGATTCGGGCGGATTGCCCGACCGCATCCACCTCTATCGCCGCGCGATCCTCGACGAATGGGTGGAGACCGGCGAATCGCTCGATCTGCTGGTCAGCCATGTCGTGGTGCACGAGGTGGGTCACCATTTCGGCCTGTCCGACGACGCCATGCACGCGCTGGAAGACGCCGCCGATTGAGCCCCGGCCTGGCCTTTGACGACGTCACCTGCCTGCGCGGCGGGCGGATCCTGTTCGAAGGGCTCGGCTTCGCGCTGGGGCCGGGTGCGGCGGGGCTGGTGCTCGGCCCCAATGGCGTGGGCAAATCCAGCCTGATCCGCATCGCCGCCGGGCTGCTCGCGCCGCTGGGCGGCCGGGTGACGGGGGAGGGGGGGCGCGCGCTGCTGAGCGAAACCGCAGCACTGGATGCGGAGCGGACGCTGGCGGGGGCTCTCGGCTTCTGGGCGGGGCTCGACGGACGCGGGGCTGCCGTCGCCGCGGCGCTGGACGCGGTGGGGCTGGCGGACATCGCCGAGGTGCCGGTGCGGCTGCTGTCCACCGGCCAGCGGCGGCGCGCGGCCTTTGCCCGCGTGCTTGCGAGCGGGGCGCCGGTGTGGCTGCTCGACGAGCCCGGCAACGGCCTCGACACCGCCTCGGTCGCGATGCTGGAGGCGCGGATCGCCGCGCACCGGGCGGGCGGCGGCATTGTGCTGGTCGCCACCCACCAGCCGATCGCGCTGCCGGATGCGCAGGAGATCCGGCTGTGATCGCGCTGGTGTGGCGCGAGTTGCGGCGCGCGTGGAGCAGCGGCGGACTGGTGCTGCCGATCGTCTTTTTCCTGCTGGTCGCGATCCTGTTTCCCTTTGCGGTGGGCCCGGACGGGCGGCTGCTCGCGCGGATCGGCGGCGGCGTGATCTGGGCGGCGGCGCTGCTCGCGGCGCTGCTGCCGGTCGAGCGGCTGGTGACGCCCGATGCCGAAAGCGGCGTGCTGGATCAGCTGGTGGTGCGGGGATATTCCGATACCGGCATCGCGGCGGCGAAGATGCTGGGGCACTGGCTGGGCTTCGGCCCCGCGCTGCTCGCGGCGACCTGCGTCGCGGCGGCGCTGCTGCACGTGCCCGGCCCTGCGCTGGCGACGATCCTGCTGGGGCTGGCGATCGGCACGCCGGGGCTGGCGGCGCTGGGCGTGGCGACCGCGGCGCTGGTGGCGGGGCTGCGCGGCGCAGGGGCGCTGGCGGGGCTGGTGATGCTGCCCTTCGCGGTGCCGCTGCTGATCTTCGGCGCGGGCGCGAGCGGTGGCGAGCCGGGCGCGATCAAGCTGCTCGCGGCGATCAGCCTGGTGCTGGTGGCGGGCTGCCCCGTCGTTGCCGGCGCGGCGATGCGCATGGGGCGGGGCTAGCACCCCCTCCCGCCGGGGCGGGAGGGGGCGTTTGGCTCAGTTCCCTTCGGAACCCTGGTAGTTGGTCAGCTCGTCGCCGACGATGGTGACGACGTGCAGCACGTTGGTCGACCCCGGCGTCTTGAACGGCACGCCGGCGCAGACGATCACGCGGTCACCCGCCTTGGCGATGCCGTGGCGCAGCGCCATGCGCTTGGCCTTGGCGACCATTTCCTCGAACGAATCGACGTCGCGCGTCTGCACCGCGTGGGTGCCCCACAACAGGCCCAGCCGGCGCGCGGTGTCACGCTCCGGGGTCAGCACCAGGATAGGCAGCAGCGGCCGCTCGCGAGCGATGCGGCGCGCGGTCGAGCCCGAGCTGGTGAAGCAGATGATCGCCGAGGCCGAAACGGTCGCGGCGATGTTCTTCGCCGCTTCGGCCAGCGCGTCGGCGGTGGTCGGATCGGGCTTGGTGACGGTGAAGTGGACGCGGTCGCCATGCGCCGGGTCGCGCTCCACCGCATCGGCGATCGAGTTCATCATCGACACCGATTCGACCGGCCACTTGCCCGCGGCGCTTTCGGCCGAGAGCATGATCGCGTCGGCGCCGTCATACACCGCGGTCGCCACGTCCGACACTTCGGCGCGGGTGGGCGAGGGGCTCTCGATCATCGATTCGAGCATCTGCGTCGCGACGATCACCGGGCGGCCCAGGCGGCGCGCCGATTCGACGATGCGCTTCTGCAGCGGCGGCACGGTCTGCGGCGGCAGCTCGACGCCCAGATCGCCGCGGGCGACCATCACGCCGTCGCACTGCTCGAGGATCTCCTCGAGGCGGGCGATGGCCGAGGGCTTCTCGATCTTGGCGAGCAGGGCGGCCTTGCCGCCGATCAGGCGACGGGCTTCCATCAGATCCTCGGGGCGCTGGACGAAGCTGAGCGCGATCCAGTCGGCGCCCTGCTCGACCGCGAAGCTCAGGTCGCTGCGGTCCTTCTCGGTGAGCGCGGCCAGCGGCAGCACCATGTCGGGGACGTTGAGGCCCTTGTTGTTCGACAGCGGGCCGCCGACCTCGACGATCGTGGTCAACCGGTCGGGCGTCGCGTCGGTCACGCGCAGCACCAGCTTGCCGTCATCGAGCAGCAGGCGGGCATCGGCGTGCGCCGCCTCGAAGATCTCGCGGTGCGGCAGTTCGACGCGAGTCGCGTCGCCCGGCGTGGGATCGCGGTCGAGCGTGAACTGGTGACCGGTGACCAGCATCACCTTGCCGTCGGCGAACTTGCCGACGCGCAGCTTCGGCCCCTGAAGGTCGGCCAGGATGGTGGTCGGGCGGCCGGTGGTCTTTTCCATCGCGCGGATGGCTTCGAAGAGGGGGATCTTCGAGGCCTGGTCGCCGTGGCTCATGTTGATGCGAAACGCGTCGGCGCCAGCCCGGAACAGCTTCTCGATCATTTCGGGGGAGGCGCTGGCAGGGCCCAGCGTTGCCAGAACGCGCACCTTGCGCGAGCGGGGGGAGATCGCCTGTGTCATCGTTGTCTTCCTCGGCTTGTGCCTGCCCGCCTCTAGTCCCAAATGCGTTAACATCAACTCCGGAGGTGCCGAATGGATGAACTAGATCGCCTGGACGATGCAACCGCGGCCAAGGCGTTCCGCCGGCTGGTGCGCCATCTGCGCCACCGCCACGATGCGCAGAACATTGATCTGATGGGGCTTTCCGGCTTTTGCCGGAACTGTCTGGGCGACTGGATCCACGAAGCCGACCCATCGATCGCCAAGGCCGACGCGCGCAAAATAGTGTATGGCATGGACCAGTCCGCGTGGAAGGCGAAGTATCAGGGCGAGGCGACCCCCGAGCAGCTGGCGCGGATGGAGGAGAGCCTGAAGAAGAATGAGGGCCGCGACGACGCGGAGCTCGACGAGGCGCTTGACGAGTCCTTCCCGGCCAGTGATCCTCCCAGCATGACCGACCCCCACGCCTGAGCCGGGGGCGCGACAGGGGGAGAATGCGCATGAAGACGCTGTTGCTGGCCGCACTGGCGGGCACCGTGGCCCTACCGGCCTGGGCGCAATCCCCCGCCAGCGTCACCTATGTCCAGGCCGGGCGGCTGCTCGACAGGCCCGGCCAGGCGCCGCGCGGCGCCAGCACGATCATCCTGCGCGACGGCAAGGTCGCCGAGATCCGCGACGGATTCGTGGCGCCGGAAGCGGGCGCGAAGCTGCTCGATCTGCGTGACAAGTTCGTGCTGCCGGGTCTCATCGACCTGCATGTCCACCTGTTCTCCGAAGGCGATCCGGTAAAGGAACGGATGAACGCGCTTACCGAGGACGAGGCCGACGAATTCGTCATCGGCATCGAGGATGCGCGCCGCGATCTGGAGGCCGGCTTCACCACGGTCCGCGATCTCGGCAGCAATCCGCGCGCGATTCGGGCGTTGCGCGATGCGGTGGAGCGCGGTGCGATCGCGGGCCCGCGGATCGTCAATGCCGGGCGCATGATCTCGGTCTCGGGCGGGCACGGCGACGGCACCAACGGGCTGGGCGCGGACTTCGCCGAGACGGTGGCGCACCGCCAGATCAACACCTGCAACGGCGCGGACGATTGCCGCCGCGCGGTACGCCAGCAGATCGGGCTGGGCGCGCAGGTGATCAAGTTCGCGGCGACCGGGGGCGTGCTCTCCAATGTCGCCGGCGGCCTCGGCAAGCAGATGACCGACGAGGAGATGAAGGCCATCGTCGAGACGGCGCATGCCTTTGGCCGGCGCGTGGCGGTGCACGCCCATGCCGCCGAAGGCGTGCGCGGCGCGGTGGAGGCCGGCGCTGATTCGATCGAGCATGGCAGCTTTCTCGACGACGCGACCATCGCCGCGATGAAGGCGCGCGGCACCTGGCTGGTGCCGACGATGATCGCCCCGGTCACCGCGCTCGCCAACGCCCGCGCCGGCAAGCTGCCGCCCGCGACCATCCCCAAGGCGGAGGCGGCCGCTGCGGCGGCCGCGGTAAGCCATGCGAAGGCGATCAAGGCCGGGGTGAAGGTCGCGTTCGGTACCGATACCGGCGTGTCGCGGCACGGCGAGAATGCCCGGGAGTTCGCGCTGCTGGTCCGGGCAGGGCTCACGCCGGCGGGTGCGATTCGCGCGGCGACGCTCGATGCCGCCGATGCGCTGGGCCGCAAGGACCAGCTCGGCTCGCTCGAACCGGGCAAGGCGGCCGACCTGATCGCGGTCTCGGGCGATCCGCTGCAGGACGTGACGGTGCTGGAGCGGGTCGATACGGTGGTGCGCGCCGGTGTGGTCCACAAGCTGGGCGGACGGCGGCAGGCCTTCCCCGCGGACTGAGGTTGAGCGCGGGCGCAGGCTGGCGTACAGGGCCCGCCTGATTCCATATTCCCTTCGGACGACCCGGCCGGCGCGACCCTCGCGCGGCCTGCGCCGTCCGATCTCATGCTTCAGGAGCTAGAATACCCATGTCCGATAATATTTCCGCCGAGCAGCTCCGCCTCCTGATCGAGCGTGTCGAGCGTCTCGAAGAGGAGAAGAAGGGCATCGCCGACGACATCAAGGATGTCTATGCCGAAGCCAAGTCGACCGGGTTCGACGTCAAGACGATGCGCACCATCGTGCGCCTCCGCCGGATGGAAAAGCACCACCGCGAAGAGGCCGAGATGCTGCTCGAAACCTACAAGCAGGCACTGGGCATCTAAGCCCGCGCTGATGGCGCTCGCCGGCCAACCGCGCTAAGGCGAGCGCTTCCTCCTAATCCCAATCGCAGGCAGTTCGGGTTCACCATGGCAGGCCATTCCAAATTCAAGAACATCATGCACCGCAAGGGCGCGCAGGATAAGAAGCGCTCGGCGATGTTCTCCAAGCTCAGCCGCGAAATCAC
>JAIYAA010000400.1 GCA_027489295.1 Sphingomonadales bacterium | reverse complement strand
GCATGCCGCCAGCGTTCGTTCTGAGCCAGGATCAAACTCTCAAGTTTGATGTTCCACCGCATAGCCGCCGGAATGTGCGACCATGCAGCAGCTCATTTCTAGGAGCCGTTCCTGCACATCTTTGTGAAACCATCCCACCAGGCGAACCCGGCAGAACAGCTTCCACGTATGGAAACGTGTAAAGGACTATGCGAAACGGCTTGGCTTTAACCGAGCTCCTGGCACCTAGAAGTTGCCAGACCCGGAGCCGCCGCCCACATGTCCCTTCATCTAAACCAACAATGTCAAAGAGCGACAAAAATCGACGCTGCGCCTTTCCCCTTTTTCCGGGGCGGCCGCTGCGCCTGAATTTCGGTGACCGCCGCTGCCTCAGTGAAGAGCACCGCGTCGGTGGAGTGGCTTCTATGCCCGGTCGCCCGGACCGTCAACACCGTTTTGCAATTTTGTGTCGTTTTCCCGGGAACGAACCTTTAAATCGTTGATATTGCGATGTTTAGTCGAGGCACCAGCCTCGGCGCGAATGACCGTTCGATGACCATGCGCGCCGAATCACTGGCGAATCGGACCGAATCCGGCCCCGAATCCGGAGAATCGAGGCGTCAGGCGAGCCGATCGATCGCTGCCTGCGGCGCCGTGAACCAGCGCGGACCGGATTCGGTCATGTGGAAATGGTCCTCCAGGCGAATGCCGAAGCGATCGGGGACGACGATCATCGGCTCGTTCGAGAAGCACATGCCGACATCGAGCGGTGTCCGGTCGCCGCGCACCAGATAGGCGGGCTCGTGGATCGACAGGCCGATGCCATGGCCGGTGCGATGCGGCAGACCCGGCAGACGATAGTCTGGCCCCAGCCCCGCCTGCTCGAGCACGACGCGCGCCGCGGCGTCGACCTGCTCGCACGGCGCGCCCAGTTCCGCCGCGGCGAAGGCAGCAGCCTGCGCTTCCTTCTCCAGCGACCAGATAGACCGTTGCTCGTCCGAGACACGGCCGAACGCGTAGGTGCGGGTGATGTCCGAGTGATAGCCCTCGACCGTACAGCCGGTGTCGATCAGCACGAGCTGCCCCTCCTCCAGCGCCTGCTCGCCGGGCAGGCCATGAGGAAAGGCCGTGGCGTGACCGAACTGGACGATGCAGAAGGTGGAGCCTGTCGCCCCCAGCGCGCGGTGCGCCTGATCGATGAAGCGCTTCACCGCACCGCTCGTGATGCCGGGTTCGAGGATGCGGGCGGCGGCGTGGTGCACCGCGAGCGTCATGTCCTTGGCCTGCTGCATCAACGCGATCTCGGCGGGCGACTTGCGCATCCGGCAGCCGTCGATGGCAGGCGCGCCGTCGACCAGCGTGACGCCGGGTGCCGCGCGGCGCAGGCGCTCGGCCATCTGAAAGGGCAGCGCGGGATCGATCGCGAGCGTGGTCACGCCGTTCAGCGCACCGGCGACCAGCGCGAACGGATCCTCGTCTTCCTCCCACAGCCGCATGTCGGCCGCGAACGCCATGTCCGCGGTGAGCGAGCCGAGTTCGAAGCGCGGGCAGATCATGATCGGTTCGCCGTGGAGCGGCAGCAGCATCGCGACCAGCCGCTCGGTCGCCCCCCAGGGCACCCCTGCAAAATAGCGCAGCGACATGCCGGCATTCACCAGCAGCGCCTGCGCGCCCATCTTGTCCATGCGCTCGCGCACGCGCGCGAGGCGATCGCGGCGCTCGGCGAGGGGGATCGCGGGCGCGCGCTCCGCCCAGGGGGCAAGCGCTGCGACTTCGCGTTCCGCAGTGGATCCGCCGATGGTCATATTGTCTTCCTTATGCTTCGAAACGGTGGAGGCCGAAGGGCGTGAGGTCGATCGCGGCGCGCCGTCCGTCGGCGAGCGCCGCAACGCTGTCGGCGGTTACCGCCGCCAGGGTCAGGCCGAGATGCTGGTGCCCAAAGGCATAGAGCAGGTTGCCCGCACGGGCACTCCGGCCGATCGCCGGCAGATAGTCGGGCAGCGTCGGCCGCGCGCCCATCCAGCGGGTGAAGGGCGGCCGCAGCGGCAGGCCGAGTGCGGCGACATGCGCCTCGAGCCGTTCCCACTTCGCAGGATCGGGCGGCGTATCGATATCGGCGAACTCCACGAAACTCGCCGCCTGCACGCACCCCGCATAGCGGGTGACGATCATCGAACGATCCTCGAACGCCAGCGGCGGCAGATCGGCAGGCCAGTCATGGTCGGTCGCGCGGATATGATAGCCGCGCTCGGCGATGATCGGCACGCGGTGGCCGAGCGGCGCCAGCAATCGCCCCGAGGCGACCCCCGCGGTAACCAGCAGCTCGTCGACCTGCGCCAGCGGCACGTCGTCGACCGAGACCCGGGCTTCCCCGCCGGCGAAGGAAAGGCGCGCGCGGCCCGGCAGGATCGTGCCCCCGGCGGCGACCAGCGCCGCGCGCAGCGCCCGGTCCAGTTCTCCCAGATCGGCAATCTGCGCGGTGTTGGTGAAGCGGATCGCGCCCGCGACCGGCGTACCCGGCAACTGCAGGCGTTCGGCGGGCGTGGTATCGCGGAAGCTTGCGGTGCCGATGTCGGCCGCGGCCCAGGCGCGCCTGCCTTTCTCCGCCGCTGCGGCGCCGTGCCAGGCGACCAGATGCCCCTCCCCGCGCAACAGCGCCGGCATGTCGATATCGGCGGCGAGCCGCTGCCAGGCGGGCATCGCCTCGGCGAGCAGACCAGACAGCGCCGCCTGCCCCCGCGCAAACACGTCCGGCCGCGCGGCGCCGAGCAGGCGCAGCCCGAAGGGAAGCCAGTGCCGCCATGCCGCGGGTGGCAGTGCCACCGCACCCCCTGCCCCGAAGCGTCGGCGCGGCAGGCTGCGCACGGTCGCCCAGGAGGCCAGCGGCGCGACCTGCTCGATCGCGATGTGGCCGGCATTGCCCCAGGACGCGGCCTGGCGATCGGGATCGGCATCGACCAGCCGTACCCGCCAGCCGGCACGGGCCAGCGCCAGCGCGCTCGCCAGCCCCATGACACCGCCACCGATCACCACTATATTGCGCTGCATCAACTTCGCCTTGCCGAGTTTGTGGTCCAGGTATACCGTATTTTGAGGCCCCCGCGTTAGAAGTCGCTTGCCGATCGACGGGCAGGCATGGCCTCCGTATCCCGATCCTTCTCAAGGAAAGTCTCGCAGATGAGCATCGTCGTCCGCACCCTTTCGGAACAGATTTTCACGATCGTTCGCGAGCAGATCGTCTCCGGCAAGCTGCCGGTGGATCAGGCGATCCGGCAGGATGCGCTGGCCAACCAGCTGGGCGTCAGCAAGATCCCGCTGCGCGAGGCACTGGCGCGGCTCGAGCAGGAAGGGCTGCTGATCGGCCAGGCGAACCGCGGCTATTTCGTCCGCGCGATGTCGTCGGGCGAGGCGGAGGAGATCTTCGCGCTGCGGCTGGCGATCGAGCCCGATGCCGTCGCTGCGGGTGCGCTCTCCGCCACCGATGCCGATCGCGCCGCCGCGCAGGACGCGCTGGCCGCGCTCGACCTCGCCGCCGGCGAGCATCTCGACGAAGTGGCCGCGCGCAACCGCGAGTTCCACATGGCGCTGGTCCGCCCCGGCGGGCGACTGCTCACCACCCAGCTGGTCGAGCGGCTGCAGATCCTGTCCGAGCGCTATGTCCACAAGCATCTCGAGCCCGCCGGTCGCGAGGATCGGGCGCATCTGGAACATGCCGGGCTGATGGCCGCCTGGGAAAGCGCCGATGCCGAGCAGGCGCGGGTGCTGGTCCGCGCCCATATCGAAGGCACCCTCACCGATCTCCGCCGCCAGCTGAACGGCTGAGCCTCAGCCGCGCGCCAGCACGCTGCGGGCGCGGCCGTAGAGGAAGTAGACGGCAAGCCCCGCGACGTTCCAGAGCAGGAAGCGCACCAGCGTCTTCTCCGGCAACGAGAAGAGCAGATAGAGGCAGCCGAGCACCGCCAGCGTGCCGACCACATAAGGCTGCGGGCAGCGGAAGATGCGCGGCGCATCGGGCGCGCGGCGGCGCAGCAGCATCATGCACACGCCCACCGCAATGAACGCGATCAGCGTGCCGGCATTGGCGAGCTCGGCGATCTCGTCGAGCCGCAGGAAGCCGGCGACGGCAGCGACGAACAGACCGGTGATGCCGGTCACCAGCACCGGCGCGCCGGTCCGCGGCGAGACCTTGGCCAGCGCGCGCGGCAGCAGTCCGTCGCGCGCCATCACGAAGAAGATGCGGCTCTGGCCGTACATCAT
>JAIYAA010000319.1 GCA_027489295.1 Sphingomonadales bacterium | reverse complement strand
TTCGTCACCCTCAGGCGCATCCGGCGCCCGAGCGGGTTGGCGGGGCGGCCGCGCTCCATGCCATATTGGTGGGTGACGAAGCGCTTCTCGTCGAAGCCCAGCCCGCAATAGAGCTTGTCGTCGTAGAACAGCAGCAGGCCGGCGGTGGTGCCCTCTCCCAACTCGACATCGCACTCGAACTGATAGGCCTGGTCACCCGCAATCAGCATCAGCGGGGAGGAGTTGCTGGGCGCCGTCCCGTGTGCCTGTAGCACCAGCGCGCCGGCCGCCACTCTTACCCGGCTCGCTTCGTCGGGGGAAGGGCGGAAGAAGTTCCATTTGCTGCCGAGGTCGAGCCGCTCGAAGCTGTCCGACAGGCGCTGCCCATGCGGCACGGCGCTGCCGCCGCGCGGCTTGGGCAGAGGGCGGGAGAGATCGCCGCCCTTCATCCTGAACCAGCCGTCGGCCGTCCATTCGATCGGATCGAGCAGCGCCTGCCGGCCGAGCGTCCAATAGCCGTTCTCATAGCCGTGATAGACCGACCACCAGCTGCCGTCCGGCGCCTCGACCAGCGAGGCATGGCCGCGCGACCACCATTTCTCGTCGTTGCTGCGGGTGCGCACCAACGGATTTGCCGGGCAGTTCTCCCAGGGGCCATGGATCGATCGCGCGCGCGCGGCGATTACCATGTGCCCGGTCGGTGGCCCTGCAGTCCCGCCCACTGCGGTGATCATGTAGAACCAGCCGCCGTGGCGGTGGATCTTGGGGCCCTCGGGCGAAAACCCCTCCACCACCCAGTCCTCGGGATAGTGCCAGGGATCGTAGACATGCTCGACCGGCCCTGCGACCGAAAGCCCATCGGCCGCCAGCCGCACCCGGTCGCCGCCGGAAAGGAACAGCCAGCGGGAGCCATCTTCGCCGACCGCATGGCACGGATCGATATGGTCGTGCAGCCCCAGCGGCACCGGGTCGCTCCACGGCCCGTCGATGTGGTCGGCCGAGAGCACGTAGATATCGTTCGGCTTGGCCTTGACCGGCACGTAGAGGAAGTAGCGGCCGGCATGCTTGTCGAGGCTCACCGCCCAGACCGAGCCGATGTTGCGGTTGAGCGCTGCCTTGCGCGGCTGCCAGTTCACCAGGTCGCGCGAATGCCAGATCGTCAGCCCCGGATAGGAATCGAAGCTCGAGAAGGTCATATAATAGTCGGCGCCGTCCTTGAGGATCGCCGGATCGGGCCGGTCGCCGGCGAGCAGGGGATTGAGGAAGGTGCCATCGCCCCGATCGGCGATGCGCTGGTTGTCGAAGCCCCGTTGCCAGTCGGGCCTGGCGGTCGCCTGGACGGCTGCGGCCTCCGCACCGGCGGCGTGGCTGGCGGCCCAGCCTGCCAACGCCGCACCGAACGCCCCTCTGCGGCTGATGCGCATCCATCCTCTCCTTGTTTATTCTGACACCGGTGGCAAGGCTACGGCGATCGGCCCGGCAGCGCAAGCGAAGCGATTGGCAAGCAGCCGCGATGCTGCCATGGGAAGCGAAACAGGGGAGGGAAAGGTCATGCGGCTGCGGTCGCTTCTGTTCGTGCCCGGCGATCGGCCGGAGCGCTTCGCCAAGGCGGCGGCGAGCGGCGCGGATGCGCTGATCCTGGACCTCGAAGATTCGGTGGTGGCGGAGCGCAAACTTTACGCGCGGGAGGCGATCGCCGAGTGGCTGGCCGATATGCCGGGAACGCCGTGCTTCGTGCGCGTCAACCCGCTCGCCACGCCCGCGATCGCCGAAGACCTTGCCGCCATTGCCGCGTGCCGCCCCGCCGGGCTGGTGCTGCCCAAGGCGGATGGCGCGGCGGCGGTCCGTACGCTGGTCGCACGCGTGGCGCAGGCCGGGGCGGCCTGCCCGCCGATCCTGCCGATCGCCACCGAGACCCCCGCTGCGCTGTTCCAGCTCGGCAGCTACGGCGAAGTTGCCGCGCATCTCGCCGGCCTCACCTGGGGCGCCGAGGACCTGCCGGCCGCCATGGGGGCGACGAGCGCGCGCGAAGCCGATGGCGGCTACACCGCGCCCTTTGCCATGGTGCGGTCGCTCGCCTTGTTTGCTGCCCACGCCGCCGGCGTGGCGGCGATCGAGACTGTCTATCCCGACATCGCCGATGCCGAGGGGCTTGCCGGCTATGTCGCGCGTGGCAGGCGCGATGGCTTTACCGGCATGCTGGCGATCCATCCCGCGCAGATCGAGCCGATCAACACGGGTTTCACGCCCAGCGATGCAGAGGTTGCCGCAGCGCAGGCGATCGTCGATGCCTTTGTCGCAAATCCGGAGGCCGGTGCCCTCAAGCTCGACGGGCGGATGATTGATCGGCCGCACCTCGAACAGGCGCGGCGCCTGCTCGCACGCACCTACCAATAGTGACGCGCGCGCCGGCGGGCGTGCAATCCTTTTCAGTCCAACAGATTTGCTGCGCTGCAACAGTTTTGCGGCGAAGAGGGAGTCCTGCGCAAGTCAATTTCGCGCTGTTACATCCAGAACACACATGGCCACAAAATCAAAGCTGTCTAACAGCTTCATGTTTCACGCGTTGACAATGTTGCTGCTGCTGGTAGCGGTATCGCCGGGGTGAGTGCATCGGGCGCTCGCAACAAAAAACGTTTCCGACGGAAGAATGTCGGCAGAGGAGGGGACATGAAGGGCGTATCACGTTCTATTGCATTGTCGCGCTCGGCTTCGATGATGGCCGTGGCGGTGTGCATGATCGTACCAACGATTGCACAAGCACAGACCGACAACGTTGCCAGCGGCGGTACCGCAGCACAACAGTCCGCGCAGGGCGAAGAAATCGTCGTCACGGGCATTCGCGCGTCGCTTGAGCGCTCGATCGCCATCAAGCGCGAAGCACCGGGCATCGTCGACGCGATTTCGGCCGAAGACATCGGCAAGTTCCCGGATACCAACCTGGCGGAATCGCTCCAGCGCATTCCGGGTGTGTCGATCAACCGCACCAACGGCGAAGGCTCGCAGGTCACCGTCCGCGGCTTCGGCCCGCAGTACAACCTGGTAACGCTGAACGGCCGCCAGCTCGCCTCGGCGGCGATCGCGGTGGTCGGCGGTGACCAGAATGCGGACGGCGCGCAGGGCACCACCCGCTCGTTCGACTTCTCCAACCTAGCGACCGAGGGCGTTCGCACGCTCGAGGTCTACAAGACCGGTCGCGCGGCGGTGCCGTCGGGCGGCATCGGCGCGACGATCAACGTCGTCACCCGTCGCCCGCTGGACAATGGCAGCAAGCCGGGCCTGAACGGGAGTGTGGGCGCCAAGGCCGTGTACGACACCAGCGTCGACGGCTGCATCGATTGCGGTTCGAAGATTACGCCGGAATTCTCCGGCGTGGTCGGCTGGAGCGATGCAGACCAGCGCTTCGGTGTCGAACTGTTCGGCAGCTATCAGAAGCGCAACTTCACCTCGATTGCAGCGACGTCGAACGACTGGAACATCGTTCCGTACAGCAGCTTCGTCACCGGCGGTTTCACCCGCAACAACACGGTGTGCCCGGCGAGCCAGACGACGCTGAGTTCGAGCTGCACGATCGTCAAGAACGCGCCGAGCAACACCAGCCAGCTCGTCGCCATCCCGAACGACAGCCGCTACCACTATGCCGAGGGCAGTCGCGAGCGCATCAACGGCCAGGCCGTGGTGCAGTTCAAGCCGAGCGACAGCCTGACGCTGACCGCCGACGCGCTCTATGCGCAGAACCGCCAGCGTGAGACCCGGTCGGACCTGTCCAACTGGTTCAGCCGTCCGTTCGACGAGGTGCGTTTCGACGGCAACACCACCGTCGCCACCGCCACCTATCTCCATGAGACGATCAACGGTTTCAAGGACGAGGGCTTCGAGGCGCAGTCGCGCGCGCAGAAGAACAAGCTCACCGATTTCGGCCTGAGCGCCGACTGGCAGTTGGCGCCGAGCCTCTCGCTGCGCGTCGACGGTCATATCTCGAAGTCGTCGAGCCTGCCGGATAACCCCAATGGCGTCAGCTCCACGCTGGTCGGCATGGGCGCCAATGTGGTCGCCGCGCATTCGGTCGACTATAGCGGCGGCATCCCGCAGCAGGACATCACGCTGGGCTCGGTGCCGCTGAACCTGACCTCCTTCGGCAGCCAGATCGGCCGTACCAACAAGTCGACGCAGGAGCAGACCGTCAAGGAACTGCGCGCCGACTTCGGCTGGGATCTGGGGAACGAAAGCAAGTTCGAGTTCGGCGCGAACTATCGCAAGACCGACATGCGCCAGACCTTCGTCAGCACCCAGCAGACGCTGGGCGACTGGGGCATCGCCAATCCGGGCGACGTCGAGCGGCTGGCCCCCGGTCTGGTCAAGTCGTTCTGCCTCGAGTGCAAGTTCGACAAGTACAACCCGGGTTCGGACCCGGATTCGAAGATCGCCTTCCGCGGCGATGCGTCGAAGCTCTATCCGATCCTGTCGTCCTATTATGCCGGCCGCGGCAATTCGATCGGCATCACCGGCAACAACAACAACCGCGTGAAGGAAGACATCTGGGCGGCCTATGGCCAGGTGACCTGGAAGGGCGAACTGGGCAACGCACCGGCGCGCCTGGTGGCCGGCGTGCGCTACGAGCATACCAAGTCGCGCTCGATCTCGCAGGTCGCGGTGCCGTCGGCGCTCGACTGGGTCTCGGACAACGACTTCACGGTCGTGGTGTCGCTGACCAACACCAGCCAGTTCGACCAGTCGCACTCCTATGACAACATCCTGCCGCAGATCGATTTCCAGGTCGAACTGCAGCGCAACCTGCTCGCCCGCCTGTCGTACAGCAAGACGATCGCGCGGCCGAACTACAATAACCTGTTCACCTCCACCACGGTGGGCGGCCCGCCGCGTCCGACCAACAATGGCGGCATCCCTAGCGCGTCTGTCGGCAATGCGGCGCTGTCGCCGCTGATCTCCGACAATTTCGACG